>NZ_JBEKXH010000109.1:0-17168 GCF_049512235.1 Bradyrhizobium sp.
CGCGGCTTGCCCGCCAGCGTGCGAGCGCGGTATAGCGGCGAGTCCACGGCCGGCGAAAGCTCCGGCGTCAAGCCGGTCAGCTTTTCCAGCGCGTAGGTGTCCATCACGACCCCGCGCCAGATCCGATCGACCCGTTCCAGCGGCACTCTGACCGCCGTCGTCGACGCCCACAACGGGCTGCCATTATCGGGCTCGCGCCCGACATAGAGCCCGGTCCGGCCTTCGATCAGAGCGATGCCGGGATCGCGAAAGCCCTGATAGCGCGCGCGCTCGTTGATCTGGATGACCGGTACGCGATCGCCAAAGAACCAGCGCAGCATGGCGTAGGTCCGGTAGTCGGTGGTGGCGATCCAGCTCGCGCCGGTCTTTTGCAGTTCGGCCTGCGCCCGCTCGGCGACCCGCCGGTAGCCGGCTTCGCCGCCGATCGGATCGGCGCTGCCGATCAAGTTCCAGGGACTGGCGACGTAGTAGAGAAAGACCACAACGACAAAGCCGATGCCGGAAACAATGGCCGTCTTGGCCCACCAGATGGTCGATCGGATCATCCACGCCGGAAAGCCCTCGCGCGGCAGCATCGCGATGTTGATGGCGGCGGCGGCAAATCCGGCCGGCCAAATGAACATCGGCCAGGTATCGCCGACCCGCAGCGTCAGGGATTTCCAGAAGAAATAGCCGAACGGCACGATCACCGCGGTCGACAGCAGAATGGCCACGGCGTTGCCGCGGCGGTAGCCCCGCCATGCCGTCAGCGTGACGCCCGACAGCACCACCGGCAGCAGGACAAAGCCGACCAGCCCGAACTGCAGGCCGATGTAATCGCCGACGGTGCGAAGGGATATGTCATGGGTCGCGGTGGCCCGCACCAGCTGGAAGCGAAACGACGCCCAGTCGTGTCCGGCATTCCAGATCAGCACCGGCGAGAACAGAACGACCGCGATCAGCGCCGCAAGCCAGGGATAGGGGCTGACCAGCCAGCGCCGGCGCCAGTCCGGCACCAGCATGAAGGCCACCACCGCCGGAAGCAGCATCACGGCGGTGAATTTCGACAACAGCGCCAGCCCGGCGAAGGCCCCGGCGGCCAGCCACCAGCGCGCATCGCCGCTTTGGTCGAGCCGGACCAGCGCCCACAGCATCGCGGTGGCGAACGGGATCAGCGCCACGTCGGGCGAGACTTTCGCCATCAGCAAACCGTAATAGAGCGCAGCCTCCGGCATCAAGAGCGCGAGCGCGACGGCGCGGGCGTCGTGGGTCACGCGGCGGACGATGTCGGCGAGCAGCCATTGCGTGACCAGCATCGCCACGATCCCGGCGAACCTGACGCCGATATTGCTGTCGCCGAAGATCGCGGTGCCGAGGCGGATGAACCATGCAATCATCGGCGGATGATCGAGGAAGCAAAGCACGTTCTCTTTCGACCAGGTCCAGTAATAGGCCTCGTCGGTGCGCAGATCGATCGCGCCGGCATAGATCACCCGCAACGCGGTCATCGCGGCGACCAACGCCGCAACGCCAAGCCATTGCCGAAAGACGGAACGGTGCGGTCCGGTGGTGATCTTGCTGAGCGGGGCGATCGTCACGGCGCTTTCTTGCCGACTCCCCCGGAGGTGTCAACGTGCCGGCGGCGGCAGGCCAACACCGCTCGAAATCCTGCCGGCGAACGCCGGCGCCGGTCGCCGCAGACGCTATTAATCAGGAGTGGCCACTGCCCTGAAGGAAGCAGGCGAATGCATCGCCCGCTTCTAATCTCATCGGCTCGCCGATTTGCTGTTGATGACCTTCTGCAGATCTTCACGCTCCTCGCAGCCGCCAGGGCAAAGTTTCGCCAGGATGGCGAGCTGTTCCTTGGCCTTGTCGATATGGCCGGTCTCGACAAAGAGCTCGCCGAGATATTCGCGGGCGGCCTTGTGTTCGGGCTGAAGTTCGAGCGCCTTGGTGTAGTAGGTCAGCGACGTCTTGAAGTCGCCGGTCTTGCGCAGGGTAAAGCCGAGCAGATTGTAGACGTCGGCCTGTTGCGTATCCTCGGCAAGGTCCCTCAACTCGGTGAGGGCGGCGGCATAGTCCTTTGCCTTGATCTTGGCACGAACCGAGGTGAGGTCCGGCGCGCCGGCCGACGACAAATTGTCGACCGCATAGGCCGGAGCCGACAGCATTGCCGAAGCGAAACCCAAACCGATGGTCAGGGTCATACCGGTCAGGATGGATTTCAGGGTCTTTGACATGACGATATTCTCCGTGTGCGATTTAGGATTGAACGAGCGGCGTGAAGGCGTAGGCATCGCCGTCCCCGGCGAACACGCCTGCGCCGGGGAACGGGAAATGGGCGCCGCAGATCATCCTCTTGTCGGCGATCGAACAATGCCTCCACCTGGGGAGACTGGCGCCGCCCGCGATTTATTCTCGACAGGCAAATCTTTTGGGAGTCACCGCGCTCGCGCAGGAATGCAGGATGCGGCTTTCCGGAACGGGCCTGGCTGCGCGCGGACCGTCAAGAAGAACGCGCCTTTTGTTCGGGAAATGCGGAATAAACCGGATCGAATAGCAGTCTACCCTAAGGTCAGATATAGCATGATCGACTTTCTTTAACGCCGACCAACCGGACAACCACACTGGACACGCCATGAATTCGCTGTCTGCGACAGAGCCGGGGATGCCAGGGTCCCTGCTGAACGTGATGGTCGCGCATCTGGCGCGGCTTTCCGGCATCCCGAAAAATTCCGGACTTCGAGCCACTGCCGCCAGCACCGAAGTGACCGCGATATTCACCACCAAAAGCCGCGGCAAAGAATCGGGTCCTGGCACCTCGACGTCCGGCCGCGTCGATGCTTCACACCGGCAGCAATCGACCGGCGCCGGCGACAGATATGGTAGGTTTCAACGGGACATCGTGCCTCACCTCGATGCCGCCTACAATTTTGCGCGCTTTCTCAGTCGAAATCCCGACGCCGCCCAGGACATCGTGCAGGAGGCCTTCCTTCGCGCCTACCGAGGCTTCGACGGATATCAGGGGGGCGATGCCCGCGCCTGGATTTTTGCGATCGTGCGCAATTGCTATCACAATTGGCTGCTCGATCGCCGGCGCAAGGCGCGCATGGAAATCGACGCGCATCATCCGGACTCTGTAGAAGAGTTCTCCATCGACGACGTGCCATCCGAGGAAGATACCCCGGAAATGGTCCTGCTGCGACGCGCCGAGTCGAGCAGCGTCCGCACCGTCCTCGACAAACTGCCGCGATCGCTGCGGGAGATGCTGGTGTTGCGCGAGCTGGAAGGACTCTCCTATCGCCAGATTGCGGAAACCGCTGCGTTGCCGATCGGCACCGTGATGTCCCGTCTGGCCCGCGCGCGGACTCAATTTGCGAGTCTGTGGCGCCGGGAAACCGGCCTGCAGGAGAAACCGACGTGAATTCCTCGCTACCAAGGCAATGTTCCGAATGGGAGCTGGTGCTTCATGGATCGATCGATGGCGAACTCGATGCCGCCCATTCGCTGCAGCTCGAACAGCATCTTGCAACATGCTCGCATTGTGCGAACGAGCTGGAGAGGTTTCGGGCTTTGAAACGGGTCATCTCACAAAAAGGCGTGCGCTGGAGAACTCCAGATCATGTGCGTGCGCAGGTACTCGCCGCCATTTCGCGCGAGGCGGCAACGGATGCGCGAACCTCCGCCACACCGGCCGTCGAGGAACGTGAGAGAGGCTTCAATATCCTGGGCTTCATCAAGCAATGGATGTTCGTGCCATCGCTGGCGGCTCTCGCCGCAAGCCTGTTCCTGGTGATCGCGCCGATACAGGACCGCTCGTCGATCGAAGACGAAGTGATTGCGGGTCACGTCAGGTCGCTCTTGGCCAGTCACCTGACGGATGTCGCGACCTCCGACCAGCACACCGTCAAGCCATGGTTCAACGGCAAGATCGATTTTTCTCCCCCCGTCGTCGATCTTGCGCCCGAAGGATTTCCCTTGGTCGGAGGCCGCATCGACTACGTCGGCGGCCGCGTCGTCGCAGCCCTCATCTACAAGCGGCAACTGCATCTCATCAACGTGTTCATCTGGCCTGCTGCGCCCGCCGCGGCAACCGCCAGATCTCGCGATGGTTACAACATCGAGAACTGGAGCGAGGATGGGCTGACCTTCTGGGCCGTTTCAGATGTCAGCGCCGACGATATCACCAGATTTCGCCAGGCATTTTTCGAACGGACCGAGAAATAATCCTGCTTACTCTCAAACAACCTTTCATGATCCTGCGCGGCATCGGCGTCCGGCAGATTCGTCTGGCCTGCGGGCTGGTGTTGTTTGCCTATCTGGTCAGCCATTTCACAAACCATGCGCTCGGCAATATCTCGATGCATGCGCTGGCTGTCGGCGTCCATTACCACACGCTGTTCTGGCGGTTTCCGCCGGTGGCGATCGCGTTTTATGCCGCGGCCACGGTTCACGCAGGTCTCGGAATCTGGGCGCTGTATGCGCGCCGGCAGTTTCACTGGAAGAAAATCGAGCCGCTGCAGCTCGTGTTCGGCCTGAGTATTCCGGCGCTCGTCATCGCCCACATCGCCGGCGTGCGGCTCGGCCAGGCGCTGTTCGCGCATCAAAAACTCTATCCGCAGGTGCTCTACGGCTTCTGGATGGTGGCGCCGTACAAAATGTGGCTGATGTCCGCGGTCCTGACCATCGCCTGGGTCCACGGCTGCATCGGGATTTATTTCTGGCTGCGAATGAAAGCCTTTTACAAACGCGCCGCGCCGCTGCTGCTTGCCGCCGCGGTGCTGATTCCGACACTCGCCATGCTCGGTCTCTATCAGGGCGGACGAAGCATCGCGGCCGCCAGCGCGAGCGCCGAATGGAGGGCGGACAATCTTTCGCAGCGCCAGCTCGGCACGCCCGCCGAACAGGCCTTCCTGGACAAGATCATCGATGATTTCCTGATCGGTTATCTCGGCCTGATCGGATTGGTCCTGCTGGCAAGGGCGGTGCGCGCGCTCCATGAGCGCCGCGGCGGCATGATCACCTTGAGTTACGGCAATGGCAGGACGGTTCGCGTGCCGCGCGGGCTCAGCGTGCTGGAGGCGAGCCTGCGCAACAACGTGCCGCATGCCAGCATCTGCGGCGGCCGGGCGCGCTGCTCGACCTGCCGCATCCGCGTCATCGGGGATTGCGCCGCGCTGCCGCAGCCATCGCCGCGCGAAGCGTTCGTGCTCAGCCGGGTCGGGGCCGGCGCGGATCCGGCCATCCGCCTCGCCTGCCAGCTCAGGCCCGAGCGCGATCTCTCTTTCTTCCAGGTCTTCCTGCCGCAGATCAGCCCGACCGGCGCGCGGAGCTCAGGCTCCTCCCACATCGGCGAGGAACGTTATCTGGTCAGCCTGTTCGTCGACATGCGGGGTTCGACCAGGCTCGCGGAACACCGTCTGCCGTTCGATACCGTCTTCATCGTCAACCGCTTTCTCGGCGCGGTGTCGCAGGCGGTGATCGCCTGCGGAGGTCAGCCCAACCAGTTCCTCGGCGATGGCGCATTGGCGCTGTTCGGGCTGACCAGCAGCCCGCAAACAGCCTGCCGTCAGGCGCTGCGGGCGGCCGCCATGATTGCCGCCAATGTCGCGGAGTTGAATCAGTTTCTCAGTCATGACCTGCGCGAGCCGATCCGCTTCGGCGTCGGCATCCACGGCGGCGAGGTCATCATCGGCGACATCGGCTACCGCGATCACATGGTGTTCACAGCACTCGGTGACCCGGTCAATGTCGCTGCGCGGCTGCAGGACATGACCAAGAACCTCGCTTGCGAAGCGATCATTTCGGAACAGGTTTTGATCACCGCAGGCCTGACCGGCGATGATCTGCCGCGGCAGGAAGTCACTATCCGCGGACGCAATGATCCCATGGTGGTCCGCGCGGTCGGCCAGGCCGGACAATTGGCAGCACTGGCTCATGACGCGGATGTTGTCGCGGCCTGAGGGCTGGTGGCAAGAATTTTTCGCGGTGCGTGATCGCTGTCAGTGTGATCCAGCGCACACCTGAATTTCCGTTCAGGAAATTGTCCGCGGTTTTCGTGAACCCCGCCCTGCGGCGATGCGACTGACGGGCGATGGGCAAGACCGACCCTACCAACCCGCGCCGAGCGCGCATCATTGAAGGAGAACGACGATGTTACGCAACCTCACTCTTGGACTTGTTACCGCAGCTTCCCTCAGCGCCATGGCGCTCTTTCCCTCGGCCGCTTCCGCGAAGCCGTGGATTGGCGGCTGGGGCTTTCATCACCACCACTTCGGCCCCGGCATCGGCATCGGCTTCGTCGGCGATGACGGCTGCTACGTAACGCGCCGCGTCCTGACCCCGTACGGCTATCGCCTTCGCACCATCAACGTCTGCGATTGATCCGAAGGATCGTATTCCGAGGCGAAAACCCCGGTCGCCCGACCGGGGCTTTCGTGTTACCGTGCGTGTTGTCGCGGCCACGCCGCACGCGGCAAAGCCCATGGCGAACTGGTCCTGCCGCCGAGTCATGGTGGGGGCGGCGGATTACGCGAAGTTAATCATCGGCACCGCGGCCGTCCGGCCCATTCACGTAAAGTCTATTGGGGTCGCGAGCGTCTTTGCCCTACGATTCCTGCGCGCCGAATCCTTGTCCGAACGAGGGCTCCAAATTCACATAGCGGCCTCCATGGACATCAAAGCCATTCTCGCGGCACATCGGAGCGACCTCAGGCTGGATCTGTTTCGCGGCGTTGCGAACTGGTTCATCTTCCTGGACCACATTCCCGATAACGTCGTGAACTGGATCACGATCAGAAACTACGGCTTCAGCGGCGCGGCCGATCTGTTCATCTTCGTTTCGGGCTATGCGGCATCGGTCGTGTACGCAAGAATGATGCTGGAGCGCGGCTTCATCATCGGGGCGACACGGCTCTTCAAGCGTGCATGGCACCTCTACGCCGCCTACATCGTCCTGTTCGTGATCTACATCGTAACCGTTACGAACGTTGCGGCCCAATATGCCGCTCCTGATCTGATCTACGAATTCAATGTTGCGAGCCTGGTCGACCATCCGATCCGGACCCTGGCCCACGGGCTGTTGCTGGAATCCAAGGCCCTCAATCTGGACGTCCTGCAGCTCTACATCGTACTGATGGCGTGCTTCCCGCCGGTATTGTGGATCATGTTGCGCAAGCCTGACCTGATGATGGCCGGATCCGTTGCGCTGTATTTTACGGCGCGCGCGTTCGAATGGCATCTGCCGTCCTTTCCCGAGGGCCGCTGGGTCTTCAACCCATTTTGCTGGCAGCTGCTGTTCGTGTTCGGCGCCTGGCTCGCGCTCGGCGGGGTGCAAAAATGCCGCGCCATTCTAAGGCTGCGGATGCTGCCTTTTTTCGGAATCGCTTACCTGGTTTTTGCTCTGGTGCTGAGGATGGCGGGGCGGTTCCCGGAGTTCGGAAAAGTCGTGCCGGCGTGGCTGTTGGACGCCTTCATTCCCGTCGACAAGACAAATCTGGCCCCGTATCGCGTGCTGCATTTCGTCCTCGTCGCATTGCTGGTGACGCGATTTGTGTCGAAGGACTGGCGCGGACTGAAATGGTCAATCCTCAGACCGATCATCAAATGCGGCGAAGAATCGCTCGCGGTATTTTGCGTCGGCGTGTTTCTCTCCTTTGCCGGTCATCTCGCGCTGATCACCAGTTCCGGCTCCCTTTTGGCCCAGGTCTTCGTCAGCGCAAGCGGCGTCGCGATCATGACCTTTTTCGCCTACTACATCTCGTGGTCCAAGCGACAGGACCAACAGGACAGCCTGTCTCCGGGCCGGGTACCCGCCGCCGGAACCCGGATCTCGGAAACTTCGGCGTTTCGCGATCCTTGCCGGTTCAAATCATCGCGAAACCGGCAAAAACTGTAAATGTGCCGCCATAATGATCGTTTTCCGCCGAAATCCGGGTGTCGTTTTAAGCTATCAAGCCTGCCCCATACCGCGTATCCTGCGCGCGTCGGACATGCCGGTTTGCGGGGACCGGCAGTCCGTTATTATTTTTGATCCTGCGGAGACGACGTGATGGCTAAAGGTACTGTGAAGTGGTTCAACGCGACCAAGGGTTTTGGATTCATCCAGCCCTCCAGTGGCGGCAAGGACGTTTTTGTTCATATTTCGGCGGTTGAGAAGGCTGGCCTTTCCACGCTCAACGAAGGACAAACGGTCGAATACGAAGAGGTTGCCAATCGCGGCAAGACCTCGGCCGAGAACCTCAAGGTTTGACGCAATTGCGCGTTCGACAATAGCGCCCTCCCGGATCCAATCCGGGAACGGGGCTTCCAGAAAACCTCCAAAATAGACTTACCGGCAGGAGTGGGCTCCGCTCCTGCGCGGCTTCGATTCGGGCCGACCGCTGGTCGACATCGCGGTCTTGCGCGACCTATTTCAGCGCGGCCTTCCGGATCCTATCTGAGCAGGTCCTGTCGCTGCAGCACCGTCAGCAGGCTGGCGATGCCGCTTGTGCGTTCCCATGATAGAGGATGGGACCCTTGAGGCGTGTCATGAAGTCCATTTCCTCAACCTTTCCGCCATTCGCGGCGCCCTACGCGGCGGACGATGGCGTGCTTGCGGCCCGGCTTCTTGAAGCCGCTGACCTCCTCACGGAGCAGGACGCGCGGATCGACCGCACCGCGATCCGCCTGATCGATGCCATCCGCTCGAACGACGATCGCCTCGGCGGCGTCGAGGACATGCTGCGTGAGTTCGCGCTCTCCACCCGGGAAGGCCTGGCGCTGATGGTGCTCGCGGAAGCCCTGCTGCGCGTTCCCGATAGCCGCACCGCCGACCGGTTCATCGAGGACAAGCTTGGCCAGGGCGACTTCGTGCATCATGAGACGAAATCCAGCGCGTTCCTGGTCAATGCGTCGGCTTGGGCGCTGGGCATGTCGGCGCGCGTGATCCAGCCCGGCGAAAGCCCGCAAGGAACGATCGGGCGATTGACAAAACGGCTAGGTGTTCCGGCGGTTCGCGCTGCCACCCGCCAAGCCATGCGGCTGATGGGCAGCCATTTCGTGCTTGGCGAGACCATCGAAACGGCACTGGCGCGGGCGCAAGCGCATGTGAAGGGCGCTCCGCGCTATTCCTTCGACATGCTGGGCGAAGGGGCCCGCACGGCCGCTGACGCGGAGCGCTATTTCAATTCCTACGCCAGCGCAATCGAAGCCATCGGCCGCGTCACCGGCAACAAGGCCCTGCCCGACCGGCCCGGTATCTCGGTCAAATTGTCCGCGCTGCATCCACGTTTCGAGGCCTTGAGCCACGAGCGGGTGATGAGGGAACTGGTGCCGCGGGTGATCGATCTGGCGCGCCGGGCCAAGGCCTGTGATCTCAACTTCACCGTCGATGCCGAGGAAGCCGATCGGCTGGAACTGTCGCTGGAAGTGATCGCAGCCACGCTCGGCGATAACTCGCTTGAAGCCTGGGACGGTTTTGGACTGGCGATCCAGGCCTATCAGAAGCGCGCCGAGGCCGTGATCGGCTACGCCGACGGTCTGGCAAGAACTTTCAACCGCCGGCTGATGGTGCGCCTCGTCAAAGGTGCCTACTGGGACACCGAGATCAAGCGCGCGCAGGAACGCGGCCTCGACGATTATCCAGTGTTTACCCGCAAGGCGATGACCGACCTGAACTACATTGCCTGTGCGCTGCAATTGCTGGCGCTGCGGCCCCGCCTGTTTCCGCAATTTGCTACCCACAATGCGCTGACGGTCGCGACCGTTCTCGAACTGGCGAATGGCGATGCTGGCTTCGAGTTTCAGCGCCTGCACGGCATGGGGGAAGCGCTGTACGCGCAATTGAGCAGGGATCGCCCGCAACTGGCCTGTCGAACTTATGCGCCGGTCGGAAGTCACCGCGACCTCCTGGCCTATCTGGTGCGCCGCCTGTTGGAGAACGGTGCCAATTCGTCCTTCGTGGCGGTCGCTGGCGACGATGCCGTCCCGGTGGCAACTCTGCTGCGGCGCCCGGCCCATATCATCGGCGCCGCCGCCAACGCGCGGCATCCGAACATCCGTCGCCCGCCCGACCTCTACCAGCCGCATCGGCCAAATTCGCGCGGCATCGAGTTCGGCGAACGGGCCGCTTTGACCGGGCTGATATCTGCAGTTGCAGCGGAAACCACCCTGGTCGAGGCGGCGCCGCTGGTCAATGGCGAGCCGAAATCGGGCCCGATGCGGCAGGTCATCAGCCCGATCGACCAGACAACAATGGTCGGAAGTGTCGTCGATCCGACGCCGAAGCAGGCGAACGATGCGATCGCCGCCGCCCGCGAGGGATTTGGGTCCTGGAGCAGAACACCGGCGCACCTGCGCGCGACAATTCTGGAGCAGGCCGCGAACCTGCTGGAACAACGGCGCGCGCATTTCATCGGCTTGCTTCAGCGCGAAGGCGGCAAGACGCTCGATGACGCGCTTTCGGAAGTCCGCGAAGCCGTCGATTTCTGCCGCTACTATGCCGCCGAGGGCAGAAAACTGTTTGGCGGCGGCGACACCATGCCGGGGCCGACCGGCGAAAGCAACCGCTTGAGCTTGCGCGGCCGCGGCGTCTTCATCGCGATATCGCCGTGGAATTTTCCGCTGGCGATCTTTACGGGCCAGATAACAGCAGCGCTGATGGCCGGCAATGCGGTGGTCGCAAAACCCGCCGAGCAAACGCCGCTGACCGCGGCCGAGACGGTGCGGTTGCTGCATGAGGCCGGCGTGCCCACCTCAGCGCTGCATCTTATTCCCGGCGACGGCCAGATCGGGGCGGCTTTGGTCGCGCATCCTGATGTGGCCGGTGTCGTCTTCACCGGCTCGACCGAGGTGGCGCGCGCGATCAACCGGACGCTCGCCGCCGGCGATGGCCCGATCGTGCCCTTGATCGCGGAGACCGGCGGCATCAATGCAATGATCGTCGATGCGACGGCGTTGCCCGAGCAGGTTGCCGACGATGTCGTGACCTCGGCATTCCGCTCGGCCGGCCAGCGCTGCTCGGCGCTGCGCCTGCTGTTCGTCCAGGACGACGTCGCCGACCGCATGATCGAGATGATCTCGGGCGCTGCCCGCGAACTCAGGGTGGGCGACCCGCGCGACCTAGCCACGCAGATCGGGCCGGTGATCGATCGAGCGGCCAAGCAGCAACTCGAAGCACATATTACCCGAATGCAGACCGCGGCAGCGCGGCTGCATTTCGCAGGCGTCGCTCCCGACGGCAATTACGTCGCGCCGCATATTTTCGAACTGGCTGACGCCGGTCAGCTGACCCAGGAAGTGTTTGGTCCCATTCTGCACGTCGTGCGCTATCCGGCCTTCCGGCTCGACCGGGTGCTGCGATCGATCGAACGCTCCGGCTACGGGCTGACGCTCGGTATCCACTCGCGCATCGACGACATGATCGAGGCCGTGGTCGACCGGCTTGCGGTCGGCAATGTCTATGTCAACCGCAACATGATCGGTGCCGTGGTCGGCGTGCAGCCGTTCGGCGGCTTTGGCCTGTCGGGCACCGGTCCCAAGGCCGGCGGCCCGCATTATCTGGCCCGGTTTGCGACCGAGCAGACCGTCACCGTCAACACCTCGGCCGCCGGTGGCAACGCCGCGCTGATGACGGATGGGGGATAAGACGTCTTTCCCTCATTGCAAGTTCGGAATAAAGCCAACAACGTCACGGGAGCAAGCCTCACCATGGAAAACGGCATCTTCGAAGGTCTCAAGGTTCTGGACTGCGCGAGCTTCATCGCAGCGCCGGCGGCCGCGACCGTGCTGTCGGATTTCGGCGCCGAGGTTATCAAGATCGAGCCGCCCGGCGCTGGCGATCCCTATCGCAACCTGCCGAACCTGCCGGGATATCCGGTCAGTCAGCACAATTTCGCTTGGATGCTGGAGTCCCGTAACAAGAAGAGCCTCGCGCTCGATCTCTCCGGGCCGGAAGGACAGGCCGTGCTGTATCGGCTCGCGGCCGAGGCCGATGTCTTCATCACCAATTTTCCACCAAGCGTGCGACAGCGACTCGGCATCAGGCATGACGATCTCATGCCACTCAATTCGCGGCTGATCTATGCGTCGTTCACCGGTTACGGCGAAAAAGGCGAGGAAGCCAACAAGCCCGGGTTCGACAGCAATGCCTACTGGGCGCGCTCGGGCTTGATGGACCTGGTGCGCGCGGACGAGAACACCACCCCGGCGCGCTCGGTTGCCGGCATGGGCGACCATCCCTGCGCGATGGCCCTGTACGGCGCGATCGTCACCGCACTCTACAAGCGCGAGCGCACCGGCAAGGGTTCGCATGTCAGTTCGAACCTGATGGCCAACGGCATCTGGGCCAACGGCGTGCTGGCACAAGCCAAATTATGCGGCGCGAAGTTTGGCGAGCGGCGAACGCGCGAGCACGCCCTGAACGCGGTGACCAACCACTACCGGTGCAGGGACGGCCGCTGGCTGATCCTCTCGCTGCTCAACGAGGACCGGCAATGGCCTGTTCTGGCGCGCTGCCTCGGGCGGGAAGATCTTGTCAATGATCCGAGGTTCGCGACCCGGCCCAACCGCCACGCGCGTTCGCTGGAGCTGATCAGGATTTTTGACGAAATTTTTGCCACCAAGGACCTCGCCGAATGGCGCAGGATACTTGACGGCAATGGCCTCGTGTTCGGCGTGGTCGGCATCCTCGACGATATCCCCGGAGATCAGCAGATGCTCGAAAACGAAGTGCTGGTGCCGTTCGAGGGCGACAGCCTGCTGACCATCAACAGCCCGATCTTCATCGACGGCGCCAGCAAGGTTGCACCGCGTCACGCGCCCGGAATCGGCGAGCACAGCGACGAGATCCTGCGCAAGGCGGGCTACGATGAGGCGTCGATAACGCAATTGCGGGCATCCGGCACGGTGGCGTGAACGGGCCAGTCGGCGCAACGCGTAAGAACAATCCAATACGATAAGCGCTATAACCCTGCTATTTGCGCATCCACATCCAGCCCACAACCGCAAGCCCGACGATCACTGCGATCGCTATCGCCCATACGCTGACGCGGATGTCGCCTGTGGTCTGCCGCACGCCTTCATTGTGCGCGATCTCGCGATTGCGCTGCTTGGTATCTTTTCCGGTATCGTTCACCGTCAGCCCTCCTCGTCAGGGAACGTCAACCCACCGCGTGACGCGGCCGAGACTAGCCTAGGCCCCGGCCGTCGTCGACGGACGCAGCCGCGCCTCCACCGAAGTCGGCCGGGCGGCGGCGTCCCTGCTGTTTCCGCCGAGCCCCGCGAGCCGGCTCAGGGCAAATGTCGCAAGCGCCGCGCACAGCGCCGCGACCGCGGCCACCATGAAGACCGACGCCGGGCTCCATCTCATGGTCAGCAGCACGCCGCCGATCAGAGGCCCGACGATCGAGCCGACCCGTCCGATTCCGAGCGCCCAGCCGACGCCGGTAGCCCTGACCGAGGTCGGATAGAACGCCGCGGCCAGCGCGTTGGCGGCGATCTGGCCTCCGACAACGCAAAATCCCGCCGCGAAGATTGCCATGGTGACGAAGACAATCGAATGACCGAGCTGGCCGATGGCGCCGACCGCGAACGCAGCAATGAGATACACCGGCGCCAGCGCCCGAAACGAGAAGCGGTCGATCACGCTGCCGAGCACAAACGTTCCGACCACGCCGCCGACCTGCAGCATCGCTCCGATCGCGGCGGCCTGCGATACCGACGCGCCGAGATCGTTGAGTTCCGTGGGCAGCCAGTTCGACAGGAAATAAAGGTCGAGCAGGCCCATGAAGAATACCACCCACAGCAGCAGCGTGACCAGGGTCCGCCCGTCCCTGAACAGATGCCACACCGGTATTCCCGCCAATTCCGGCTCGGGAACGACGAACCGCGTGGCCGGCGCGAACGCCGCCCGTCGATTGATAGATCCGAGCAATTGGGCGACGCGTTCATCGGCGCGTCCGGAGAGCGTGAGGAAGCGCACCGACTCCGGCAGCCGCAGCGCCAGGATCGGAACCAGCAGCAGCGGCATGACGCCGCCGACGACAAAGACCGAACGCCAGCCGAACTGCGGAATCAATGCCGCAGCGAGAAAACCACCGAGGGCCGCGCCCACCGAGAACCCGCAGAACATGATCATCACCATGGTGGCGCGCCGGCGCCGCGAATTGAATTCCGAGGTCAATGCGATGGCATTCGGCATCGCGCCGCCGAGGCCAAGCCCGGTCAGAAACCGGATCGCGAGCAACGAATTGACGTCGTGGACGAACGCGGTCGCAAGCGCGCCGAGGCCGAACGCGAGCGTCGAGAAAATGATGATCTTCTTGCGTCCGACCCGGTCCGCCAGCGGTCCAAGCACCAGTGCCCCGATCATCAGCCCGAACAGACCGGCGGAGAACACCGGGCCGAGCGCGCCCTTGCTCAGGCCCCATTCCCTGGCGACAGCCGGCGCGACATAACCAATGGCCTGGGTATCAAAACCGTCGAGGAACAGCACCGCCGCACAGCTCAGCAACAGTTTCAGCTGAAATCCGCCGACCGGCTGCTGATCGATGAAGCCGGCGACATCGACCGGCAATGCGCCGCTGCCATGAGCTTCCGACATCGCCATCGCCGCCCCTCCCCCGAACAGACCCGTTCTTGCCGGCCGGTCCTTGTCTCGACAGCCTAACGCCAATCCGGCCGAAAACCGCGCGATTTCCCGCCTGCTCACCCGCGCAAGCTATCCCTGGAATAACCGGCGATGCGCTTATAGCCCTCCGACAACGCGACCAGTTCCTCGCGGCTGATGACATCGTCGATTTTAGCGAAAGGGCGGTCGTTGGTGCGCTGAAACACCTCGCGCAGGATCGCGTCGGGCGGGTTGGTGCGATTGGTCAGGACGATGCGCGTGGTCGCCTCCAGCCGCTGCTGCTGATAGGAAGCCAACGCGGCAACGGGGTCACCGTGTTCGACGAGCGCTGCGACCAGCGCACGCGCATCCAGGATCGCCTGCCCTGCACCGTTGGAGCCGCGCGGCACCATCGGATGGGCGGCGTCGCCCGCCAGCGTCACCCGCCCAAAGCTCCAGCGCGGCAGCGGCTCCTGATCGACCATCGGAAATTCCAGCACGCTGTCGGCTGCGCGAATGAAGGCGGGGACATCGAGCCAGTCAAAATGCCAGTCGGCAAAGGCGCCGATGAAATCGTCGAGCGCGCCCTTCCGGTTCCAGTCGCGCTTGCGATAGGCCGGGGTCTCGATTTCGGCCACCCAGTTGATGAGCTGCAGGCCGTCTGTGCCGGCGGGGCGGATCGGATAGATCACCATCTTGCCCTGCGACAGCCACCCCGCCCGTACCATGCTGGCGCCCGACAGCATCGGCTTCCACCGGGTGACGCCGCGCCACATGTTGACGCCGGAATAACGCGGCTCGCCTTCGCCCGGGAAGAACTGCTTGCGAACAGCCGAGTGAATGCCATCGCAGGCGATCGCCGCGCCGCCGCGTAGGGTGGCCATCGTAGCGCCCCCCGGAGCATTGGAGAAATGCACGCTGACCCCTGCCTCATCCTGCTCGACTGCGATGCAATGATGGCCGGCGTTCAGCCGCCCGTGTCCCGCGCGCGCCACGAACGCATCGAGCAGCATTGCGTGCAGGTCGGCGCGATGGACAGAGAATTGCGGATGCTCGTAGCCTGCCGCATGTCCCAGCGGCTCCTGATAGATGAGCTGGCCAAAGCGATTGAAGAAGGTCGCATCCGCGGT
The DNA here is from genome assembly GCF_049512235.1 of Bradyrhizobium sp. Classification (GTDB taxonomy): domain Bacteria; phylum Pseudomonadota; class Alphaproteobacteria; order Rhizobiales; family Xanthobacteraceae; genus Bradyrhizobium. Next base: position 15,697 of record NZ_JBEKXH010000109.1, read on the forward strand.
GGCAACCGCCACCCGCGCCAGCGCCCGCTCGAGGCCCAGCGCGGCAAGTTCCTTGGTGGCATGGGGGAGCAGATTGATGCCGACGCCAACGGGCCTGATCTCGGTTACCGACTCAAAGATCCGGCAGGGTATCCCGGCCGCCTGCAAGGCAAGCCCGAGCGTCAACCCCGCGATGCCGGCCCCGATGATGATGACGTCGTCCATGTTTCCTTCCGGCCTTTGCTTCGACAGCATCGCTGCTGCCTCAAGTACTGGATCGCGCCTTCGTGCCCAACAAAATCCCGATCCGACAAACAGTTTCATGCTCGCGACGCGAGGCGTCCGAGGGTTTGCCAGAAACTCTCGCCCTCGAAAACAGAGGGCGTGGGGAATGCCGGATGCCCAGTGGCACCCGCAGCCTCGCGTGCAAGAAAACGGCCATGCGCACACGAGTATTCACAGCGAGGCACCGGAAAACACCCGGCATTCCCGCACGCAATGGTTTACGGCTTATACGCGCTCTCCCCGGCGATAGCTTTTTGCCACCGTCGCCTTCGGATTAAAGGTTTTGTCGAGCCCGGTTGGGCCAACGAGCCTCCGAAGACTTGACGCCAGCTGTGGGCGTCAGGACCACACGATTTCACCGTCCGCTTCAGCGCCGCAATGTACATCCTGCCCTGCCATGTCATAGCCAGCCCGACGCTGCCGCGTCCACCGCATCTCATCCCGCGTCCGTGACGATCGCGATACGCCCCTCATTTGGAACGAGACGGCTGTGACTATAACTGATTCGAACAAGAAGGCAACAGGAATATTTTTTACAATGGGGCTTGACAGCCCAAATCAGATTGAACTTGTTCAAGAAATCAAGCCTTTCGCGCACGAGATTTCCCCCCGGAGGCTGGGGAATTGTGCTATTGTCTGTTTGGTATGCGTCCGAATATTGCGCGTGAGGCGAGGTAGGCTCGGCGGAAGGCAAAATGGCCGCCTCCGCCTGGCAAGCCGCATATGAGGCGTCGTTGGGGCCGGACTTCGATCAGGTAGCGAGATTATGGCCAAACAATCTCAATTTGCATTAAGCCCCCAGTCGATGCATTCTCGGACCACTAGATTGATCGGGTTCAGGTTCGATCGTGGGCTGGTTCAGCATCGCCGTCATTGTCGGTTTCCTATTGTTCTGGTCCTGGCGCAACCATTTGCGGAATGGGCCCGCCGGCCCAGATGACGGCATAGTCACCACGTTCAGCTCATTCGTCGCACGAAAAGCACATTGCGTTTTGATCAATTTCTTCCCGGCGGTGCTCGCCGGTTTGTTGACCCTGTCGCTAACGTTGTTTCTTTTGGGAAAGGAATTTGCCCTCATCGATGCGTTCAATAGCGGTTTTCTGTAAGAAGTCCGACGCGGATACGTCACCCGGTTCCTACTCGGCCTGATCCTTGGGTTTGGCGTCGGATACGTCCTGGAGCAGCGATCGCGTGCTGCGGACAGAGAG
>NZ_JBEKXH010000110.1:0-16200 GCF_049512235.1 Bradyrhizobium sp.
ACCTATATTGCTTCCTCAAGCACAGGCCAGGCCACGATCTATGCGAACGAGGCCGCGGGATCGTCCAATGAACTCAACTTCGTCGCGGGAATAACGGACGAGAATCTTTGGTTGCAGCAGTCCGGCAATGATTTGAAGATCGACCTGTTGGGAACAAAAACCCAGGTCGACGTCAGCGGCTGGTTCTCCGGCAGCAGCAATCAGCTGCAGGGAATTACGGCCGGCGGCCTGAAGATCGACAGCCAGATTTCGCAATTGGTTCAGGCGATGGCGACGTATTCGGCCAATAATCCGGGGTTCGATCCGACCGCACCGGCCATTAGCAGTTTGCCGAACGATGCAAACCTGCAAACCGCGCTCGCAACAGCCTGGCATGCTTAAACGAGATGCCGAGCCGGTTCGCGCATCCCTTGTGGAAATGGAGTGGCGCATCATCAGCGATCGAGGCGCCGAAGTCGCGGCAACGAATTAGCATTGACTAACTGATTAGCATGCCGACCACCGAGGCCGAAATCATCGATGCCGACCTTTTGGCTTTCATCAAAGGCTAGGCCATAGGGCGGCTTGTAGGCCCAGCCGTGACCCGCCTCTTTGCCGTCAGCAAGTGGCGGATGACGCCTTCCGCCTTCGCTCTTCGAGCTATGGCGGACAGGTCGGCTACAATCCGCCCGGACTCTTCACAAGCTCGTCGCCGTCGATACCGAAGCGCAGCCGTCCGGCATCGAGGTGCATGCTCATATGACGGTACTTCACCAGATAGTGGATGCCGACGATGGCCGCGGCAAAGCCCGAGGCGGCACCGATGGCGAGCGCCCAGCGCGGGCCGTATGCATCGGCGACCCAGCCGACGATCGGTGCGCCCAGCGGCGTGCAGCCCAACGCGATTGCGAGCCGGATCGCCATGACGCGGCCGCGCATGGCAGGCTCGGTGGATAGTTGCATCAGGCTGTTGGTCGAGTTCGTAAACGTCAGCGCCGATACGCCGATGACGATGAGCGCCATGCCGAAGAGAAAGGCGTTGGGCATGAGGGCGGCGAGCGCGCAGCCGACGCCGAAGATGGCGGCGCCGCTCAACAGCAGCACGAAGCGGGGCTTTTCCCGCCCGGCCGCAAGCAGCGCGCCGGCAATCGTTCCAATCGCCATGACCGAGGTCAGGAAGCCATATTGGCTCGCGCCGGCATGAAAGACCGTGACCGACATGGTCGAAATAAAGATCTGGAAGTTCAGCCCAAATGTCCCGATCAGGAAAAGCATCAGAAGAATGGCTTGCAGATCGGGGCGCCTCCGGACATAGCGAAATCCCTCGACGAAGCTGCAGCTGTTTCGCAGGGCCCGGCTCTGCCGGTGAAGTTCACTGACGCGGAGCAGACCAAGCGAGCAAAGCACGGCGACAAACGATGCGGCGTTGATCAGGAATACCCACCCGGAACCGACCGAGGCAATCAAGGTGCCGGCGATGGCCGGACCGATCATCCGCGCGGCGTTGAACGACGTCGAATTCAGCGCCACCGCATTCGACAGGTCGCTTTCCCCGACCAGTTCGGCGACGAAGGTGTGGCGCGAAGGCGAGTCGAACGCGGTGACGCAGCCTTGCAGAAACGCAAATACGAACACCTGCCATAATTGTACGAGCCCGGTAATCGTGAGAATGCCCAGACCCAGGGCGAGGGCGCCCATGGCCGCCTGGGTGCCGATCAGGAGCTTTCGGCGGTTAAGGTGATCGGCCGCGAAGCCGGTCAACGGGAACAACAGCAGATGCGGCCCGAACTGCAGTGCCATGACGATGCCCATGGCGGTCGCATTGTTATGGGTCAGCTGGGTCAGCACCAGCCAGCCTTGAGCGATGCGCTGCATCCAGGTTCCCACGTTGGACACCAGCGCGCCGCCGGCCCAGATCCGGTAGTTGAAGCCGTTCAGCGAACGAAAGGTGCCTGTTGCAGAACTGCTCACAATTTCCCCTCTTGGCTGCCGCGAGATTCACGAGTCCGCCAGGCGCTTGATCAGCGCGGCGGCGGACATCAGGGTTTGCTGCTCGGCGGCGTCGAGCTTCGCCATGGCGTCGAGCAGCCACGCTCGCTTGGCAATGCTGCGCTGGCGCCGCGCCTCGACGCCTTCGGCTGTCAGCGCGAACAGGACTTGCCGGCCGTCGCTTGGATGAGGCCGGCGCTGCACCAATCCCGCCTGCTCGAGATCGGAAAGCGTCGTGCCCATCGATTGCGGCTTCACCCGCTCGCCGCGCGCAAGCTCCGCCGTCGTCATCGAGCCCGCTTTCTCCAGCCGCGCCAGGGCGGCGGTTTGCGACCAGCTCAGCTCGCCAGGGTTCGCTTCCATGCGCAGCCGGCGCACGAGTTTTCCAATAGCCAGAGACAGCTCGGTCACGGCCATTTCCCGGGAAATAGATGCGGTATCAAGGGGCGCGCTCATGTTTCTCATCATGCAGATAAGCAGGCAAACTTGCAAGTTAAACTGGCAAGCTTTGCTTTTCATTTTCCCGTGAGCCATTTTCTTCCGAAGTGCCCGTTGGTGTTGCGGCAATATTGGCCTTTTCGCGACCGTGTCTGAGCTATATAACTACAGTGGTCACAAGAGGGGCTTATCATGCGCGAGATTCAGCTGCGGGACGCGAAGGCGAGCTTGTCGGCGGTGGTGGATGAGGCGATGCAGGGACAGCCGGCGATCATCACCCGTCACGGCAAGCGACAGGCGGTGATCGTGAGCTACGAGGAGTGGCAGCGGCTGTCACATGTTCCGACGTTCGGCCGTCTGTTGATGGTAGCGCCACCGGCGGCAGACGATCTGCCGAAACGCAACAGTAAAGGCCCGCGGACAGCCGATCTCTGACCGGTGTACCTCGTCGATACCAACGTCATTTCGGCGGCGGCTCCATCGCGCCCCGTGCCGTCAGAGCTAATCCAATGGATGGATAGGCATTCTGCCTCCTTGTTCCTATCGGCGGTAACGGTGGCGGAAATCGAGGACGGCATCAGCAAATTGCGGCGCGAGGGGGCGACCCGCCAGAGCGCTGGTCTGGCGGCGTGGCTGGCGACCGTCTTGCACCTCTACGACGACCGCGTTCTTGCCTTCGACGTGCCCGTAGCCCGGATCGCTGGCGCGATGGCAGATAAAGCGCGGAGCCAAGGCCAGGCGCCGGGTTTCGCCGACATCATCGTCGCCGCTACGGCGCAACATCACACGCTGACAATCCTGTCACGCAACCTCCGACACTTCGAACCATTGGGCGCCGTTGTCATCGATCCTTTCAGGGGATTGCCACCTGAGTGATCATTTGCACACGAACGGGGCGATTGCGGACGGTCTGAAGCGCCTTGCTTGGCTAGCTGAAAAATGGGTCTATGCGGGCTTGGCAACGAGATTCGAAGTGGAAATCTCGACCATCGAGATTGCGTCTGTGCCGCGAGCAAAGTTAATAGGATGCCAATCATCCCGCGACTTTTGCTGAATGGGACGCATTTCGATGAAATCCGGGCAGCTCAATGCCGCGACCAGACCGATCCGGGAAACCAAGCTCGCGCGCACCCACGCGCCCGAAGGTCTCACGCCGTTGGAATGGCAACGCGGCCTGCGCCGCCAGTTCGGGCGCGAACAGACCTTCGGGCTGGAAAATCTGGGCAGCGAGCCGTTTTTCTCCGACTTTCGGGTCAGCAATCCCGTTTCGAAATCGAGCTATCGCGTGGCGATCCGAGGCCCTGGTCCAGGGGGCAATTTCTGCTCCTGCCCGGATTATTCAACCAGCGAATTGGGTACCTGCAAGCATATCGAATTCACTCTGGCCCAGCTGGAAAAAAAGCGCGGCGCACGGGTGGCGTTCGCGCGTGGCTACCAGCCGGCATTTTCCGAGCTTTACCTGCGCAACGAGGGCATGCGCTGCGTGCATTTTCGCGCCGGAACGGATTGCCCGCCTGACGTGATCAAAGCCGCCGCCGGCCTGTTCGACGCTGAACACAACGGGATGTTGCCGGAGCATCGCTTCGGCGAGATCGAGCCTTTCATGACTCTGGTTGCGAAATCCGGCCATGAGCTGCGGGCCTATGACGATGCGCTCGATTTCATCGCTGGAAGACGGGATGCCGACCGGCGGGCCGAAAAGCTTGCGCAGTTATTTCCCCGCGGCGCGGCCGATCCCAAGCTGCTGGCCCTCCTGAAGGTGCCGCTCTATCCATATCAGGCCGAGGGCGCGCTGTTTGCGGTGCGGGCCGGCCGGGCACTGATCGCCGACGATATGGGACTGGGCAAGACCATCCAGGCCATTGCCGCGGCAGAAATACTGGCCCGGCATTTTGGCGTCTCGAAAGTGCTTGTGATCTGCCCGACCTCGCTCAAGTACCAGTGGCAAAGTGAAATCACGCGCTTCTCGGGGCGCAAGGGTGAAAACGCCGCGCGCGTGATCGGTGGCGGCCGGGCGCAGCGCCAGAAGGACTACACCCTGGACGATTTCTGCAAGATTACAAACTACGAGAAACTCAAGCCGGACCTCGACCTGATCGCCGCCTGGGCCCCTGAACTCGTGATCGTCGACGAAGCGCAACGGGTGAAGAACTGGAACACCATCGCGGCGCGCGCCTTGAAACGCATCGACAGCTCCTATGCGATCGTGCTGACCGGGACACCGCTGGAGAACAAGCTGGAAGAATTGATTTCCATCGTCCAGTTTGTCGACCAGCACCGGCTCGGGCCAACCTGGAAGCTGCTGCATGAGCATCAGGTCAAGGACGAAGCCGGGCGCGTCACCGGCTATACCGGGCTGGAAAGGATCGGCCAGACCCTGGCGCCGGTCATGATCCGCCGGCGCAAATCCGAGGTGCTGCGGCAACTGCCGGTGCGGACCGATCAGAACCTGCTGCTGCCGATGACCGAAGCGCAGATGGTTTATCATCAGGAAAACGCTGACATCGTGGCCAAGATCGTGCAGCGCTGGCGCCGCAGCGGGTTTTTGTCGGATACCGATCAGCGGCGGCTGATGGTCGCGCTGCAGAACATGCGCATGTCATGCAACAGCACTTATCTGCTGGACCAGGAAACCGACCACGGCGTCAAGGCGGACGAACTGGCCGCGCTGTTCGATGAATTGTTCGTCGAGCCCGAGGCCAAGGCGGTGGTGTTCTCGCAGTGGACGCGGACCCACGACATCGTTATCCGCCGCCTCGAAGCGCGCGGTCTCGGCTATGTCAGCTTCCACGGCGGTGTCCCGTCGGAGCGACGGCCGCCACTGGTGCAGCGGTTTCGTGACGATCCCAGCTGCCGTGTGTTCCTGTCCACCGATGCCGGCAGTACGGGGCTCAATCTGCAGCATGCTTCGACCCTGGTGAATATGGACTTGCCGTGGAACCCGGCAATTCTCGAACAGCGCATCGCGCGCATCCATCGCATGGGCCAGCTACGCCCGGTGCAGGTCATCAATTTCGTCGCCAAGGGCACCATCGAGGAAGGCATGCTTTCGGTGCTGGCGTTCAAACGCTCCCTGTCGGCGGGAATTCTCGACGGCGACAGCGGGGAGATTTCCCTCGGCGGTTCGCGTCTCAGCCGTTTCATGAAGGATGTCGAAAAAGTCGCGGGGAATATGGGGGAGGGCGAGGCCGTGACGCCGGCAGAGGAAGTGACGAATATCGCCGCCGCGGATGATGCCGGACCCGTGGAAGAAAGAAATGCGGAACCAAGCCCTGGCGCCGGCGAGGTCGCGCGGATCGATGAGACGGCGGCATCACCGCGCCATTCAGGTCCCGCTCCCGATCTGTGGCAGTCCCTGGTACAGGTCGGCGCGCAGTTTATCGCGGCGATGGCGTCGGCCAACGAGCCCCACGCCCCGGCGCATCCCTGGATCGAGCGCGACCCGGCGACCGGCGCGCGGCACCTCAAAATGCCGTTGCCGCCGCCGGAAACCGCAAGGCAACTCGCCGACGCGCTTGCGGCGCTCGCCGATGGCTTGCGGGGCAGGGCCGCGTGAGGCGCGAGCGCGAACCGGATCTTTTGGACCGGACCGCGCGCGCCGCCGGTGACGCCAAAGCCGCTGGGGACGATCGAGGGGGAGTAAGGAAGTGGCGGCACGTGCGTTTTCCGGCCCCTCCATGCATCCGCTAGATCATCCCGTCTGGAATGCGCTGATTTCCGGGCAACGGGAACTGGCGGAGGGTGGTCAACTGGCGCGCCGCTATCCTCCGGACATGGCGCCGTTTGCGGCGATGGCGGACGCCTCTCCACAAGGTTTCGCAGCCCTTCGCGAGTTGATGTCGCGATCGGACCACGCGGTGCTGTTTACACCCGATCCCGTGATCGCCCCAGCGGACTTCAGAATTCTCCTCGCCAAGACCGCCGAGCAAATGATCGGCCCGCCCGCATGGTCCTCGGCCGGCACGGCCGACATCGTCACGCTCGGCGCCGATGACGTTCCGGCGATGCTGGAATTGACGAAACTCACCAATCCCGGACCCTTCGCCCCGCGTACCCATGAATTGGGAACGTTTCTTGGGGTCAGGATCGACGGACAACTGGTGGCAATGGCGGGAGAGCGGATGAAGCCCGCCAATTATACCGAAATAACGGCCGTCTGCGTGCATCCCACGCATCGCGGTCGCGGTTATGCGCAAGCTGTCCTGGCGGCTGTTGGCCGCCAGATTCTGGCGCGCGGGGAAATTCCGTTCCTGCACGTGTTTTCCGATAACGACAGCGCGATCGCGCTCTATCGGCGGCAGGGAATGGAAATTCGGCGCCGCATGCATGTGACGGTGTTGGGAAGGAACATTTGATGCGCTCGATCACCATCTACGGCATCAAGAACTGCGACACCATGAAGAAAGCCCGCGGCTGGCTCGACAGCCATGGCGTCGCTTACCGCTTTCATGACTACAAGACCGAAGGCATCACCAAAGAGCTGATCAAGCGATGGTGTGATGAACTCGGCTGGGAGACGCTGCTCAACCGCGCCGGCACCACGTTTCGCAAACTGCCCGACGCCGGCAAGGGAGACCTCGACGCGCGCAAGGCGCTGGCCTTGATGCTGGCGCAGCCCGCGATGATCAAGCGCCCGGTGCTCGATCTCGGCGGCAAATTGCTGGTCGGCTTCAAGCCGGACATCTACGCCAGGGAGGTGGCGCCGTCGGGCCGGTCGGGCGGCGCCAAGTCCAGCTCAGCCCGATGACATTGTCCGGGATGCGGTGATCGGTGGGACGTGGTGGAGTGGATCGATTCCATGAAGCCTACCATTTCAGGCTACGGGCGCTGGCCTCTCGCTCCCTCTCCCGCTCTTCGCGGGGGAGGGCGTGGTGGGGGCGCGGCATCGGCGGTGTTGGTTACGTGTGGCTGCGATACCCAATCGATGGATTTTCGCCCGGAGCTTCCCCCACCCCAACCCTCCCCCGCGAAGAGCGGGAGAGGGAGCGCGGCATCGCAAGCGTCGATATGATCAGAACTTCGGAAACGCTGGACGAGTCTCGCTTTCCGCCTTGCGTAAGGCGGGCGGTTGACGGCATATTCCGGCCCTGGAGGCGGCCGGTTCGGGACGGGATTTGCCAAGGTGTCTGGTTTACCGAGGCGTCTGGTTTGAAGGCTCTCGGCAAAAGCCTGCCGGTTGGGAGAGATGAGCCTCGCGCGAATTAAGACTTCGCCGCGATGGTTGATGGGGGGAAATTGATTGGCCGATGAGTTCATTCTCGAAACCCACGGACTGACCAAGGAATTCGCGGGCTTCTTTGCCGTCCGCGATGTCGATCTTCGGGTTCGCCGTGGCAGTATTCACGCTCTGATTGGCCCGAACGGGGCCGGCAAAACCACGTGCTTCAATCTATTGACCAAATTCCTGAGGCCCTCAGCCGGCCAAATTCTGTACAAGGGAAAGGATATTACGGCGCTGGCGCCAGCCGATGTGGCGCGCCTCGGTCTGGTACGCTCGTTCCAGATTTCGGCGGTGTTTCCGCATCTGACCGCGCTGGAGAACGTCAGGGTCGCCCTGCAGCGCCAGCACGGGCACTCGTTCGATTTCTGGCGTTCCAAAGCCGTGCTTGACCGCTTCAACAGCCGCGCCCACGAACTGCTCGACGATGTCGGCCTCAGCGAATTCGCAAAGACGCCGGCGGTGGAGATGCCCTATGGGCGCAAGCGCGCGCTCGAAATTGCGACCACGCTGGCGCTCGATCCGGAAATGATGCTGCTCGACGAGCCGATGGCCGGCATGGGCCACGAAGACATCGACAAGATCGCCGCGCTGATCAAGCGGATCTCCGCAAAATACACGATCCTGATGGTCGAACACAATCTCAACGTGGTGGCCAACCTGTCCGATATCATCACCGTGCTGACACGCGGTCACGTGCTTGCCGAGGGCAACTATGCCGACCTGACCAGGGATGAGCGGGTCAAGGAAGCCTATCTGGGGGCAGGTCATGCCTGAGCTGAAAGTAGCCGATGCGGCAACCAGGCCGGCGCCGGCACCCGATGCCGGCAAGCCGGTGCTGGCGGTGCAGAATCTGGAAGCCTGGTACGGCGAGTCCCACATCCTTCACGGCATCGATTTCAAGGTCGGCGCCGGCGAGGTGGTCACGCTGCTTGGGCGCAACGGCGCCGGTAAGACCACTACGCTGAAATCGGTGATGGGCATCATCGGCAAGCGAACCGGCTCGGTCCGGTTCAATGACCAGGAGATCATCCGGGCTTCGTCGGACCGCATCGCACGCCTGGGCATTGCGATTTGTCCGGAGGAACGCGGGATTTTCGCCAGTCTCGACGTCCGCGAAAATCTCCTGTTGCCGCCGATCGTGCGCAGCGGCGGCCTGTCGCTGGATCAGATCTTCGAGTTGTTTCCCAATCTCAAGGAGCGGCTCAACAGCCAGGGCACCAAATTGTCCGGCGGCGAGCAGCAGATGCTGGCGATCGCGCGGATCCTGCGAACCGGCGCACGTTTCCTGATGCTGGACGAGCCGACCGAGGGCCTCGCCCCCGTCATCATCCAGCAGATCGGCCACACCATCGCGCGGCTCAAGAAGGAGGGATTTACCATTCTCTTGGTCGAACAGAATTTCCGGTTCGCGGCCACCGTCGCCGACCGCTACTACATTGTCGAACATGGCAAGGTCATCGATGGTTTCGCCAACGCTGATCTGCAAGCCAATATGGACAAGCTTCACACCTATCTCGGCGTCTGAAAACCAACGAGAAAATCCTACAAGAGGAGCCCAGGATGAGAACAGGGATCGTGGCGTCATTGTTGCTCGGCACGGCGCTGAGCTTCGCTTCGGCTGGTCTCGCGGCCGCCCAGGACAAGGCCGTCAAAATCGGCGCGCTGTCCGATCAATCCGGGCTGTACGCCGATCTCGGCGGTCCGGGCTCGACGCTGGCGGCGCAAATGGCGGTCGAGGATTCCGGTCTGGGCGGCAAGGGCTGGAAGATCGAGGTCATTTCCGGCGACCACCAGAACAAGCCCGACGTCGGCACCGCCATCGCACGGCAATGGTTCGACGTCGAGAAGGTCGACGTCATCGTCGACGTGCCGAATTCCGGCGTCGCCCTGGCGGTGAACAACGTCGTCAAGGAAAAGAACGGCGTCTACATCAATTCGGGCGCCGCGACCTCGGATCTTACCAACGCGCAGTGCTCGCCCAATACCGTGCACTGGACCTATGACACCTACATGCTGGCCCATAGCACCGGGCAGGCGCTGGTGAAGGCCGGCGGCGATACCTGGTTTTTCCTCACCGCCGACTATGCCTTCGGCGCCGCGCTCGAGCGCGACACTACCGCGGTCATCCTGGCCAATGGCGGCAAGGTGGTCGGTGGCGTCAAGCATCCCTTGAATACCTCCGACTTCTCTTCCTTCCTGCTGCAGGCGCAGTCCTCGAAGGCCAAGATCATCGGTCTGGCGAACGCCGGCGGCGACACCACGAACTCGATCAAGCAGGCGGCCGAATTCGGTATCGTAAAGGGCGGCCAGAAGCTCGCGGCGCTGCTTTTGTTCATTACCGACGTCAAGGCGATCGGGCTGGAAACCGCGCAAGGGTTGAACTTCACGGAAACGTTCTACTGGGACCTCAACGACCAGACCCGGGCCTTCTCGAAGAAATTCGCCGCCCGGATGAAGAACGGCGCGCCGCCGACCATGGTCCAGGCCGGCGTCTACGCCGGCCTGATCCACTACTTCAAGGCGCTGGACGCGCTCGGCGGCAATCCGCATGACGGTCTCAAGGTCGTGGAGAAGATGAAGTCGATACCGACCGACGATCCGCTGTTTGGCAAGGGCGAGATCGAGCCCAATGGCCGCACCATCCATTCGGCCTATCTGTTCGAGGTCAAGAAGCCGTCGGAATCCAAGGCGCCCTGGGACTTCTACAAGCTGGTCGGCACCGTGCCGGGCGATCAGGCGTTCACGCCGCTTTCGGAAAGCAAATGCGCGCTGTTGAAGAAATGAGCATGAGTGCCCATCGGCCTTGCGCCGGCGGGCACTTTGACCGGGATATAGCGAGACAGAATACAACGGGAATCGGTACGAAAGATCGATAGATGCAGGCTCTCTTCGCGCAGCTTCTGGTGGGACTGATCAACGGCTCGTTCTACGCGCTGCTCAGTCTCGGGCTCGCCGTGATCTTCGGCATGCTCAACATCATCAATTTCGCCCACGGCGCGCTCTATATGATGGGCGCGTTCTGCGCGTATTTCCTGCTCAATCTGGCGGGTATCGGATATTGGCCGGCGCTGATTGTCGCTCCCATCGTGGTTGGTATTTTCGGCATGATCCTGGAACGGACCATGCTGCAATGGCTTGCCGGCCTCGATCATCTCTACGGGCTGTTGCTGACCTTCGGGCTGGCGCTGATCATCCAGGGCGTGTTCCAGAATTACTTCGGCTCGTCGGGCCTGCCCTATGCGATCCCCGATGAGCTGAAAGGCGGCATGAATCTCGGCTTCATGTATCTGCCGATCTATCGCGGCTGGGTGGTGATCTTCTCGCTGATCGTCTGTATTGGCACCTGGTATCTGATCGAGCGCACCCGGCTCGGTGCCTACCTGCGCGCCGCGACCGAAAACCCGACGCTGGTGCGCGCCTTCGGCATCAACGTGCCGCGCATGATCACCCTGACCTACGGGCTTGGCGTCGGCCTCGCCGCGCTGGCCGGGGTCTTGTCGGCGCCGATCAACCAGGTGCGGCCGCTGATGGGCGAAAATGTCATCATCGTGGTGTTCGCGGTCGTGGTGATCGGCGGCATGGGGTCGATCATGGGATCGATCGTCACCGGCTTTGCGCTGGGTGTGATCGAGGGCCTGACAAAGTACTTTTATCCCGAGGCCTCCAACACCGTGGTATTCGTGCTGATGGTGCTGGTGCTGCTGGTGAAGCCTTCGGGACTGACAGGACGGACGACCTGATATGACGGCGATGACTGATGATACAATACCAGTGACGGCGCGCGCCATCCACGACGAGATGATCGCGTTCGGCAGCATGACGGCGCTGCTTTTGATCGTGCCATGGACCGGCATCTACCCGTTCTTCGTGATGCAGGCGATGTGCTTTGCGCTATTGGCCTGCGCCTTCAACCTCTTGATCGGTTATGGCGGGCTGTTGTCGTTCGGCCACGCGATGTTCCTGGGGACGGCGGGCTATGTCACCGGGCATGCGTTGAAAGTGTGGGGCCTTTCGCCCGAGCTTGGAATTCTGGCCGGTACCGCCGCGGCCGCGGGACTTGGCGTCATCACCGGCCTCGTCGCGATCAGACGCCAGGGCATCTATTTCGCGATGATCACGCTGGCGCTGTCGCAGCTGTTGTACTTCATCTATTTGCAGGCGCCCTTCACCCATGGCGAGGACGGCATCCAGGGCATTCCGCAGGGCTATTTGTTCGGACTTTTCAACCTCGCCAACCCGACGGTGCTTTATTACGTCATCCTCGCCGGCTTCCTGTTCGGCTTTCTGGTGATCTTTCGGACCATCAACTCGCCGTTCGGCGAGGTGCTGAAAGCCATACGCGAGAATGAGCCGCGTTCGATATCGCTCGGCTACAAGACCGATCAGTACAAGCTGCTCGCCTATATCCTTTCGGGAACGTTGGCCGGATTTGCCGGCGCGCTGAAGGTGTTTGTCGCGCAAAATGCGTCGCTGACCGACGTCGAAGTCGCGATGTCCGGGCAAATCGTGCTGATGACGCTGGTGGGCGGTCTCGGTACCGTGTTCGGTCCGGTCGTCGGCGCCTTCGTCATCATCGCGATGCAGCAATATCTCGCCGGATTCGGGCAATGGGTGACGGTGATTCAGGGTACCGTCTTCGTCGTCTGCGTGCTGACCTTCCGCCGCGGCGTGATCGGCGAGATCGCGCATTATTTCCGGCGTTCCCTCTAGGCGGGCCTCGTTTCGCGGACGCGGCGCAGATGCGAAGCATTGTCCGGTGACGCCGCGCCGCAGAGCGCGGACCCACTCGTCGTATAAGCAAGATCGACGGCGGATCAGCAGGCGCTGTGCCGCGTACGGGGGAACAGCCTACAAAGCGGTGGATGACCCGACTCCGTCAGCCCGCCGCTCCCGCCCTTGGCCCCGAAATGGTTTATGACAGTTGTGTGACCGTCCCCCGGGCCGGACTTTTGAGCAAATGATGGACATTTCAGATGCTGCGTTGGTTTCGCGCCTTTCTGCCCAAGGAGGAACGGTTTTTCGATCTGTTCGCCCGGCATGCCCGGACCGTTGTGCAGGGTGCGCTGGCGCTGCAGGAAATGCTGCGCGGCGGCGATGAAACGCCGGTATTCTGTCAGCGCGTCAATCAGTTCGAAAACGACGCCGACAATATCACCCGCGAGGTGCTTACCGCGGTGCGCAGGACGTTCATCACGCCGTTCGACCGCGGCGATATCAAGAATCTGATCACCGCGATGGACGACGCCATCGACCAGATGCAGCAGACCGCCAAAGCCGTCATTCTGTTCGAGGTCCGTACCTTCGAACCGCCGATGCGGGAAATGGGCACGCTGCTGGTCGAATGCGCCAATCTGGTCGGCCGTGCGCTGCCGCTGTTGAAATCGATCGGCGACAATGTCTCGATGCTGACGGCGATCACCGAGGAACTGACCAAGCTCGAAGGCCGGGTCGACGATCTCCACGATATCGGCCTGAAGGAGCTTTTCCTCAAGCATCGCAATGCCAACACGATGGATTTCATCGTCGGTGCGGAGATCTACGACCATCTCGAGAAGGTCGCCGATCGCTTCGACGACGTAGCCAACGAGATCAACAGCATCGTGATCGAACAGGTATAGGGCAGGGCCATCAGGTGGATGCCACGCTTGGTCTTCCGATTCTGGTCGGATTAATCGCAGTCGCGCTCTTGTTCGACTTCCTCAACGGATTGCATGACGCCGCCAACTCGATCGCCACGATCGTATCGACCCGGGTGTTGCGGCCGCAATATGCCGTGCTGTGGGCGTCGTTCTTCAATTTCGTCGCGTTCTCGGTGTTCGGGCTTAACGTCGCGCAGACCATCGGCACCGGGATCATCGAGCCCAGCGTGATCGATGCGCAGGTGATTTTCGCCGCCTTGATCGGGGCCATCGTCTGGAACCTGATCACCTGGGGATTGGGCATACCCTCCAGCAGCTCGCACGCGCTGATCGGCGGACTGGTCGGGGGCGGAATGGCGAAAGCCGGGATTTCGGCCGCGGTCTGGAGCGGCCTGTCAAAGACCCTGTTGGCGATCGTGCTGTCGCCGGTGGTCGGATTTTTGCTGGCATTGGTACTTGTAGCAATCGTGTCCTGGGCATCGGTCCGTTCGACGCCGTTCGCGGTCGACCGCGCCTTCCGCATCCTGCAGTTCGCGTCGGCTTCGCTGTATTCGCTGGGGCACGGCGGCAACGACGCACAAAAGACCATGGGCATCATCGCGGTGCTGCTGTATTCGCAGGGTCAGATCGGGACCGAATTCTTCGTGCCGTTCTGGGTGGTGCTGGCGTGCCAGGCTTCGATGGCACTCGGCACCCTGATGGGCGGCTGGCGGATCGTCCGCACCATGGGGTTGCGGATCACCAAGCTGACGCCGATGCAGGGATTTTGCGCGGAGACCGGCGGGGCGGCGACGCTGTTCATAGCGACCTGGCTCGGCGTTCCCGTATCGACGACACACACCATTACCGGCGCCATCGTCGGAGTCGGTGCCGCGCGCCGGGTCTCCGCGGTGCGCTGGAACGTGGCCAGTTCGATTGTCTATGCCTGGGTCATCACCATCCCTGCCGCCGCGATGGTCGCGGCGCTGGCCTATTGGGCGGTGCTGTTGGTGAAATCCCACTGACTGGAGATCAGGTTCCCAATGCCTATATGGTAGGTGCGATCCCGCTTGCTCCGGCCCGCTTTCCCTGCCAAACGCTCGAACCTCATGTCCGACCTCGCTATTGCCCAGGAATCGCCGTTCCGCTCGACGCTCGCTGCCGAGGTCGCGCGGCGACGGACCTTTGCGATCATCTCCCATCCGGACGCCGGCAAGACCACCCTGACCGAGAAACTGCTGCTGTTCGGCGGCGCCATCAACCTCGCAGGCCAGGTCAAGGCCAAGGGCGAGCGGCGCAATACCCGCTCCGACTGGATGAAGATCGAGCGCGAGCGCGGCATCTCGGTCGTCACCTCGGTGATGACCTTCGAGTTCCAGGGCCTGGTGTTCAACCTCCTGGACACGCCGGGCCACGAGGATTTTTCCGAGGACACCTACCGGACCCTGACCGCGGTCGATTCCGCCGTCATGGTGATCGACGCCGCCAAGGGCATCGAGGCGCGAACGCGAAAACTGTTCGAAGTCTGCCGCCTGCGCGACATTCCGATCATCACCTTCATCAACAAGATGGATCGCGAAAGCCGCGATACCTTCGATCTGCTCGATGAAATCGAAAAAATGCTGGCGCTCGACACCACGCCGATGACCTGGCCGGTCGGCCGCGGCCGAGACTTTCTCGGCACCTATGATCTCGCCACCGGCGGCGTGCGCCTGCTCGAGGGCGGCGGCGCCAAGACCGGCGCGGCGCTTGAGATCGACATCGCCGATCTCGCCGGCCGTAACGCCAATCTCGACGTCGGCGCCATCAAGGAAGAACTCGCACTGGTGTCGGAAGCCTGCAAGCCGTTCGAACTCCAGGCCTTTCGCGAGGGCCATCTGACCCCGGTCTATTTCGGCAGCGCGCTGCGCAATTTCGGCGTCGGCGATCTCTTGGAGGGCCTGGGGCGTTTCGCGCCGCCGCCGCGCGCGCAGGACTCTAATTTGCGCAAGATCGAGGCGGCCGAGCCGCGCATGAGCGCCTTCGTGTTCAAGATCCAGGCCAACATGGATCCGAACCATCGCGACCGCATTGCGTTTGCGCGGCTGTGCTCCGGAAAACTCACCCGCGGCATGAAGGCAAAACTGGTGCGCACCGGCAAGAACATGTCGTTGTCCAGCCCGCAGTTCTTCTTCGCGCAGGATCGCGCGCTGGCGGATGAGGCCTTTGCCGGTGACGTGGTAGGCATACCCAATCACGGCAGCTTAAGGATCGGCGATACACTGACCGAGGGCGAGGACATCACGTTCGTCGGGGTGCCGAGTTTTGCGCCCGAAATCGTTCGTCGCGTCAGGCTGACCGATGCGATGAAGGCGAAGAAGCTGAAAGAGGCGCTGCAGCAGATGTCGGAGGAGGGCGTAGTCCAGGTGTTTCGCCCGCGCGACGGCGCGCCCGCGCTGGTCGGCGTAGTCGGCCCGCTGCAGCTCGACGTGCTGAAGGCGCGGCTCGATGCCGAATATTCTCTGCCGGTCGAATTCGAAGTCTCGGAGTTCCAGCTGGCGCGCTGGATCTCGTCAGACGATCGCAAGAAGCTCGATGCGTTCATCGCGGCCAACGGCTCCGGTGTCGCCGACGATGTCGATGGCGATCCGGTGTATCTGGCCAGGAACGAGTTTTATCTGGGCTACACCAGGGAACGCGCCGAGGGCATCATTTTTTCCAGCATCAAGGACGTGAAAAGGAAGGCGTGAGGGGGTGAGATCGGCGCAAGGCGCGGCTCCACCACCGATCGGCACCCCGCCACCGGGTCTCGCCTTCGGCGAGCCCGATGACAGGCTCCGGTGAGGATCCAGTACGCCTGCGCCTTTGCTTATCTCTACGGCCTCTGGAATACTGGTTGACCCGCTTTCGCTGGTGATGACATTGCGTTTTGGAACACCATTTAGTGGCCATTGCTTCCAGAGGCTCGCTTCTTGG
>NZ_JBEKXH010000111.1:0-16171 GCF_049512235.1 Bradyrhizobium sp.
TGGGCTGTTTGACATTTGCATCGGTAGAGTTTTCCTGGCTGAATTGCCTCGCGCCCTGTTTTCGCGCCTGTATTATCAGGGATTATCAGGGGCCGATTTCATGGCTGTACCCCATCCGATGCATCAACAATTGAGCCGATCAGCCGGGGCGTGCTGGATACCCCGCATCCCGGGAGAGTATGACGGGTCTTTGCTTGTCAACCCTGCGAATTGGCTCGCCCGCCGCGCAGCGTCGGCAATCCGATGCCGGCGGCGTCGAAGCCGCCATCGACCGCGAGGATCTGGCCGGTAATGTAGCTGGCGCGGTCGCTGCACAAAAAGAACACCGCCTCCGCCAGTTCTTCTTCGCGGCCGTAGCGGTTGAGCGGAATGGCGTCATGATAATCGGCGCGGATTTCCGCGGTGTGGACGGCTTTCGCCATCGCGGTCTCGACCGGTCCGGGCGCCACGCCGTTGACGCGAATGCCCTCTGCGGCGAGCTCGACGGCGAGCTGTTTGGTCAGATGCGCGAGGCCGGCCTTGCTGGTGCCGTAGGCCGAGCGCAGCGTCGAGGCGCGCACCGCGGAAATGGAAGTGATGTTGACGATCGCGCCGCCGCCCTGTTGGCGCATCAGCGGCACCGCCGCCTTGGCGCAGAGGAAAGGCCCCGTGAGATTGACCTCCAGCACCCGGCGCCAGTCGTCGTCGGACGTCTCCAGAAGCGGCGCGAACACCGCGATGCCGGCGTTGTTGACGAGCGCATCGAGCCGGCCGAAGCGGCGCTCGATTTCAGCAAGCGCGCTTGCGACCGCGCCGGCATCGGAGACGTCGCATGGCAGCGCCAGCGTGTTGCCGGCATCCGCCAGCGCCGCGACGCTGTTGCACAGCAACTCGCCCTCGATGTCGAGCAGCGCCAAGCGCCAGCCATCGGCGAGGAAGCGCCTGGCCACCGCAAGCCCGATGCCGCGCGCGGCGCCGGTCACCAGCGCGACTTTTGCCGGGGCAGGGGTCATGGTTGTCCCTCGCTATGACTTGCGAAAAAACTCCGCCTGTTATGTCGGTGCCGCAAATCGCGCTTCGTCTTTTCTCTGGAGCGCTGGTTCGAAAGCCCGACACCGCGGCACCATAACCGAAACGGAGAGTAACAATGCGATTCATGATGCTGATGATACCCGGGGGATACGAGACCGCGGCACCGGGAACCATGCCCCCGGTGGAGGCGGTCGCCGCGATGATGAAATACAACGCGGCGCTGAAAGAGGCCGGCGTGCTGATCACGCTCGACGGGCTGCATCCGCCTTCGATGGGGGCGCGGGTTTCGTTCCCCGGCGGCAAGCCCGTGGTGACCGACGGGCCTTTCACGGAGGCCAAGGAAGTGCTCGGCGGCTACTGGATGATCGAGGTGAAGTCGCGCGAGGAGGCGATCGCCTGGGCGAAACGTTGCCCGGCTTCCAACCACGAGATCATCGAAATCCGTCAGGTGCAGGAAATGGCGGATTTCCCCGCCGAGGTTCAGGAAGCGGCGGCCGGATTTGCGGAACTGCAGGGAACTTGCGGGCGCTGACGTCTTGAACCGAGGGCCGCCCAGGGCTTCGTCTAGGCTAGTGACCTTGGCGTCCGGCTCATGTAAAAGCCTTTCACATGAGCTGGCGCAAGGAAGAACGCCGCGCCGAGCGCGGCTATCATCACGGCAATCTGAAAGAGGCGCTGCTGCAGGCGGCGCTCGGGCTGATCGCGGAAAAAGGCGCGGCCGGTTTCACCTTTGCCGATGCCGCGCGGATGGCCGGCGTCAGTCCGGCGGCGCCCTACCGGCACTTTCGCGACCGCGACGAACTGCTTTCCTCGATCGCGCAGCGCGGCTTCGAGCAGTTCGAGGCCTTGCTGACCCGGGCCTGGGATGACGGCCGGCCTGACACCGTCACGGCGTTCGAGCGGGTCGGCAAGGCCTATCTCGCCTTCGCCCGCGAGGAGCCGGCGTTCTATTCGGCGATGTTCGAGTCCGGGCTTCCCACCGACCTCAATCCGACCCTGATGGCGGCCAGCGAGCGGGCTTTCGGCATCATCAGAGCCGCCGCCGAGCGCCTGGCCGCGCTGGCGCCGCCGGGCAGGCCGCGGCCGCCGGCGATGATGATGGCGCTGCATATCTGGTCGATGTCGCATGGCGTCGCATCGCTGTTCGGGCGCGGCGACGCGGCGCGCCGCAAGCTGCCGATGTCGCCGGAGGAACTCCTGGAAGCCGAGCTTCTGATCTATCTGCGCGGGCTCGGTTTCCTGACCGACCGCCCGCCGGAGGCTCCGAAGGAATCGCCAGCCGAGCCAAAGCCCGCAGGTCCCTGGGGCACCCCGAAATAGGTTCAAAGCAGAACAAAAAATAAATTGGAAGGCGGCCCCCGCAGCCGGCTTGACAAAAATCCGCGATGGTTTACGTATGTAAATGTTATTTACATTCACAACGGCGTGATGCCGTCATGGAGAGGGAAATGGCCTACACCGCAGATGTCAATCGCTGGCGCGGCCCTGCCGAGGAGCCTGACCGCCCGCGTATGCTCGATTCGCCTTGGCACCCCGGCTGGATCGCCGTGACCGTGCTTGGATTCATTTTGTGGTGGCCGATCGGCCTCGCCCTTCTCTTTTTCACACTCGGGAGCAGAAAAATGGCTTGTTGGGGTAATCAGGACCGCTGGTCGAACAAGATGGAGCGGATGCAGTACAAGATGGAGCGGATGAAGAACCGGATGGAGCGCCGCGGCTTCCCGTTCGGTCCGGCATCGAGCGGCAACCGCGCCTTCGACGAATACCGCATGGAAACCTTGCGGCGGCTGGAGGAAGAGCAGACCGAATTCCGCGATTTCCTCGATCGGCTGCGTCACGCCAAAGACAAGGAAGAGTTCGACCAGTTCATGGCGCAGCATCGGCCGCGTCCGACGCCGCCCTCGGACGGTCCCCAGCCCCAGTAGTCCCCCAGGGGTCAAAGCCTTCAGGCCAGTGCCCCCATCAACCTGAAGGCGAATAGACCGCCCGTCTGCACGCGCAGATGGGCGGTTTTGTTGTGTCGGCCGGCAGCGTCTTTTGCCAACTGCCGGCCCTTTATCGCCGCATTTGCGGCAGCCAAAATCCCCTTTGGTAACCGCATATTAACCAGGATTAGCGTCTGGTTAGCGACGTAGAGACGCGCGGTTAGCCCTCGTTTTGACATGTTGGCAGCGGATGCAAGTCCCGGCTTCGGACGGGCCACCCATGCGACACCAAACCAGGCTCTCGCGCTGGCGCTAACCGCGGCGCCTTGTATACGGCTGCGGAACCGGCAGCCATTTGCTCCCACAGGGGCCCTTGCGTTGAGAGGATACTGCTCATGAATCCGGCCGACGTGGCTCAGTCTGCCCTGCCGCTGACATCCACCGACGTATCGCTGATCGCGCTGTTCCTGCAGGCTCACTGGATCGTGAAAGCGGTCATGCTCGGGCTGCTCGCCTGTTCGGTCTGGGTCTGGGCGATCGCGATCGAAAAGATATTGCTGTATTCGCGGACCAAGCGCGCGATGGACCGCTTCGAGCAGGCGTTCTGGTCCGGGCAGTCGATCGAGGAACTTTATCGCGCGCTCGCCACCAAGCCGACGCAATCGATGGCGGCCTGTTTCGTCGCTGCGATGCGCGAATGGAAACGTTCGTTCGAAAGCCAGGCGCGCTCTTTCGCCGGGCTGCAGATGCGGATCGAGAAGGTCATGAACGTCTCGATTGCCCGCGAGATCGAACGCCTGGAAAGCCGGCTGCTGGTGCTCGCAACCGTCGGCTCGGCCGGTCCCTTTGTCGGCCTGTTCGGCACGGTCTGGGGTATCATGTCGAGCTTCCAGTCGATCGCCGCCTCAAAGAATACCTCGCTGGCGGTGGTGGCCCCGGGCATCGCGGAGGCGCTGTTTGCCACCGCCATCGGCCTTATCGCCGCAATTCCAGCGACTATTTTCTACAACAAGTTCATCTCGGAGGTGAACCGGCAGGCCCAGCGGCTGGAGGGTTTCGCGGATGAATTTTCAGCAATCCTGTCGCGCCAGATCGACGAGCGGGCGTGATAGGCCTTATGGTGAGCGCAGCATGAGTATTCGATCATGGCGATGAACATGGCAGGCTCGTCCGGCGGCCGCCGCGGCCGGCGCCGCGCCGTGATGGCGGAGATCAACGTGACGCCGATGGTCGACGTCATGCTGGTGCTGCTGATCATCTTCATGGTGTCGGCGCCGCTCTTGACGGTCGGCGTGCCGCTCGATCTCCCGCAAACCCAGGCCAAGAGCCTCGACCAGGACAAGACGCCGCTGACGCTTTCGGTCGATGTCAACGGCAGGGTATTCATCAACGACACCGAAGTTCCAATGAATGAGCTGATACCCAAATTGAAGGCGATCACCGACGCTCGCGGCGGCATGGACGAGCGCATCTTCATGCGGGCGGACAAGAAGGCGGATTACGGAACCGTGGCACGGGTGATGGGCCAGTTGTCGGGCGCCGGCTTCAAGCGGCTGGCGCTGGTCACCGAAGTGGAGCAGGGGACCTGAGGTTGAAGGTCGACAAGGCACTCATTGCGTCCGCGGCCCTGCACGTCCTCGTGATCGGGTGGGGACTGATATCGTTCTCGTCCAGGGCATTCGAATCGACCGAGGAGTCCGTTCCCGTTGAATTCGTGACCGACGATCAGTTCTCCAAGCTCGCCGCCGGCATCAGGACCGGCGCGAAGGACGCGGCGAAGCCGCTGGTGGAAAAGGTTGCCGACGCCAAGCCGGTGGATGACGACATCGGCAAGATCACCGAGAAACAACCCATCGTGACCGATGCCGGCCCCGATCCGACGCCGGTGGAAAAACCGGTCGAGAAGAAGCCAGATCCGCCGAAGCCGGTCGCCGAGAGCAAGCCCAAGGACGAGCCGAAGCCGATCGAAAAGAAGCCGGATCCGCCCAAGGTCGATCCGATCGCGGAGACTTTGAAAAAGGAAGAAGCCAAGAAACCGGCCCCGAAGCCGCAACAAGCCAAGGCGGCGCCGCCTCCACCGGTCAAGAAACACGAATACAAGTTCAGCGTCGAATCCACCGCGGCGCTGCTCGACAAACGCGATCCCACGCGACAGGCTTTTGCCGGCGCGGAACTGAACTCGTCGGCGTCGCTCGGAGCCCCGCACGGCACCGCCGCGAGCTTGTCGCAGTCGGAAATGGGCGCGATGCGGGCGCTTCTCAAGCGGCTGTGGACCATTCAGGGTGACGAGACTCCAGAGGAATTAACTCTTACAGTGCGGATCTCGTTGAATCCGGATCGCCGCCTCGCCGCCCTCCCCCAGGTGGTCTCAGGCGGGAACACGCCACGCGCGAAGGCCGCGGCGGAGTCCGCGGTTCGAGCCATCATGCAAGGTCAGCCCTTTTCAATGCTCCGCGATGAGACCTATGAGCGGTGGAAATACATGGACATCGATTTTGGTCCCGAGATGTGAATTTGAGAGTGAGCCAGCCATGTCCGTGACGTCGTTTTCGCTTACCCCGTTGCCGCTGACCCGGCGCCGCGTCGTGCTCGGCGGCGCTGCTGCAATGCTGCTGCCCTCGCTCGCCAGCGCCCAAACGAAATTGTCGGTGCCCGGCGGTGAAGTCGCACCCATCCCGATCGCGATTCCGAACTTTGTGGCGGGATCGCCGGCGGACAATGAGGTCGGCGCCGGTGTCGCCCAGGTCATTACCAATAATCTCAGGCGCAGCGGCCTGTTCGCACCGATCGATCAGGCCGCTTACATCGAGCATATTTCCGACAGCGACAAGCCTCCGCAATTCCAGAACTGGAAAACCATCAACGCCCAGGCCCTGGTGGTCGGCCGCATCACTCGCCAGCCCGATGGGCGCCTGAAGGCCGAATTTCGCCTGTGGGACGTCACCACCGGTCAACAGCTGACCGGGCAGCAATATTTCACCTCGCCGGAATATTGGCGGCGGATCGGGCACATCATTTCCGACCAGATCTACGAGCGCCTGACCGGAGAGAAGGGCTATTTCGACAGCCGCGTGGTGTTCGTCGATGAAACCGGGGCTGCGGAACGGCGCGTCAAGCGGCTGGCGTTGATGGATCAGGACGGCGCCAATGTCCGCTATTTGACGCGCGGCACCGACCTCGTGCTGACGCCGCGGTTCTCGCCGTCGACCCAGGAAATCACCTATATGGAATTCGGCCAGGGCGACCCCAAGGTTTACCTCTTGAATATCGAGACCGGGCAGCGCGAGATCGTGGGTAACTTCCCCGGCATGACGTTTTCGCCACGGTTCTCGCCGGATGGCCAGCGCGTGATCATGAGCCTGCAGCAGGGCGGCAATTCGAACCTGTTCGTGATGGATTTGCGTTCGAAAGCGACCACGCGTCTCACCGATACGCCGGCGATCGATACCTCGCCGTCTTATGCGCCTGACGGCAGCCGCATCTGCTTCGAATCCGACCGTGGCGGCAAGCCGCAGATCTACGTGATGCCGGCGAGCGGCGGACCTGCGCAGCGTATCTCTTTCAGCAAGGACGACAGCAACGGCAGCTATTCGACCCCGGTGTGGTCGCCGCGCGGCGACTACATCGCCTTTACCAAGCAGGGCGGCGGACAGTTTTCGATCGGCATCATGATGCCCGACGGCTCGGGCGAGCGCATTCTCACCTCCGGTTTCCACAATGAGGGGCCGACCTTTGCGCCGAACGGCCGCGTCTTGATGTTCTTCCGCGATCCCGGCGGCAACAGCGGGCCCTCGCTGTTCACCGTGGACATTTCCGGACGCAACGAACAGCGGGTTCCCACCCCGGGCTTCGCGTCCGATCCGGCGTGGTCACCCCTGCTGTCCTGAAGATCGGCCCGCCTGATCGCCGGCAGCCCTGCGCAGCCGCCGGCGAAAGCTTGGCTATCAAGCAACTGGATTTACCGGGATATCTCGGCTGTCCGGGCTGGAAGCAACATCCCGGTAACGATGTTCCCTCAGGAAGACTTCATCTACGCGCTGTAGAAATTCGGACTGAACAGGAACGCGTACAACCAAAATGCAACTTGCAAGTCTGAGCGGAGAGTCCGATCAGAAGCTGTCGCCGTCGATTCGCGCGGCCTTGATCGATTCGCTCTTCGAAACTCCTGCTCCCCTGCTTGCGGGTATCGTCTTCGTGGCCATCGCGGCGGCCATGACGGCGCTGAAGACCGGAGAACATCTGATCTGGGGGTGTGTCGCGCTTCTCATCGTGGCCGGGGCTGTCCGGGTGTTCGACTTGCAGCAGTACCAGGCGCGCAAATCGACCCTGACTGCCGATGAGGCTGCGCGGTGGAAGAGGCGCTATCAGATCGGGGCGATGATCCAAGCCATTGCGATCGGCATCTGGGGCTCCACCACTCTGTTGAGCAGTGACGATGCCGTGGCCCACATGATTTGTATATCTGTCACCACCGGGATCGTGGCGGGAGGTGCGGGCAGGGCCTATGGACATCCGTCGATATTCCAGCGGCAGGTTGCACTTAGCTTCGGTCCGACGGCGATCGCGCTGGCCTGGCGTGGCACACCCTATTACGTGGCTATGTCAGTCGTGTGCGCCGTGTTTATTGTGGCTCTCATGCAACTCGCGGCTAATTTGCATCGAATATTCATGCGGGCGCTTGTGGCGCGCGAGCGCGAGGCGGCGCTGGCCGGTCAGTTCGACACCGCGCTGAATAACATGCCGCACGGCCTTTGCATGTTTGCCGCCGACGGTTGTCTTGCGGTCATGAATCATCGTTTCACCGCGATGATGAATCTGCCGGATGATCTCGTGCATCGCAGCGCCAGCGCGCAGAAAATCGTTTCGGCGTGCGTCGTCGGCGGATCGATCTCGGCGGCGAGCGGGAAGATGATCGTCTCGGAAATCGAGAACTCGCAGGCGAGGGAGATCGTCACCACCGATCCCGATGCCGCTCGAGGCCGCTGGCTGTCATGGAAATTCCAGCCGATGGCCGGCGGCGGCGCCGTCGTGCTGCTGGAGGACATCACGGAACGGCGCAACGCCGAAGCCAGGATATCTCATTTGGCGCGTTACGACGAGCTTACCGCGCTTCCCAATCGGGTCAATTTCCGCGACGAGATCGAGCGTCTCCTGGGGCTTCCGCATCACGCCGAGCAAACGTCGGCGCTGCTGTTCATCGACCTCGATCAATTCAAGCAGGTCAACGACACCCTGGGGCATCCCTGCGGCGACCAGCTGTTATGCGCCGTCGCCGACCGATTGCGCGCCATTCTGAGCCCGGAGGATTTCGTGGCGCGGTTCGGCGGCGACGAATTCGTGGTGTTTCAGCAGAATGTCGGATCGACCGAGGAAGCCGCTGATCTGGCGCGTCGGATTGTCGATGGCCTCAGCGAGCGCTACGAGATCGACAATCACCTCGTCGAGATCGGCGCCAGCGTCGGGATCGCGATGACGTCGCCTGCGGGTATCAGCGCCGACACGCTGCTGAAGAACGCGGACATGGCGCTCTATCGTGCCAAGGCGGACGGCCGCGGGACCTTCTGTTTCTTCCGCGACGAGATGGCGCAAACCGTCGAGGCCCGCCGCATTCTGGAGCTTGATCTGCGCAAGGCGCTGGCCGAAGAGCAATTCGAGCTGTTCTATCAGCCGCTGGTCAATCTCAAGTCCGGGCGCATAACGACCTGCGAAGCGCTGCTGCGCTGGAATCATCCGGTGCGGGGCACGGTTTCCCCGGTCGATATCATTCCGGTCGCCGAGGAAATGGGCCTGATCATCGACCTCGGCCGCTGGATCCTGCGCAAAGCCTGCATGGAATGCATGATGTGGCCCGAAGCCGTCAGCGTCGCCGTCAATTTTTCGCCGCAGCAGTTCCATCAGCGCGACCTGCTGGGCGAGGTTTGCTACGCGCTGGAGGTGTCGGGGTTGCCCGCGCACCGCCTCGAAATCGAGATCACCGAATCCTCGTTGTTATCCAACACCCAGCTGACCCTCGATGTGCTGTCCCAACTGCGCGCCATCGGCGTGCGGATTGCGCTGGACGATTTCGGCACCGGCTATTCCAGCCTGAGCTATCTGCATAATTTCCCGCTGCATAAGGTGAAGATCGATCGCTCTTTCCTGGAGGGGATCGACAGCGACCGTCCGCTGACCCTGCTGCGCGGCGTCGCCCGGCTGAGTGCCGATCTCGGAATGGCGGTGGTGGTCGAAGGCATCGAGACCAGCGAGCAACTGGAGCTGATCAGTGCCGACGGCACGGTGACCGAAGCTCAGGGCTATCTGTTCAGCCGGCCAGTGCCTGCGGTGCGGATCCGCCAGTTGCTGAGGGCGTCGCACGGCGTCCGTATGCCAGCTCAGCAACTGCATGTCCTTGCCGGGCGCTCGATCGCCTGAAGACTCGACCGTTCATCCAGGTCAACGCGTCATCTGATGCCTTTCGGTTCTGTCCGGAAATGGTTAACCCTAACGCCTCGAACTCTTTGCAATCTCAGGTCACCTTCGTTAACATGATGTTAACATACCCTGTTACGCGTAGAAGCTGCTGTAGGGTTGCTAGGAGTAAGGCATGAGGACCGGAGCCGAACCGCGCACTTCGCTTTGTGTGCGGGGATCAGGGCTGCTTGATCGCGTCGATTACCGACCCGCCGAAACTGCTGAGGAGAAAGATCGTATTTATTTGATGCGTTACAGAGCTTATCTGGAGAGCGGATTGATCTTGCCGTCAGAATCTCTGCGCGTCAGCGATCGTTATGACGATGCGCCCAATGCCTGGACGTTCGGAATTCACGTTGACGGAGAACTCTGTAGTTCTATTCGCCTCCACGTCCTGACCCCAGAATGCCGGATGTCCTATGCAACCGAATTGTTCGGCGATGTTCTTCATCCTCGCCTCGATCGAGGCGAAGTTTTCGTCGATCCGGCTCGTTTTGTTGCAGACCCCGAAAAAGCCCAGCGGTTTCCGGAGCTTCCCTATCTGACGCTGCGGCTGGCCTATCTGGCATGCGAATATTTCAACGCCGATACCGGGCTCGCGCTCGTTCGCGCCGGGCACCAGTCGTTTTATCGCCGGGTGTTTTTGCACGAGACCATCGCCGAGCCGCGTTCGTTTCCAAACGTATCGAAGAAGGTGGCATTGATGGCTTCCGGTTTTCGGACCCTGCGGGAACAGGTCCTGGCCCGTTTTCCCATTATGCGTTCCAGCGAATTCGAACGCCGGATGTTATTTCAGCGCGCCGGGACGCAGCTTTCAGCCTTGCCCGAAATGGTGACCCCGTTCGAGCGCGCAACGATGGCCCCGCAGCCCTGATAAAACCGCTTTCTTGCCTGCGGATATGCCCGCGATTTGGGCAGCCTCGTTAATTCAGCCCGATGATGGTGTGACCCATCCACCGCAATGGTTCTGGAATCGAACCGGAAATGGCCTGTCCCTCTGTGCCTCCGCTTGCCTTCACCGTCGCGCCACATTTACAACTCATTAAGCATGGCGGATGCTTTTCGCCGTTTGTCGGCATTTGATCGGGTCTGGCAAGGCCCCGTCAAGGTTGACGGAACGTTCGCTTAACCATCGGCCTGTAGACCGGAAACAGTCGAAAAAACGTGAGCGCGGAGGCTCCGGAATGAAATATCAGATAGGCATCCTCCAGGGATTGAAGCTGGCTGCCGTGCTGGCGGTGGCGCTGTCGATGGGCGCCTGCGCCAACAAGAACCTCGGCGCGGACGGCGCCATGGCCAGTGCTTCGACCCCGGGCAGCCAGCAGGATTTCGTGGTCAATGTGGGTGACCGCGTGTTCTTCGAGAGCGACCAGACCGATTTGACGCCGCAGGCCATCACGACGCTGGAGAAGCAGGCGCAATGGCTGCAGACCTACAGCCGTTATTCCTTCACCATCGAAGGCCATGCCGATGAACGTGGGACCCGCGAATACAACATTGCGCTGGGTGCGCGGCGCGCCCAGTCGGTTCGCACGTTCCTCGCCTCGCGCGGCATCGATGCCAGCCGGATGCGAACCATCTCATATGGTAAGGAACGCCCGGTTGCAGTTTGTAACGACATCTCGTGCTGGTCGCAGAACCGTCGTGCCGTCACCGTTCTGAACGCCAGTTCCTGACGTCGGGTTCTTGCAAAGTCGATCGCCGGCGTCTTCGGGCGCCGGTTTTGTTTGGTGACTTGGCCCGCTTTTCGCGTACGTGATCACACCGGCCAGCCCTGCCGCTTGATTGTTTCGTGGACGACACTAGACCATGCGGCAGCAGGGCGCGCCGGATTTGGCACTCGAGTCACATTTTTGGCGCACTCCCTGCTTCAATGTGTTCCGCTTTCGATGTCACGCCGGTTTCGTCGTCAGGGCAAAATGTCATCTAGATTTCATAGATTTACCCGCGCCGTGGCACTCTCGGCGCTGCTCGCGCTGGCCTCGCAGGCTTCGGCGCAATCCGATGACGCCGACCCGGAAATGCGGATCCAGCAGCTCGAAAATCAGTTGCGCCAGCTCACTGGCCAGAATGAGGAGTTGCAATACCGCAACCGACAGCTCGAAGAGCGCTTGAGGCTCCTGCAGGGAGGGGCGCAAGCCGCTCCCGGCGGCCCGCCCGCCCCGCCAGCCGTCGCCCAACCCGGTATGGCCGCGGTCGCTCCGACGCAGCCCAATCCACCCCCACGGCAGTCGGGTTACGACCAGATTGCTGCTCCGGCGCCGATCGTGCAGGAGCCAGTTCCTCAGGGTGCACCGCCGGGTCGGCGTCGCAGCGACGCCTTCGATCCCAACCAGAGCCCCAGCGCCCCGGGGGCGCCGCGCGCGCTCGGGGGTGGCCAGCTCCCGATTCCGGCCGAGGGCCCTGTCGGCACGCCGGGCGGGCGCGGAACAGGGGAACCGCTCGATCTTGCGACCGCCGGCGGTATGGCCAATCCGGCGGGAGCATCGCCAGCACCGCCGCCGCGCAACCCCAATGCCGGCGGCGGGCTGACTACTTTGCCGCCGTCAGCAACTCCGAAGGACGAGTTCGACCTCGGCATCGGCTACATGCAGCGCCGGGATTACGCGCTCGCCGAGGAAACCATGCGCAATTTCGCGCAGAAATACCCCAGCGATCCCCTGACGGCGGACGCGCAATATTGGCTCGGGGAGAGCTTTTTCCAACGCCAGCTCTATCGCGACGCAGCGGAATCCTTCCTTGCAGTGACTACCAAGTTCGATAAATCAGTGAAGGCCCCGGACGCCTTGCTGCGGCTTGGACAATCACTGGCCGCTCTGAAAGAAAAAGAAGCCGCCTGCGCCGCCCTGGGCGAGGTGACGCGGAAATATCCCCACGCCTCGGCCGGCGTCAAACAGACTGTCGATCGCGAGCAAAAGCGGGTTAAGTGTTAGCTTGTGATCGACGCAAGCGTGAACGGCCTGGCCATCGCGCTCGGATGTTGATCCCGGACCTTGTCCGCGCTGGAAACCGGGTTTGCGAACGCCATGCCCGACGACGATTGCCCGATCTCGGCACAGGATGCCAAACGGCTGTTTTCGGAGTGGAAGTCTGCGCCTGCGATTGTCCTCGCGGTTTCCGGCGGCCCCGATTCGGTCGCGCTGATGTGGCTTGCGGCGCGCTGGCATCGCGCGTTGGCGCGCGGCCCCCGCCTGATCGCCGTGACGGTCGATCACGGCTTGCGTCCCAAGTCCGCAGCCGAAGCGCGTGAGGTCAAGCGTTTGGCGCGCGCACTCGATCTGCCGCATCGCACGCTGCGCTGGACCGGCACCAAACCGAAAACCGGGTTGCCGGCGGCGGCACGGAGCGCGCGTTACCGGCTGCTGGCGCAGGCGGCGCGGGCCGGCGGCGCGACGCACATCTTCACTGCCCATACCCGTGACGATCAGGCCGAGACGCTTTTGATGCGCCTGGTGCGCGGCAGCGGCATGGCCGGTCTGGCGGCAATGGCGCGCGTCACCGAGCGCGAAGGCCTAAAGCTTGCGCGCCCATTCCTGAATGTTTCGAAAGCGCAGCTGATTGCGACTCTCAAAAAGGCAAGACTCGGCTTCGCGGACGATCCGACCAACCGTGACCTCAATTTTACTCGGCCTCGGATCCGCACGTTGATGCCGGTTCTGGCCGCCGAGGGGGGCGATAGCCGCAATCTGGCACGGCTGGCGTCGCGGCTTGCCCGCGCCAACACCGCGGTGGAACGGATGGTCGATGGCGCCGAGCACTATCTCGCGCTGAGGGATCGCCAAGCTTCGCAAGCGAAGCCTGCGATCAGCGGTCTTGATGTCAAGCGTGTTGATGCAGGGGGGTTCGACGCGGTGGCTTTTGCCGCGATGCCGGAGGAAATCCGGGTGCGGCTGTTGCTCCGCGCGATCGACCGGTTCGGCCGCGAGGGGCCGGCGGAACTCGGTAAGGTGGAAGCCTTGCTGGCCGCGCTGGACCGGACCATGGCCG
Source organism: Bradyrhizobium sp. (assembly GCF_049512235.1). Lineage (GTDB taxonomy): Bacteria > Pseudomonadota > Alphaproteobacteria > Rhizobiales > Xanthobacteraceae > Bradyrhizobium. The sequence goes on from NZ_JBEKXH010000111.1 coordinate 13,374, forward strand.
AAAGCGTGGCAGGCTGCCGAAAAGGGTTGAAACAGACCCTCGCCGGTGCACTGGTGAGCTTGGTCGACGAGCGGATCCGCGTCGAACCGGCGCCGCCACGGCGCCGCCGGCAAAGCTGAAGACTGGACCGAAGTACCGCCGGCCGCCGCGGTGCACGCCCTTGCAGGGTCTTAACCACCTCCAAAGGCACTGGTTTCACCGCCATTATTTGAACGGGAATCACGCTACACTGCGTTAAATAGTCCTGCGTGGTTCCCTTGGCAGCGACCGCCGCGGCACCTAAATTGCTATGAAGTCGACCGAGGGATTCCCTCGTGCCTGCCCAAGGACATAAGGCCGCGATCCGCGCGACCACGAAGGAAGACCGATGAACGCCAATCTGCGCAACTTCGCCCTCTGGGTCATTATCGTTTTGCTGTTATTGGCATTGTTCACCCTGTTCCAGAATCCGGGTCAGCGCACGTCGTCACAGGACATCTCGTTCTCGCAGCTTTTGACCGAAGTCGATCAGAACCACGTCCGCGACGTCGTCATCCAGGGCCCGGAAATCCACGGCACCTTCACCAATGGCTCAAGCTTCCAGACCTACGCGCCGAACGACCCGACGCTGGTCTCGCGGCTGTATAACGGCAAGGTTTCGATAACCGCGAAACCGCCCGGCGACAACGTGCCGTGGTTCGTATCGCTCTTGGTCTCATGGCTGCCGTTCATCGCGCTGATCGGGGTTTGGATCTTCCTGTCGCGGCAGATGCAGGGCGGCGCCGGCAAGGCAATGGGTTTCGGCAAGTCGCGCGCCAAGATGCTGACGGAAGCGCATGGCCGCGTCACGTTCGAGGATGTCGCCGGCGTCGACGAGGCCAAGCAGGACCTGCAGGAGATCGTCGAATTCCTGCGCGATCCCGGCAAGTATCAGCGGCTCGGCGGACGAATCCCGCGCGGCGTGCTGCTGGTCGGTCCTCCCGGCACCGGCAAGACGCTGATCGCGCGCGCGGTTGCCGGCGAGGCCAACGTACCGTTCTTCACGATCTCGGGTTCGGATTTCGTCGAGATGTTCGTCGGCGTCGGCGCCAGCCGCGTCCGCGACATGTTCGAACAGGCCAAGAAGAATGCGCCCTGCATCATCTTTATTGACGAAATCGACGCGGTCGGCCGCCATCGCGGCGCCGGCCTCGGTGGCGGCAATGACGAGCGCGAGCAGACGTTGAACCAGTTGCTGGTCGAGATGGATGGCTTCGAGGCCAATGAAGGCGTAATCCTGATCGCGGCCACCAACCGGCCCGATGTGCTCGATCCGGCGCTATTGCGCCCGGGCCGGTTCGACCGCCAGGTAGTGGTTCCGAATCCGGATGTCGTCGGCCGCGAACAAATCCTCAAGGTTCATGTCCGCAAGGTGCCGTTGGCGCCAGATATCAACCTCAAGACAATCGCCCGCGGTACCCCCGGTTTCTCCGGCGCCGACCTGATGAACCTGGTCAATGAAGCCGCACTGACCGCTGCGCGGCGCAACAAGCGTATGGTGACGCAAAGCGAGTTCGAGGAAGCAAAGGACAAGGTCATGATGGGCGCCGAGCGCAAGTCGCTCGTGATGACCGAGGAAGAGAAGATGCTGACCGCCTATCATGAAGGCGGCCACGCCATCGTCGGCCTCAACGTGATCGCGACCGATCCGATCCACAAGGCCACGATCATTCCGCGTGGCCGCGCACTCGGCATGGTGATGCAGCTGCCCGAGCGCGACAAGCTGTCGATGTCACTGGAGCAGATGACCTCGCGGCTGGCCATCATGATGGGTGGACGGGTCGCGGAAGAACTGGTGTTCGGCCGCGAAAAGGTCACCTCCGGCGCCTCGTCCGATATCGAGCAGGCGACCCGGCTGGCTCGCATGATGGTGACGCGCTGGGGGCTCTCCGAAGCGCTCGGCACCGTCTCCTACGGCGAGAACCAGGACGAGGTTTTCCTGGGGATGTCGGTGTCGCGCACGCAGAACGCCTCCGAGGCGACGGTTCAAAAGATCGACACCGAGATCCGGCGTTTTGTGGAGGAGGGCTACAATCAGGCGACCAAGATCCTGACCGAGAAGCGTGCCGATCTCGAGGCGCTGGCCAAGGGGCTGCTCGAATTCGAAACCCTGACCGGCGACGAGATTCAGGATCTGCTTAAAGGCAAGAGGCCAAACCGCGAGTCGGTGCTGGAGCCGACCACCCCGCGCACTTCGGCGGTGCCGCCGGCTGGCAAGCCGCGTCCGCGTCCCGATCCAGACCCCGGGCTGGAGCCGCAGCCGCAGGCGTAAGAATTCACGGGCGAAATTTCAGTACTTGTCCTTTCCGCCCTGGCGAAATACGTCCAAGGCCTCGCTTTGCAGGCGAGGAGGCTCCGGTATGGATGTCTTTTTTCTCGCCTTGATCTGTTTTGCCGGCGGTGCTGACGGATGGGACGTACCTGCAGCGAGCGCCTTCAAATGCTGACGGCGCCACGCCGGTGCTGCTCCGTTGAGCTTGAGCTCTGGATGATGCTGATCCAGACGCGTCAAGAGGCTTGTCACCTCGCCGTCCTTGAGCCCTTCAAGCACCAACTCGAACGAATTATCGCCGAGCGCTTTTTGAATATCGCGCAGCGCGTCGATACCCACTGACTTCGCTTTCAGGCATTTGACCACCAGCACGCGCGCGGCCTTGTCTACGTCGGCGCGGATGGAAGTAAAAATACCGGCATGCGCGCCAAGCCGACGCAGGACGTCAAAACCGTCAAGGGCTATGGACATTGAGCACCTCTTCTATTTCGTGGACCAAGTGCGAAAG
>NZ_JBEKXH010000112.1:0-16129 GCF_049512235.1 Bradyrhizobium sp.
CGCTTCTCGACGCCGGTGAAGACGTTCTTGAACTGCACCATGCCGGCATTGGTGAACATCAGCGTCGGGTCGTTGCGCGGCACCAGCGGCGACGACGGCACGATGGCGTGGCCGTTGGCGGCGAAGAAGTTAAGAAATGTCGACCTGATTTCGTTAACGCCGCTCATTTTGGTCCAATCGCAAAAAGCCCTGAATTCGCCATCTCTGGGTCTTTCTCCAGAGCACGCTTTTAGACATTGGGGATCGCGCTGTCCAGAAAGTGTGCAAGAGATCAGGGGCTTGCCGCATCAGCACAAGAACCGTTGAAAGCTGACGCAGCTGCGTTGACAGCCTTGGCGCGAGCGTGTTCTTGTCCTATCTGTTTTAGACAGTCACGTCGGGAGAGATCGGCTGAGGTAAGCCGGCGCCGAAGGAGCAACCGCCCCGGAAACTCTCAGGCAAACGGACCGCGTGACTTGACTGCATCTGGAAAGAGACGCCAAAGGGCCTGAAAACCCGGAAGCGTCCGCCGACGGGATAATACTCTCAGGCACAGCGACAGATGGGGCTTCGACGGGCTTTTACGGGAATCATCCCGTGAGAACCGCGAGGGCCCCTTGATGCTTGTGTACGCTGACAAAACCGAGCTGAAACATACCCCTTTGCACGCGCTGCACCTGGCGCGCGGCGGCAAGATGGTGGAGTTCGCCGGCTATGACATGCCGGTGCAGTACGGAACTGGTGTGCTCCGGGAACACCTGCATACCCGCTCATCCGCCGGCCTGTTTGACGTTTCGCATATGGGCCAGATCGTGCTCCGCCCGAAATCCGGCCACATCGAGGATGCGGCGCGGGCTCTGGAACGGCTGGTGCCGCAGGATATCCTCTCGGTAGCACCCGGACGGCAGCGCTACGCACAGCTCACAAATGCGGCCGGGGGCATTCTCGATGACCTGATGGTGGCGAATCTCGGCGACCGTCTGTTCCTGGTGGTCAACGCCGCCTGCCAGGCTGACGACGAGGCCCATCTGCGCGCCGGCCTCGCTGACGCCTGCAGCATCGAGGCGCTCGCCGATCGCGCGCTGATCGCGCTGCAGGGACCCAAGGCGGAAGCGGTACTGACGAAATTATGTGCAGACGTTGCGGCCATGCGATTCATGGACGCCGGTCCGCGCCGCGTCGACGGCATCGACTGTTTTGTCTCGCGTTCCGGCTATACCGGCGAGGACGGCTTTGAGATTTCGGTGCCGGCCGTCGAGGCGGAGCGGCTGGCGAGCGCGCTGCTTGCCGATGTCGACGTGCTGCCAATCGGACTTGGCGCACGCGACAGCCTGCGGCTCGAGGCCGGACTATGCCTTTACGGCCACGACATCGACGCCACGACGACGCCGGTGGAAGGCGCGCTGGAATGGTCCATTCAGAAAAGCCGCCGCAATGGTGGCGCACGCGCCGGCGGCTTTCCCGGCGCGGACAGAATTCTCGATCAGCTTGAGAACGGCGCCCCGCGCCGCCGCGTCGGACTGCGGCCCGAGAGCCGCGCACCGGTGCGCGAAGGCGTGCCGCTTTTCGAATACGCGACTGCAACCCTGCCCATTGGCGCGGTTACCTCGGGCGGGTTTGGTCCGAGCCTCAACGCGCCGGTCGCGATGGGCTACCTGCCCGCCGCGCACACGGCTTCCGGCAGCACTGTGTTCGCCGAATTGCGCGGACAGCGGTTGCCGCTTTGTGTTTCGTCCGTGCCCTTTGTCCCCAATGGCTACAAACGCTGAAGGATCTGTCATGACGAGGCTGTTCACATCAGACCACGAATGGCTCCGTATCGAGGGCGACGTCGCCACCATCGGCATCACCGATTACGCCCAGACCCAGCTCGGCGACGTGGTGTTCGTCGAACTGCCGAAAGTCGGCCGCAGCCTGAAAAAGGCGGAAGCCGCCGCCGTGGTCGAATCGGTCAAGGCGGCTTCTGATGTCTACGCGCCGATTTCGGGCGATGTGCTGGAAATCAACGGTGCGCTCCCCGAACAGCCCGCGCTGGTCAATTCCGATGCCGCCGGCAAGGCCTGGTTTTTCAAAATGAAGATAGCTGACAAAAGCGAACTCGACGGCCTGATGGATGAAGCCGCGTATAAGGCACATACGGCGTGACGACAAATGATGCAATTTGCGCAACGAGGAACACGCGATGACCGAGCACCGTAGACCCGCCAGTGATGCCGCCAGCACCTTCGCGCGCCGTCACATCGGCCCTTCCCCTCGCGACATCGCGGCGATGCTGGAAACCGTCGGCGTCAAAAGCCTTGGGACATTGATGGCACAAACCCTGCCGTCGGCGATCCGGCAGAAACTGCCGCTCGATCTCGGCTCACCCCTGAGCGAGACGGAGGCGCTGGCGCATATGAGGGAGCTTGCGTCGCGCAACCCAGTGTTCACCTCGCTGATTGGCATGGGCTATGCTGGGACTGTTCTGCCGACGGTGATCCAGCGCAACATCCTCGAAAACCCGGCCTGGTACACGGCCTACACGCCCTATCAGCCCGAGATCAGCCAGGGCCGGCTGGAAGCGTTGTTCAACTTCCAGACCATGATCTGCGATCTCAGCGGGCTCGACGTGGCCAACGCCTCGCTGCTGGATGAGGCGACCGCGGCCGCCGAAGCGATGGCGCTGTCGGAACGCGCCGCACCGTCGAAGGCAAAAGCCTTTTTCGTCGATGCCGAGGTGCATCCGCAGACGCTGGCGGTGCTGCGCACCCGTGCCGAGCCGCTGGGCTGGAAACTGATCGTCGGCGATCCCGCAAGCGATCTGGAAGGCGCCGAGGTGTTCGGCGGCCTCTTGCAATATCCGGCCTCGTCGGGCGCGGTGCGCGACCTCAGGCCGGCGATAGCAAGCTTGCGCGCCAAGGGCGCGCTCAGCGTGGTCGCCGCCGATCTCCTGGCGTTGACACTGCTCGCCTCACCTGGCGAACTCGGCGCCGACATCGCGATCGGATCGGCGCAGCGCTTTGGGGTGCCGATGGGATATGGCGGACCGCACGCCGCCTACATCGCGGTGCGTGATCAGTTCAAACGCGCGCTGCCCGGGCGCATCGTCGGGCTGTCGATCGATGCGCGCGGCCAGCCTGCCTATCGGCTGGCGCTGCAGACCCGCGAGCAGCACATCCGGCGGGAAAAGGCGACCTCCAACATCTGCACCGCGCAGGTGCTTTTGGCCGTGATCGCCTCGATGTATGCGGTCTATCACGGCCCGGAGGGGCTGACCCAGATCGCCCGGATGGTGCATCGGCGCGCCGCCGTGCTGGCGGCGGGATTGCGCAAGCTCGGCTTTGCGCCGCATTGTCAGGCGTTTTTCGATACCGTGACGGTAGACGCCGGCGGCAAGCAGAGCGAGATCAGCTCCCGTGCCCTGACCGAGAATATCAACCTGCGCATCGGCAACGGCACGCTCGGCATCGCGCTCGACGAAACCACGACGCCTGCCATCGTCGAGGCGGTCTGGCGCGCGTTCGGCGGCAGGCTTGATTACGCTGACATCGAGACCGGCGTGCGCGATGCGCTGCCCGCCGAGTTGAAGCGCGGCAGCCCGTTCCTTACCCATCCGGTGTTCCATGAACATCGCTCGGAGACCGAACTGTTGCGCTACATGCGAAAACTCTCGGACCGCGATCTCGCACTCGACCGGGCGATGATTCCGCTGGGCTCCTGCACCATGAAGCTCAACGCCACCACCGAGATGATGCCGCTGACCTGGCCGGAATTTTCCCAGTTGCATCCGTTCGCGCCGCGCGATCAGGCCGATGGCTATCACGCGCTGTTCGGGCGGCTGGAGCAATGGCTGTGCGACATCACAGGCTATGACGCGATCTCGCTGCAGCCGAATTCCGGCGCGCAGGGCGAATATGCCGGGCTGCTCTCCATCCGCGCCTATTACGCCGCGCGCGGTGAGGCCCATCGCAAGGTGTGCCTGATCCCCTCCTCGGCACACGGCACCAATCCTGCCTCCGCCAGCATGGCCGGCATGGAGGTCGTCGTGGTCGCCTGCGATGCGCGCGGCGACGTCGATGTCGGCGACCTCCGCGCCAAGGCGGGGCAGCATGCCAAAAATCTCGCCGCCATCATGATCACCTATCCCTCCACCCATGGCGTGTTCGAGGAGCACATCAGCGAGATCTGCGACATCGTGCACGGCCATGGCGGACAGGTCTATCTCGACGGCGCCAACCTGAATGCGCAGGTCGGCCTGTCCAGGCCCGGCGATTACGGCGCCGACGTCAGTCATCTCAATCTGCACAAGACTTTCTGCATTCCGCACGGCGGCGGCGGCCCGGGCATGGGACCGATCGGCGTCAAAGCCCATCTGACGCCGTTCCTGCCGGGACACCCCGTCACCGATGGTGAGATGCCGCGGAGCGTCGGGCCGGTTTCGGCGGCGCCATTCGGCTCGGCGTCGATCCTGACGATTTCCTATCTCTACATCCTGATGATGGGGGGCGAAGGCCTGACCCGCGCCACCGAAATCGCGATCCTCAACGCCAACTATGTCGCGACCAGGTTAGATCCGCATTTTCCGGTGCTGTACCGCAATGCTAGGGGCCGTGTCGCCCACGAATGCATCGTCGATCCCAGGCCTTTGAAGGCCTCCTGCGGCGTCACCGTCGACGACATCGCCAAACGGCTGATCGATTACGGCTTCCACGCACCGACCATGAGCTTTCCGGTGCCGGGCACGCTGATGATCGAGCCCACCGAATCCGAATCCAAGGCTGAGATCGACCGCTTTTGCGACGCCATGATCGCGATCCGGCGCGAGATTGCCGAGATCGAAAGCGGCCGCTTCAAGGTCGAGTCCTCGCCGTTGCGCCACGCGCCACACACGGTGCACGACATCGTCGAGGATGCGTGGCAGCGCGCCTATCCACGTGCCGAGGGCTGCTTTCCAAAGGGCACCTCGCGGGTCGACAAATACTGGTCCCCGGTCGGGCGCGTCGACAACGTCTATGGCGATCGCAACCTGGTTTGCTCGTGCCCGCCGGTTGAGGATTATGCAGAGGCGGCGGAGTGAGGGCAACGGAGCAAGCGGCCGCTCCAACAACCCGCGTCCCGGACGCGGTGCAACGTCCTTCACGATGCACCGCGTCCGGGACCCATTTTATCCAGCAGAGAATTTAAAAGCCAAGCTGTGGAACTGCCGGGGCAAACGGCGGATCACTCCTCAGCCGGCTCCTCGACGTCGGCGTCGGTGTCGCGCTCGGGCGAGCCGGCCAGGATCTGCTCGGCGATCAGGCCGGAGTTTTGGCGGATCGCCGCCTCGATCTTGGCGGTCATGTCGGGATTGGCCTTCAGGAAGGCCTTGGAGTTCTCGCGGCCCTGGCCGAGCCTTTGACTGTCATAGGAGAACCAGGCGCCGGATTTCTCGACGATGCCGGCCTTGACGCCGAGATCGAGAATTTCGCCCATCTTGGAGACGCCCTCGCCATACATGATGTCGAATTCGACCTGCTTGAACGGCGGCGCCAGCTTATTCTTCACCACCTTGACCCGGGTCTGGTTGCCGACCACCTCGTCGCGCTCCTTGATCGCGCCGATGCGGCGGATGTCGAGCCGGACCGAGGCATAGAATTTCAGCGCGTTGCCGCCGGTGGTGGTCTCCGGCGAGCCGTACATCACGCCGATCTTCATCCGGATCTGGTTGATGAAGATCACCATGGTGTTGGATTTGTTGATCGAGGCGGTGAGCTTGCGCAACGCCTGGCTCATCAGTCGCGCCTGCAGGCCGGGCAGCGCATCGCCCATCTCGCCTTCCAGTTCGGCCTTCGGCACCAAGGCCGCCACCGAATCCACCACCAGCACGTCGACCGCGCCGGAGCGCACCAGCGTGTCGCAGATTTCCAGCGCCTGCTCGCCGGTATCGGGCTGCGAGATCAGGAGTTCGTCGATATTGACGCCGAGCTTCCGCGCGTAAACCGGATCGAGCGCGTGTTCGGCGTCGATGAAGGCGCAGATGCCGCCCTTCTTCTGGCCCTCGGCGACGGTGTGCAGCGCCAGCGTGGTTTTGCCCGAGGATTCCGGCCCATAAATTTCCACCACCCGGCCGCGCGGCAGGCCGCCGACACCAAGCGCGATGTCGAGCCCGAGCGAACCCGAGGAGATGGTCTCGATGTCCATCGAGCGGTCGTTCTTGCCGAGCCTCATCACCGAACCCTTGCCGAACTGGCGCTCGATCTGGGAGAGCGCGGCAGAAAGGGCCTTGGTCTTGTCCATGGAGGATCCTTCGACGATACGCAGGGCAGTAGCGGACATTGGTAGTACTCCTTATGGCGGGGATTCGCTGGGGGGACAAACGGATGGTAGGCCGGAATGCTGTACCCTATTTGTTCCGGGTTCGCAATATGTTCTTTTGGTGACGGGCGACATCGGCGATTTTCTACTTATAGTAGTATAAGCCGGCAATGTGCCGTCTGGTTTGAAACAGGGGGTGAACACTCCGGGACGGATCTCCGTAGTTCCACGGAGAACAAAGCATGGCGCAGGGCATATGACTGTCGGCGGATTGAGCCGCGGCACCGACCCACAACATAGTCGGATCGGGAGGGGTCGTTTCTGGGCCCAGGCAGTCTTCTCAAATCGTCAGCGGGGGAATCGGAAAATCCGATGTGACCGTAAGCGTGAACAAAGCTCCGTAGTTCTACGCAGATTGCCTGAACCGGAACGTTTCGGAACTCGGGCTTGCACCACCAAGCCGCGCAATCAAAATTCCGTAATTCTACGGAAGTTCAAATGACTGTCACATTCGTCGCGCGATAGATTGACGACCATGGAATCAGCCGGTGAACCCTGCCCCATCTGCAGAACCAAGATGAAGCGCGTTGCCCGGCAGCCGGTAGACGCGAAATTCGAGGCCGTGTTCTTCAAGTGCCCTATGTGCGCCAAGCTCGAACAACTCGTCATAGAAGCTGCCTCCGTGCCGAGGCCGGAGGCGCAGTAAAAGCGTGCCCTTGTCCCTCTCGGGCAGGCTGCATTAGAACGGTGGCAGCGCTCTTGCCGCGCAGCGAATCGGGCTCCGCCCGGTCGCAACTCTGAAGTCATGTTTTGAATTTATTAACGCCCTGGTCGTAAAAATACCGAGTTCGTCAAGCAACCTTTGGCTTCATGACCGCTCCAACCGGTTGGGCTGAAATGGGGGAACACCGATGCAGACCTATTCCTTCAGCGTCAAAGAGGGTAAATTCTCGAACACTCCGGTCACGTCACGACTTCCGGATCTGGCAGCCGCCCAAAAAGAAGCCATCGGCCTATGTGCCGATCTAATGCCGGACGTGCTTCGTGAGGTCGACAGCGACTGCAATTGGCAGATCGAGGTCAGCGATCAGGCCGGCACCCCGGTCTACCGGCTGAGGCTGGTCGCGGAACCGCTGGCCTGATAGGACGCGGCCAGAGCGTAATGGAACGCCCGGGGCAATTAATCCCGGCGCGTTTTGAAACCCCGCCGCACCCAGTCCCGTAATCCCCAGATTGCGATCTCCTGCTGAAACGGTCAGCGCCTTACACACGGGGCACTGGCAGTTTCTGAACGTGAGCAATATTGACCATATGCAACTTACAGTTTTATTGTAGGTCGCAACGGAGGTTTCTTGGTGGGGAGATGGCCCATGAATCATAGAGGCGTGGAATACACGGTTGCAATGACGGCAACGCCCGGCGTCTGGAAATGGCAATTCCAGCTTGGCGACGAGATCAAATCCGGACGGACGGAAACGCGGATCGCCTTGCTGGCGATCCGCCGCGTACAGCTGCGAATTGACCGCGAGCTCAAGAAAGCCGCGCGCGAGCCTGCCACGTAGTTTTACGCTCTACGGGCTACGGATCCTGAGGATTTGATTCCTCGGGAGTTCGCCTTGTTCTCCGTAGTTCTACGGATTGCGCTTTTTCAAGAATAGGAATCTGCTTAAGCTTCGAGAGGTCTTTTTAGGCCTAGTCCCATGGTTTTGGAGCGGCCTCAACGATTGGCGTTCGCCATGCCGCTCTATTCGTTCCGGACCCACGACGGCGAACGCTGCAGCGCCTCCGAGGCGTGCGAGTTCTCATGCCGTGACGATGCCTGGAACGAATTGACCAAGATCTGCGGTGACCTCATTGGCGGAAGCTGCAATGGCCTCCGGCAAAACTCCGAATGGAGCATTGAGGCTTTGGATGCGACCGACAGACCGGTATTTCGCATCCGCATGGTGGCGGAGACGCTGGTTTTGCCGTTTGTCCTGGCCAGCGTCCTGCTCCTCCTCGATGAGCCGACATTTCTGACTCTTCTGATCTGAGTCTTTTGATCCGACTCTTTTGGTTATCTGACCCTTTTGATCTGACTCAAGGTGTCACGCCGCCGTTCGCGTTAGAAATATTCCGTCATTGCCGAACTGCCCGACGGGAAGCTACGACGTTGACAATGAGCCCCGGACCTCGCAGTTCGGGGCTCGTTCGCGTGGCCAACCCGGTAGCTGGCGGCCGCGCCGCGCCTCCGAACCAAGAGTTCAGCAATGACCGTGCATACGCCGAAGCTTTTGACGCCCGAAGAATTCGCTTCGCTGATCGAGGTCGCCATCAGCTCGCCCGACGCCCACATCCCGGATCCTCATCTGGCAAAACTGGTCACCCTCGGCTATGTCGCCGTGACCGCCAAAGGCCCAATCGTGACCGGCGACGGACTGATCCGGATTACCGAGAGCGAATGACCGCCGACCTGGAACCTGGCACCTGGGTAAAACACCGCAACACCCCGGAGTTGCTCCGGCCAGGATTTAGGAATCCACTGCATCGCATCGTTTACTTGCGCCACTTTTCCAAACCCACAGCAACTCTAACGCGTTGATGCCATGCCGCTTTATTTTTTCCGCATTCAAAATGGTCCCTACTCCGGCGCCTGCGACCACGGCGCCGAGTTCGCCGACCGCGACGCCGCTTGGCAAGAATTGACCCGCGTTTGCGGTGATCTGGTCGGTAGCATTGCCCGCAGGCTTAAGCCGAACTCCGAATGGCAGATGGAATTCCTGGACGAGTCCAAGCATCCGGTATTTCGAATTCGCCTGACGGCGGAACTGGTGGATTAGGAGCGATTAGGAGCGGACGGCAAGCCGTCTCGCGATATCGGGAAATAGCCGCGCCGGCTCTCCCCGGCTCTCTCAGCCGACCGACGCTTCAAGCTTCGGAGCCGCTGCCGGAGCCGTGCCCAAACCCGTCCGCAGCTCCTTTGCGGTCACGAAGCGGGCGCCCATCTCTTGGCCCCGGCGCCAGACCCGGGCGCATACCCGAATGACCTCGCCACCAGAGGTGAACGCGATGCCGAAGAGTTCCGGAACCGCCAACGCGCCGACATCGAGGCAAATGCCTGAGTGGGAGACGTCGACGACCCGGCACTCGATCCAGGGCGCGTCGGGCGCCAGGATCAAATAGCCGGACTTGTGAATCTCGACCCGGACATGGACACGCTCTCCGAGGTCCTTGCGGTGTCTTGCCATGGTTTCTCCCAGCAAAGGATAAATGGTGCTTGAGTATCCGATATCGAAAAAATCTTAACAGAGTTGGCGCCATCCCAAGACACTGATGTTCAAAACGGCCACGCCAACATCATGATCCGATTAGAATGAATCGGATCATGATCCCATCTCTCAGATTGAGCAGGCTCCTTTCGGAAAGCCGTTACCCATCCCGGGTGAAATCCGAGGGCCCGCTCTTTTCTTGCGCAACATGCGCTAATCGGCGCTCGGCAACCGCCGCATGGTAAATTCAATGTTGCCACCAGGCAGTTCGCGCCAGCTTTCCACCCCGCTCATATAAGCGGCCTTGGGATAGCGGGTGAGGAAATCACGCGCCCTGGTGCGCGCCTGGTCGCGCGGCAGGTTGAAGGTCTCGCGCAGATAGCCGTCGTTCGGCTTGCGCCGGCCGGCCAAACGGTCTGCCAGATCGCGCGGGCGAGTAGCCAAGTCGCAACTCCGTACCATATCGACTTGCTCAATATAGCGCCCCCCACCATCCAATCCGAGTCTCGGCGGCGCTTCCGTAGTCAGAAATTTATGTCGCCTAGCGGACATAAAGCCTGTATCGTCCCATGCGGGCCGGCAAGGTTCCTTCAAGCGCCGGCGACCGAGAGCCCCGAATGGGACTCCCGCCTTGTTGCGAGTGGGTCCGATGGCACAGTCCTTTTACCTACGCGAACAGGCGGAGCGTTGCCGCCGTCTTGCCCGTGGCTCCATCGATCCCAGCTTGTGCGAGAGTCTTATCAGACTTGCCGATGAATTCGCTGCACGGGCCCGCGTCCTGGAAAATCACCACACCAATGACGATACGGCGGTTTGGCGGGCCGGCCGGCAAGATCGGGGCGGAACCTGAGGGACGGCCCGAACATTCCCCGCCGACGAAGGAAGACCATGGTCATGCTTGATTGCACGCGACGGACCAACCGGCTGCTCTCGCTGTTGCCGGATGACGACTATGAGCGCTTGCGGCCACACCTGTCGCAGGTAGCCCTGGAATATCGCAAAAGCCTCTATGAAGCGTCGCGGCCGATCGAGCAGGTGTATTTCCCCGTCGAAGGCGTCGCCTCGCTGGTGCTCACGACATCCGATGGATCGAGCGCGGAAGTCGGCACCATCGGCAGCGAAGGAATGGTGGGGCTGCCGGTCTGTCTCGGCGACCGCGAGGCACCGTCATCGGTCTACGTGCAGGTTCCGGGAACGGCGCTGATGATCGACGCCGGCATTTTCCGCGCCAAACTCGCTTCGCACCGGACATTGAACCTTATCATGCTCCGCTATGCCCATGCGTTCTTCAACCAGGTCGCGCAATCGGCCGCCTGCGCGCATCTTCACCGGGTCGAACAGCGCTGTTGCCGCTGGCTCTTGATGACCCGCGACCGGATGCCCACCGACGATTTTCTGCTGACGCAGGAATTCCTTGGAATGATGCTGGGTGTGCGGCGAACCACCGTCAGCGACGTGATGGGGTCCTTGCAAAAAGCCGCGCTGATCCGGTATCGGCGCGGCCATGTCACGATCCTCGATCACGATGCACTGCGCCAACGCGCCTGTGAGTGTTACGAGATTTCGAAGCTGGAGTTCGATCGGCTGCTCGGCGATACTCCCATCGCGCCCAGGGCCGACAAGAAAAACCGGCTGGTGAGCAAAGTCGGATAGGCCCGAGAAGACCCATCGGCCATCTCCTGTGTCCGCTTTCCGACCACCGATATGGAGCCGCGAAAGCGCGCCCCGGCCAGTCAATTGCGGTTTAGTCAGGGCGCAGCACAGAGGGCGCTATGACGGCTACCGGACGGACAGCGCGGTTTGTTTTTCCTATAGTCGGTGCTTCCGCGGACCGCCCTCTCGGAGCGTCCATCCACCCCTGCGGTACATCGGCCCGACCGACCGGGCGGGATACCGCAGTGCCAATGTCCGTTTCGAACCCCGGTCTTTCCCTGGACAACAGACTGCTTGCCTCCCTTCCGCGCGATGATTTCGATCGGCTCTCGCCGTATCTGTCCACGCTCTCCTTGCCGCAAGGAGATGTGCTGACCGAGTCGGGCGACGAGGTCGACCAGATCTACTTCCCGCATTACGGCATGCTGTCGCTGCTCGCCGTGCTGCGCGACGGCAAGGCGATCGAAACCGCGACCGTCGGGCGCGAAGGCGTGGTCGGCGCCATGGCCGGGCTAGGTCTCTACAAATCGCTGGTTCGCGTCGTGGTGCAGATGCCCATGGCCTGCAGCAAAATCGCCGCCACCCATTTCCGGACCGTGGCGGCATCGAGCGATCCCATCCGCAATCTGTGCATCCGGTACAACGAGGTGCTGTTGTCGCAGGCGCGGGTCACCGCCGCCTGCAACGCACTGCATTCGATCGAGGCGCGTTTCTGCCGCTGGCTGCTGCAAAGCGCGGATCGGGCGGCCAGCGACACCGTCAATCTGACGCAGGAATTCCTGGCGGAAATGCTCGGCGTGCGGCGGACCTCGGTGACTGAGGTGGCCAGCAAGATACAAAGCTCGGGCGCCATCACCTATTCGCGCGGCGTGATCAAAATCCTGGACCGGGCAGCGCTGCTTCGGATCTCCTGCGAGTGCTACCAGACGCTGGTCGATCAATCCGTCATTCTGGCCTGACCGCGCGGGGGACGGCGCCCTCCAGATCGGCCTTGACGATCGCGCTTCAAGTGGCCTTACGGGTTCGAGACGCCGCGCCTTCGCCCGAACGGCCGACGGCGGCCTTCTCACCATTAGGGCCTAGACCTCATCCCCGGGGAGCGCACAACTGCGCGAAGGAACGGTCACCGCACTGGATACGCTTAATTCGCGTTGCTGCCGGTTTTGGTCCGCGGCTTCGCCGGAGCCGATGCCTTGGGCGCATCGACGCTGCGCACATTGCCCCAGGGGTCGGAAGACGCCTTGGTGTCCGGTATTTTCTTCAGCGATTCCTTGTAGGCCTTGTCTCTCGCCTCATCGGCTTCCTTCTCTTCCGGCGTCTTGGAGGCGAGTTCAGGGATCATGTTGACGTGGGGCGTCTGCGCTTGCGCATAACCCGGCCCTGCCAGAACTGCGACGACAGCCGCCACGCGAAAAACCTTCATGGAGATGCTCCCTGCATTTTCGCACCAAATATACCACCGTGGGCATCGCTGCGCCAAGCGTACCTTGCGGGCCGCGCCAGCGTCGATGCAGCATCGCTGGTTTCCTATTTGTCGCCGATTGATCCTGCCCTAAAGATGGTCCGACTTGCAGGATTTCGGCGACTGCATCCAGTCTTCCCAGAACGGGCCGCATCTGGTGCAGCCATTGAGGGCGAGCCCCATCGCGACCACGCTCAAAATCAGTGCCAATCGCCCGAACATGGTCACCCAGCTCCCGATATCCCCTTTGAGGGAATCTAGTCAACATTTTTGAGCGGCGCAAAGCAAGTGTCCCTTTGCGCCAAATGCGTCCTAGAATGCCCCCTCACATCGTCCGGCCAAACTCGGTCAGCCCCGCAGGCGAAGGAAACTCCCGTTGATGTCATACGAGCCAAACGCAGCGGAATTCAATATCGAGGAAGCCCGGCGCGTTCTCGGCGAGGTGTTCGCGCCCTGGGTGCAAGACCTCGGGCTGTCGATCGACAGCGTCGAATGCGTGCCGCCGCCGGGCGCTGCTGCCGACTGGCAGCCGGGGGCGATCCTGCGCATGGCGTTCTCGGAACGCCTGTGCCGGGGCGGCGGCATCGTCTGCGGTCAGGCACTGATGGCGCTCGCCGACACCGCCATGGTGTTCGCGATCCTGGCGGCCAACCGCGGCTACCGGCCGATGACCACCGTCGATCAGACCACGCATTTCATACGTGCCGTTACGGAATCGGACGTGCTGGCGGATGCGCGGGTGGTGCGGCTCGGACGCACCATGAGTTTCGGCCGTGTGACCTTGTCCAGCGCCACCGACAACAAGCCGGTGGCGATGGTCTCAAGCGCTTTTGCGATGTTGTGACGGCACCGCCCGCGACGCATCGATCCTTTTACAGCTGTCTGACCAACAAGCCGCCGACCCGCGTCATCGTAAAGCATCTATAAATCCACATGCTGCCGGGGTTTCGATCGAATTTACCAGACCGAAATTTGGCGATGGTATCGTCATCAGCATAACCGCTGAAAATGGGAACGACGGCTATGCACGACGACACGATCGACAAGCGGGCAGCAACCAGACAAAGAGTGCTCAAACGCGGTACGCTGACGTTTGACGGCGGCGGTGGTATTGACTGCGTGGTCCGGAGCATCTCGTCGAATGGCGCGCGACTGGATATTGCCAGTCCGGTCGGCCTGCCCAAGTCGTTCACCCTGGTGATCGAGACCGATAAATTCATCCGCCGTTGCCGCGCGGTCTGGAAGAACGAAAAGCAGATCAGAGTCGCGTTCGACTAGCCCCGCGCATGTTCCGGACGGATTGAAGCCTATTTGGTTTTCTTGTCAGGTTCCGCTGGCCGCGCGACCGACCAAGGGTCATATTTTTCCTTCGGCTCCGGAATTCTTTTAAGCGCAGCCTGGTAGGCCTTGTCGTCGACTTGCGGCTTCTTCTGCTCGGTCTTGCTGTCATCGCCCTTGTGCCGCTTGCCGCCCATCTGGGCAAGCGCGGGTACCGCGATCAACGCCAGCACCACCGCGGCCATCGTCAAGGTCTTCATCGCCGCTGTCTCCCTGTGATGTCAGAACTTTCGCTGCGACCGGATCGTGGCAAAAATACAACGCGACCGCGACGCATGATAGCGCTTTCGGTGGCCCGCTTCAGCAACTGTTGATCACAATTATTCTCGCCTGGGGACCGCGACCGGGCATAATCGAAGATCGGCGCAGGGTAAGCTTTCATGCCGCGGTTCATTGTTCGGGTGGCGGTAATGGCAGGCGGAGCACTCGTACTGGCGGCCTGCGCGTTTGCCGACAGCCGCGCGCCGGTGCCGGCGTTCATGCGGGTCAAAAGCGTCGAACCGCCGCCGCCCGAACCGCTCCCGGATGTCGGAAAGCTGGTGCGCGAAAATCTCGATGCAGTATTCGTCGCCTCCTCCAACCCGCGCCAAATTCAGGTCGCGCCGCCGCACCACGTGCCCGTCGGACCGGGATGGACCGCCTGCGTCACCGCTGAGCTGACCTCCGCGACCGGCAGACCGATCGGCGCACAGACCTACCGGATCACGATCAGCGACGGGGTCATCATCGACCGCAGGCACGCCGAGGCCTCCGACAACTGCGGGTCGGAGAGCTACCAGCCGATATAGCGCATCACCCCGGAAAAAGGCGCCGATCGCGATAAACAGGCATGTGGCGAACAACACAGACCAGATCCGGGATTTGCGGGGAAGACATGAGCGAGACCATCATCTAGGAATCCCTTTATGCGCCCCGCAAAAAGGTTTATCCGCAAGCCGTCTACGGCCGCTTCGCCGTATGTGGATCGCGATCCTAATCGCCACCACCTACACTTTCGCGGGCCATGCGCGCGAGCAGGTCTGCATCTACATGTGTCCCTGGCCGCGGATCCAGGCCGCCCTGACCGACGAGTGGGCGCTTAACGTGACCTATCGCCGCGACCGCGGCGAGCCGCGCATGTCCTTGAAAAAGGCCGAGCAGCCTGCCGGGCGCGACCGTGCACATTGTCGGCATCGTGCGCGGCGCCGATGGCAGGCTGCTCGTCGACGCCGGCCAGGACCAGACCCGTGAACTGCGCATGTCGGTTGAGGCGGCAGGCGCAATGCTGCCGCCAAATCCCGTCGACATCGCGATCAAGGCGACCGATGCTTCGACCGGACAAACCGTGGTAGACGCAGATCATTTCCTGCCACCCGATCGATCGATGATCTGCCACTTGGCGTGAGCGCCGGGGGGCCAACGATCAACGCACGGTTAATACTACCGCTCGAAGTCTTCGGTATCGATGATGGCTTCGTCTTCATCGCCCCTGCACCAGCCATCGGGAAAGCATCTCCCGCCGCTGGCCGAACCGGGCGTTCCGCACGCTAAACGCGCGGTTAACGCTACCGCTCGAATTGATTCCCGGCGCCAACCCTATTTTCCAACGTTTCCCTTAGGATTTTCCGGCAACGCGCGGGGATAGCGGGGCGCCAATGGCGCTCAGGGCGGGGAAACGGGGACGTGGTCGAGGTCGCGAATTCAGCATTGCGCCGCGCGGCGGTACAAGATGCCGCCGGCCAGCGGGCAACGGCGGCTCAGCCGCGCGGCGATGGCTTCGCACCGCTGACAGCGGTGCCCGCGAGCGAGTGGCGGGCGCTGGCCGAACGCGCCGTCGAGCCTAACGGCTACTATCTGCCCGAATGGGAATTGGCGGTGAATGCCTCGGCACGGGGCCGCACCCATGCCTCCGCACTCTGCGCGTGGAGCGAACCCTCATCGGCCCCGGATCGCGCGCTGCGCCTGACCGGCCTGATGCCTGTCATCTCGATGTGGCGCGCCTACGGCATTCCGCTGCCGGCGCTGGTCAGCGCCCACCCCTACGGCACCTTGTGCACGCCGCTGCTCGACCGCGACATGGCGCAGGACGCCGCACGGCGGCTGCTGCGCGAGGCGCGAAATGCGGGTGCCCGCGCGCTGATCCTGCGCGATGTGGCGATCGACGGCGCTGCAATGCGTGCCATCGCCGCGGTGCTGC
>NZ_JBEKXH010000113.1:0-15972 GCF_049512235.1 Bradyrhizobium sp.
AGGGGCCCGCAAGGGGCCCTCCTGGCCATCTGTAGCCCCGGCTCAGGCGGCCGCGGCCTTCTTTTCGTCGCGCAATTCGCGGCGCAGGATTTTTCCGACATTGGTCTTGGGCAATTCGGTCCTGAACTCGATCTGCTTCGGAATCTTGTAATTGGTCAACTGCGCGTGGCAGAACTTGATGATGTCCTCGGCGGTGATATTGGGGTCCTTTTTTACGACATAGGCCTTGACCGCTTCACCCGACCGCGCGTCCGGGACGCCGATCACGGCGCATTCCCGCACGCTGGGGTGGCTCGCGATCACATCCTCGATCTCGTTGGGATAGACGTTGAAGCCGGACACCAAAATCATATCCTTCTTGCGGTCGACGATCTTGGTGTAGCCGTCCGCCGTCATCACGCCGATATCGCCGGTGCGGAAGTAGCCGTCCGCGGTCATCACCTTCGCGGTCTCGTCGGACCGGTTCCAGTAGCCGGCCATCACTTGCGGGCCTTTGGCGCAGATTTCGCCGGGCTGGCCGAGCGGAACCTCGTTGCCGTCATCGTCGCGGATCGAGAGATAGGTCGACGGAACGGGAAGACCGATCGAGCCGGAGAACTTGTCGGTATCGGCGGGGTTGCAGGTCAGGGTCGGCGATGTCTCCGACAGGCCATAGCCCTCGGACAGCGCGCAGCCGGTGGTCTTCAGCCAGGCTTCCGCGACGGCTTTCTGGGTGGCCATGCCGCCGCCGAACGAGGTCTTCAGTTTGGAGAAATCGACCTTGTCGAAGCCAGGCGTGTGCAACAGTCCGTTGTAGAGCGTGTTGACCGCCGGGAAACTGTTGACCTGGTATTTCATCAGCTCCTTGACGAAGCCTTGCATGTCGCGCGGGTTCGGAATCAACAGATTGACGCCGCCGGCGCGCATCGCCAGCAGGAAGCACGCCGTCAATGCAAAGATGTGATAGAGCGGCAGCGCGCAGACGATGAACAGCTGGTCGACATGCGGCGGTTTCCTGAGCGCCGGCTGCAGCCAGGCATCGTTCTGCAGCACGTTGGCGAGAATGTTGCGGTGGAGCAGCGTCGCGCCCTTGGAGACGCCGGTGGTGCCGCCGGTATACTGCAGGAAGGCGACATCGTCGGGCGCGATCTTCGGCTTGTTGAGCTTGAGTTGACGGCCAGCCGCGAGCGCATCGTTGAAGGTGACGGCGCCGGGTATGGAATAGGCCGGGACCATCTTCTTGACCCGCCGCACCACCAGGTTGACGATCATCCCCTTGAGGCCGAGCAAGTCGCCCATGCTGCCGACGATGACATGCTTGAGCGCGGTCCTGGCGATCACCTGCTGAACGGTGGTGGCAAAATTCTCAAGTACGATGATCGCCTCGGCGCCGGCATCTTTGAGCTGGTGTTCGAGTTCGCGCGGGGTGTAAAGCGGGTTGACGTTGACGACCGCGTAACCCGCGCGCAGCACGGCGGCGGTTGAAACCGGGTACTGCAACACGTTCGGCATCATCAGCGCGACGCGGGCACCCCTGGGCAGGCCCTTGCTCTGCAGATAGGCCGCGAGCGCCAGCGACATCTCGTCGAGATCGCGGTAGGTGATCGACTTGTCCATGCAGATGAAGGCCTTGCGGTCGCGGAATTTCGCAAAGCTTTCCTCCAGCAACGCGACCAGCGAGGTGTACTGGGTGACGTCGATGTCGGCGGGTACGCCGGCCGGATATTGCTTGAGCCAGATGCGCTCCATGGTGTTTCCCCTTCCGGTTGCTTTCCCCCGCTGGTTGGAACGGGTTGCCTCGTTTTGGGCAGTATTGAGCGATGCGGCGGCCCATGGCAAGCGGCTGGCTGACGTCGGCCGCTCCCCTCCCCCCGCGCGCATAGCGCGTGGTGGGGAGGGGGCGGGGGTGGGGGGTGGCGCGGCGTTCACCGAAGCAGCGGTTCCTGCGGATGGACCCCCCACCCCCGACCCCTCCCCACCGCTTCGCGGGGGAGAGGGGAGAAGGAAGCAGATCGATTGAATAGTTTTGACCTCTGATCCTAACCGCGGGGCGCGGCGGCAGTGGTCGTTTGATCCCCCGGCTTGGCCTCGCTGGTGCTCTTGGGTGCGGGCTTGGTCTTGTCGGCATCCTTGGGCTTTGCGGCAGCCTTGCGCTTCGACGCCGTCGCGGCAGGTTTGTCGGAAGTGGCTACAGGCTTATCGGCCGCTTTCGGGGTGGCATCCGGCTTGGCACTGGCGTGGCGGGCGGCAGCCGGTTTGGCGGTGGATTTTGGAGCCAGCCTGGCTTCGGACTTAGCTTCCGGCTTGATTTCCGGCTTGGTTTCCGACTTGGCTTCCGACTTGGCTTCCGACTTGCCGCTGCCGCTGGCCTCAGGTTTCGGCTCCGCCGCCGCAACCGGCTTCTTGTCCTTATCTGCAACCCGCGATTTCCTGCCATGGCGCCGCGAGGTCTGCTTTTCGGCGTCCTCGGCCACCGCGGCAATCAAGCTGGTGCCGGTCCTGGTCGGGCCGGTGTACACCGGAATAGGCTCTGAAGCAGCAGGCGCCGCTGCCAGCAGTTCCGCCGGATTCATCATCGGTGGCTGCAGCCCGGCGGTGAAGAACGTGATGGCGGCCTCGCCGCCGACGGAGCCCGCGGCATTGCCGGCGACACTCTCCTCTTCCTCGTCGCTGGCCGGCTTGTGGCGCTTGCCGCCGCACATCTCGTCGCGCAGGTTCGGCGGCGAGGCGTCGATCGGCACCAGATTGTCGACCGTGCCGAGCGAAGGACGCAACCAGGACAATTGATCGTTGACGAATCCGCGCTCGAGCAGTTGGGCGGCCCGCACCGCCCGCATCTGGCCGGAGGAAGCGCCGAGCACCACCGCGATCAGCCGTTTGCCGTTGCGTGTGGCCGACGCCACCAGATTGTAGCCGGACGCACAGATGAAGCCGGTCTTGAAGCCGTCGGCACCTGGGTAGCGTCCGATCAGCTTGTTGAAGTTCTGCGTGACCTTGCGGCCGAAGCGGATCGAAGGAATGTGGACGAAATATTCGTATTCCGGCAGGTCGTGAATGATCGCGCGGGCCAGGATCGCCAGATCGCGCGCCGAAGTGATCTGGCCGTCGGCGGGCAGGCCGTTGGGATTGACGTAGCTCGTCTGCGTCATACCGAGCCGCTGGGCGGCCTGGTTCATTTGCGCGGAAAAACCGTCGATTGAGCCTCCGACACCTTCGGCCAGCACCACGGCCATGTCGTTGGCGGACTTCACCAGCATCATCTTGAGCGCGTTATCGACCGTGACCTGCGTCCCTGGCCGGAAGCCCATCTTGGATGGCGACTGCGCCGTCGCGACCGGCGATACTGTAAACAAGGTATCGAGCGTGATGCGCCCCTCCTTGACCGCCTTGAGTGTGACATAGGCCGTCATCAGCTTGGTCACCGACGCGGGATACCAGGGATAGGTGGCGTTCTGGGCCTCCAGTACCTTTCCGGTATCGGCTTCAACGACCAGCAGCGCTTCCGCATGCGCGACGCGCGGCGCAACGACGACGAGCGCTGCGGCGAGAATGAGCCAGTTCCACCATGACTTGCGCAGTGAGGGGCGAAATGAATGCACTATCCGATTCCGGTCCTTCGAGACTTAAACCTTTGAAAGGGCAACCTTTGAAAGGGCAACCTTTGAAAGGGAAAGTCCCGCCATTGAGAGTTCGGGTTTCGAGCCTGTCCGGCACCGTCGGTTACGGCGCAGCGAACCTATACCGGCTCGTCAGTCCAGAACAGAGGCTGTGAGGATAAAATGGGGGTGAAACAGGCCGAATTTCGGCGGTAGTTAAAGCTTGACAGCGTCGCTGCTGGCTTCCTGCGCGGGAATGTTGCGCGGATTGTGCTGGATCATGAATTGAGCCCTGGCAAGCTCCGCAAAACGACCGCCTTGTGCCACCAGTTCATCGAACGTTCCGCTTTCGATCACGTGTCCGCTATCGAACATCAGAATGCGCGTGGCGTTGCGAATGGTGGAGAGCCGGTGCGCGATCACGAAGGTCGTGCGCCCGTTCATTACCTCGTCGAGCGCGGCGTTGACCTTGGCTTCGGTGACGGCATCGAGCGCGCTGGTTGCCTCATCGAGAATCAGGATCGGCGGATCTTTCAACAGCGCGCGTGCGATCGACAGCCGCTGCCGCTCGCCGCCCGACAGCATCCGCCCGCGCTCGCCGGCATTGGTGTCGAATCCGTGGTCGCTGCGCTCGATGAATTCCAGCGCCTGGGCGCGGGCCGCCGCCGTCCGCATCTCCTCGTCGGTAGCGTCCGGCTTGCCGATCCGCAGATTGTCCGCGATCGAACGGTTGAACAGCAGCGCTTCCTGAAATACCACGCCGATATTCCGCCGCAGCGCGGTCAGCGTCAGGCCGCGGACGTCCATGCCGTCGATCTTGATGAAGCCAACTTGCGGATCGAACGCACGATGCAGCAGGGCAATGGCGGTCGATTTGCCGGCCCCGGTCGGGCCGACCAGCGCGATGATCTGGCCGGGCAGCGCCGTAAACGACAGGTCCTGCACCGCAGGCGCCTTGCCGTCATACGAAAACGAAACGTCGTTGAATTCGACCAGCCCGGAGAGACGGCCGGCATCGATCGCATCGGGCCGGTCGCGCACTGCGGGCACGGCATCCAGCACATCGAAGAATTCCCGCAGCCGCGGCGCCTCCATGAACACATTGTTGATGAAGCTGACGACCTGTTCGAGCCGCTGGATCAGAATGGTGGCGAAGCTCACGAACATCACGATCTCGCCGACGCTGATACGGCCCTGCTCGTGCAATGCGATGCCGACCGTGAAGATGGCCAGCACCGTGATGGTGGTCGACGCCCTGGTGATGACGGTGACCAGCGCCCACCACGACAGCACGGGCATCTGCACCGCCAGCAGCTTGTCGGCCACGAGGCGAAAGCCTTGCACCTCGGTCTCGATGCGCACGAAGCTTTGCACCAGCGCGACATTGCCGAGCGCATCGGAGGCGCGGGCGGAGAGATCGCTGTAATGCGCCTCGACCTCGCTCTGCATGCCGTAGGTCTTGCGCACCACCAGCGTGGTCAGCACCGTGAAGACCACGCACAGCGCGAACAGCAGGATGGCGAGCCGCCAGTTGATGTAAAGCGCCAGCGGCAGCAGCACCAGAACTGACATGATCGCGGAAAAATGCTCGCGGAAAAATCCGACCCACAGCCGCCACAACGAGTCGGTGCCGTTCAGCATCACCTTCATCAGACGTCCGGAATGGGTGCTGGAGTGGAAGGTTACCGGCAACTGCAGGATGTGATCGAAATAATTGGTCAGCACCGCCTGGCGCTGGCGGTGCGCCAACCGGTCGGCATGCAGCGCTACCGCCGCGCCGCACAGAATCGTGAACAGGCCGAACGCCGCCCAGGCCGCCAACAGCGTCCATGCTGACCACGGTCCGGAGGCTTGCGCCGATGGTGGGCCGGAGAGCACATCGACGATGCGGCCGAACAGTACCGGTTCGGCGAATTGGGCGCCGGCCAGCAGCAGATTGGCGGCAGCGAGAATCCAGCCCAGCCGGGCCTCTTTGCCAAGCGCCTCAAGGACGCGCTTATAGAGCCGAAGCAGAGCCATTGCGGTTCAGGGACTTAAAAAAAGAAAGCGGTGGGGCAGACGATCGTTCGGATCGCCATTCTAGTCTGGGAACGCCCTGGAGATACAGCGTCGATCGCCTTTTTGCTCAATTGATCAGACGGCCGCTCAGCGGAGGCAGGAAGCTGTCGTCGAAGATATCCGCTGCCGACGGCCGTTTCTGCAACTTGAAATCCTCGGCGATTTCATTGATCGACCGTTCGAAGCGGGCGGGATCGATGCCGCCGAGCCCGTTACGCTCCACTTCGCCGGTCAGGATGTTGTCGGCAATCACGGTGCGCAGCCGTGCCAGCTCAAGCTCGCGCGATCCGTCCTCGATCCGGCGCACGACTTCGTCCGCCGCCCGGCCGGGCTCCTTGATGGTGAGATGGGTGCCGGCAATCGCGGCGCGCACGAAGCCCTTCACCGCTTCGGGTCTTGCGGCTGCGAACGCCGGATTGACGATCACCGCGAACCCGTAGGCTTCGCAGCCATAATCGGCGTACCGAAGCACCGCAAGATCGTCGGCCGGAACGCCGCGATCCCTCAAATTGACTCCCGACAGATATGAAAATCCGGTCACGGCGTCGACCTGCCCCGCCGACAGCATCGGCTCGCGCACGGCGGCGCCGATCTTGTTTAGCCTCACCGTCGAAGGCCTGATGCCGTTCTGCCGCGCCAGCGCAGGCCACAGCCGGATCGCCAGATCGCCTTCGGCGACGCCCAGCGTTTTGCCCTCGATATCCGAGAGCGCGTGGATGCCCCGGCTTTTGCGGGCAATGATGGCGTAGGGCGATTGGTTGAACAGCATGAACACCGCCTTGACGGGCGGTGCGCGTGGGGTGTCGCGAAAGCGGATCAGCGCGTTGATGTCGACCAGCGCGAATTCGCTGACGCCATTGGCGACGCGCGCAATGGCGTCGGGCGAGCTGCCGGCAATGTTGGTGGTGACCGCCAGACCTTCCAAACTGAACAGGCCGCTGACCGATGCCAGCACGAAGGGGGCCATGCTGGCGTCGAGCGGACGATCGAAGGAGAGCTGGATCGCGATCGGCGACCGGAGTTCGCTCGCCGCCTCCGCCCCTACGCAGGCAACAGCAAGGAGGCTCAGCAGGGAACCCAAAATGCAGCGGATGGCAATTGTCTGACTGACGCGCATTGGATTCTGGACCAGTTCCGGCTGCCGCGCATGTTGGTATCATGACAGCTGGAGCGCGGCGTCGGATACTGTGCCGGATGAAGTCTGAACGATCGATGAGCACCTGCGATCATCGCCGTCTGTGTCCGAAGTCGGGCACCTTCTCCTACGGCTACGGCGGATATGGCTACGGGCCGAACTACTGAGGCCATCCCGCCCGCCGGGTGATCAAAGCCGCCGGTCGGCCGCCGTTAACGCGCTGGCCAAAGCTTTGGACTAGCCTCGGGGTATGAGTGATTCGCTCGAACGGCTATATCTGGCGGTGGTCGCGGCCAAGGATCTTGATCCGGCAGTTTCGCGAACCGCCCGGCTGTTTCAGCGCGGCCCGACCAGGATGGCCAAGAAGCTTGCCGAGGAAGCCATTGAGGTCGTAATCGACGCCGTTAACGGCAATCGCGAGGCGGTGGTGCGCGAGAGTGCCGATCTGCTCTACAATTTAACCGTCTTGTGGGCGTCGGCCGGGGTACGGCCCGAGGACGTTTGGCACGAAATGGAGCGCCGCGAAGATCTGCTCGGCATCGCCGAAAAGCTGCCGAAATCGGCCTTCAAAGTGCCCAAGGGTTCGTCCCAGGGTTCACCGCCGCCGGTCGACCGGCGGCCAATTGTCGCGCTCGAGGGCCGCAGCCTGCGCAAGCGCCGTTGAGACGAGCGGCGGTTCGGCAGATAACCACCTCCTCATTAACCAGTAATTCCCGGCATGGACAAATCCTGCCCAGGGTGGTTCATCGCGGCATGCTGAGACGGATCTACGATTGGTGTATTGACGCCGCCCACAAGCCCTATGCGCTCTGGATCATGGGAGGGGTGGCGTTCGCGGAAAGCTCGTTCTTTCCGGTGCCCCCGGATGTGATGCTGATACCGATGTCGCTGGCGCGCCCGCAGCGGGCGTGGCTGTACGCCCTGGTCTGCACCGCGACCTCGGTACTGGGCGGCATCCTTGGCTATACGATCGGCGCGCTGCTCTACGATTCGATCGGACATTGGCTGATCCAGTTTTACGGTCTTGGCGGCAAGGTCGAGGCTTTCCGGGCCGGCTACGCCGAATACGGCGCCTGGATCATCCTCTTGAAGGGGCTGACGCCGATCCCCTATAAGCTCGTGACCATCACGTCCGGGTTCGCCAATTACAACATCTGGATGTTTATCGCGCTCTCGGTGATCGCGCGCGGCGGGCGTTTTTTCATGGTCGCGATCCTGCTCAACCGCTATGGCGAGTGGATCCGGGTAAGGATCGAGAAGCGCCTCGGCCTTTGGGTGGCACTCGGAGCCGCCGCACTCGTGCTCGGTTTTATCGTCGCGGTTCGATTGCTCTGAAGGCTGCTCCCG
This sequence comes from Bradyrhizobium sp., assembly GCF_049512235.1. Lineage (GTDB taxonomy): Bacteria > Pseudomonadota > Alphaproteobacteria > Rhizobiales > Xanthobacteraceae > Bradyrhizobium. The sequence continues at coordinate 8,116 of NZ_JBEKXH010000113.1, forward strand.
AAAGGCTTTGCCAATTTGCAGCTTGTGGTTACCCATGCGTGCTTGATGCGGGGCGCGGTTGCCTTGCTGGCCCGATGTCTGGCATCTTCAGCTCAATGCCTCCTGCCTCACCTTGGATGGCCAAAGGATTTTCCGGAAATGTCCATGCCTGCCTTGTTCAAGGGCCGTCTGTCGTTACCCGTGATCGGCGCCCCACTGTTCATCATTTCCGTGCCCGATCTGGTGATCGCGCAGTGCAAGGCCGGGGTGGTCGGATCATTTCCGGCGCTGAACGCGCGGCCTCCGGCGCTGCTCGATGAGTGGCTGGCGCGGATCCAGCAAGAACTCGCCGCGCATGACAAGGACCATCCCGACCGGCCATCGGCGCCGTTCGCCGTCAACCAGATCGTGCATCGATCGAACAACCGGCTTGAGGTGGATCTCGCGCTCTGCGAGAAGCACAAGGTGCCCATGATCATCACCTCGCTCGGTGCGCGCGAGGAACTCAATCAGGCCGCGCACCGCTGGGGCGGCATGGTTTTTCACGATGTGATCAACCAGAAATTCGCGCATAAGGCGATCGAGAAGGGGGCCGACGGTCTGATTCTGGTATCCGCCGGCGCCGGCGGCCATGCCGGCCAAATATCACCGTTCGCATTCGTGGCGGAGACCCGGCAGTGGTTCGATGGGCCGATCGCGCTGTCGGGTGCCATCGGCAATGGCCGCGCGATCCGCGCGGCACGGATGCTGGGCGCCGACTTCGCTTATATCGGCTCCGCCTTCATCGCCACCGCCGAAGCCAACGCGGTTGCGGGTTACAAGCAGATGATCACTATCGCGCGCGCGGAAGATATCGTCTACTCGAACCTGTTCACCGGCGTCCACGGCAACTACCTGAAGCCGTCGATCGTGGCGGCCGGAATGGATCCCGACAATCTTCCGGAATCCGACGCGTCGAAAATGAGCTTCGGCACCGACGCGTCAGGCGAGCGCGCCAAGCCGAAAGCCTGGAAGGAAATCTGGGGCAGTGGCCAGGGTGTCGGCAGCATCGGCAAGGTCGTGCCTGCGGCGGAATTGATCGCGCGGTTCAAAACGGAATACGAAGAAGCCACCGATCCCCCGCTGTGATGCGGCTTGCTTCAGAACGGCCTCGCTGCGGCGGCGAGGACAACCGGCGCGGCGACCCTCACTCGAGTTCGAGTGGCTGGTACTGCCCGTTTTCGTCAAGCATCGTGCCCCACACCTTGTGCGAAGCCTGGTGTTCGGAGCGACCAAAATTGAGCTTGATACCAAGACCCAGATCGAGATCGTGCAAACTCTCGAGCGCGTCGACGAGTTTTTCGGTATCGAGGTCCTGTCCGGCCCGTGTCAGCGCCTGGATCAGAATGTCGGCCGCAATATAGCCTTCCAGCGATGCGTAATCCGGCGCCTCGCCGGGGAAATATCTGGCCAGCGCATTCTTGTATTCCAGAACCACGCTCGAATAACCGGCCACCGCCGGCGCCACCTGCGTGACGATGACGCCCTTGGAATAATGCGGTCCCAATAGCCTCAGTTCATCGGCGAGCGCGGTGCCGTCCACGAATGACACATTGGCGAAAATCATTCCGGGAAACAGGTTGCGCGTCTTCACGATGAACTTTGCGGCGGCCCGGTAGGTTGCGACCATGATGATCGCCCTGATCGGGCGCTTGGATATACGCAATTGATTGACCGCCTCGTCCACCTCCACGGTGTTTCGCTTGTAGTCCAGCCGCACGATGGCGTTGTCGCTGGCACCAAGCGCACGAATGGCCTTTGCAACACCGGCGAACCCGGAATCGCCGAAGGCATCCTTCTGGGCGAAAACCGCGATCTGCTGGGGTTGCAGCCCGCGCAATTTTACCAGATAGCGGACCACGGCGTCGGTTTCTTCGGCATAGCTTGCACGATAGTTGAATACATAACGATCCGGCGGGTCGTGGCGCAGCACATTGGCGCCGGTGAGCGCGCCAAAGAACAGCATCCGGCGCTGCAGTGCATAGGGCAGTGCCGCGACCGCGGTCGGCGTTCCAACATTTCCGATGACGCCGAAAACCTGGTCTTTCTCCAAAAGCTGCTTCATGGTCTCGACGGTCCGCGACGGCTCATAGCCGTCGTCGGCCGCGATCAGGCGCAGCATGCGGCCCCCGACGCCGCCGGCGTCGTTGGCCTGGTCGAAGGCGGCATCGATCCCGAGCTTCATCTGCCGCCCGAGTTCCCTTGAAGGGCCGGAAAAGGGTGCCGAAATGCCGAACCGGATTTCTCGATCGCTGATGCCGCGTACCGCGGTGGCGGTCGCGGCCGCCGGTTCGGTCGCGGCTACCGCGGCGGTGGAATTGAGTGCGGCAGTATCCGACAGGTGAGGTCCGGCGAGCGAACGCTCAAGCTCGCTAAGCTGGCGGTCCGCCAGGCTGCAATCGATTTGTCCCGAGGTCACGGCGGTGCGGCCGTCGGCAACACTGGTATCGAGCGAACGCGCAAGGTCGGCGCGCTCGGCCACATTGGATGAGGCGTCCTTGATCACGGCGGCGAATTTGTCGACGATGGCCTTGATGCGGGCGCGGGCGATGTCCTTGCAGGCCAAGGCCGCGCCGACAATCGGTCCGACCCGCGCGGTGAGGTCGCGTACGACGCTGATGTTGTCGCCGGGGACGGCGCCCGCCGGACCGGCAAGCAACGCGCCGATGACGACGATAGACAAGGTCATCGAACGAGGAGTCATCGCAGACTCCGCGAGGCCAAGGTCGGTGTGAACCAGTCACAAGACATCATCACTTCTCCTCGGTCAGAACGCAGCGCTGCCAGATCCGTGAAGTTTCGGGGCGCGAGCGCTCTGCCCGCTCCGACGTTACGGCAGAGTCTTTCAGGTTAGCGTTAACTGCATCCTGGTATTAGTACGGACGACCACCCGCTAGGGAGTCTTCGCAACCGGCGGCTTTTCGCGCCATTGCATGAATTGCTGAAGCAGCGTTTCGGATTGCGCGTGCGTCATGACCGGCTGGCTTTGCGGCGAGCCAAGGATGTTTTGCAACTCGCAAAGCCCGGGCTTGGTGTCTTCGCTCGTCGAGGGTGGCTCGTTCAGGGTGGCCTTCATCGATTGGATGATGCCTGACGGCGCGCCATCGGTCTGCCCGGAATAATCGCGTGAAGCAGGGATCAGGAACACAAAGAACAGCGCCACGACGGCCGCTACCCCGATAGCCGCGGCGAAGCGGGCGGCGATGCTGATGAGCGCTATTCGCCGGTCCAGCTCGCCAAAGAAGCCGCGGGGCTCCGAGAAGAGCTCCGGTTCGCGCGGCCGTCGAAGCGCACCGAAGACCGCATGCTCGAGTTGGGATTCCAGCGAGGCAGGCGAGGCAGCGTCCTTGGCAGGTTCGGACGCGTCGCCGGAACCGCGGGGTGCAGAAAATGAACGCAATGACCGGGGCCATCGTGGCCGTAGTCTTTCAAGCCACGAGCGCGGCGCGTCGTATGACTGCTCGTAGGGATCGTCCTCCCAGTCCATATTGTCGTCCGGCATACTCAGGCTGCTCATAGGCTACTCCTCATGACGCTTCATGACATCTGGCGGCTGCGCCGCGATCCGCGCGGAGAGGGTTCCGGGCAATGCGACCGCGCGTGCAGAACCTTAAGGATTTGCCGCGGCCGGGGCGCCAAGCGCTTGGCAATATCAGCGACCCTCCGCGGGTCGGGCGGAAAGCCACGAAATCTGATCCAACCGGGCAGGGACATCACCAAGGCCAAAACTCGACGCAACCGAGTTAAAATCTACGTTGTCGACTTCGCGACGCCATTTCGGCATCGATCGGGCAACGGACTTTCTGGCCATGCTGCGCAATACACTGCAATCATTTTCCGCGATTGCAGTACTGCGTCAGAATATCAAGCACACGAGGTGCGAGACTTCAATCCTTCCGGCGATGGGCGCCCTTGAATGTGCAAAAAAAGCTTAATCAATCACGGAAAGCCCGCGACGGCGACCTGGCGGGACCGTTATCGAAGGCGGCGCCAACAGGCAGCGACCATCGCTTACGCTGCAACTGGCCGTTCGCGAAAGCCCCGATCGCGGGTGGCCATTAACCGACTGTTAACCAAGAGCGCTCATTATTTACCATTCTATAAGGAAGACGAGCCGAAGCATCATGGACTCAACAGCGGAGCCGATACGCCAGCTGGTCCGCCTTCGTGGCCGCTCCTACGTTGCCTATGTGTTTTGTCCGGTCGTGCCCATCGTGGGCTGGCTCGAAGAAATAGACGCGACGCTAGCCGGCTCGCCTGGCTTTTTTGTCGGCCGGCCGGTGGTGCTCGATCTCTCCACCGTCGACCTCAGCGCATCGGCGATCGCGCATCTGGTTTGCAGCCTCGAGCAACGGGAAATCCGGGTCCTCGGGTTCGAAGGCGTTGATGCGGCTCGCCTGACGACGGGCCTGCCGCCATTGCTCCACGGCGGACGCGATTGCGTCATCAGGCCAACCGAATCCGAAAAACCCGAAGCCAGACCGCAACCAAAGTCGCTGCTGCTGGAGACCCCGGTGCGCTCCGGCCAGTCGATCATTTTTCCCGACGGCGACGTGACGGTGCTGGGTTCGGTGGGCTCCGGTGCGGAGATCGTCGCCGGCGGCTCCATCCACATCTACGGAACGCTTCGCGGGCGGGCGATGGCGGGTGTCAATGGCAATTCGGCCGCGCGAATTTATTGTCAAAAGATCGAGGCGGAACTTCTGGCCATCGACGGTTACTATCAGACCGCGGACGAACTGGACGTCGCCCTGCGCAATCGACCGGCGCAAGCCTGGCTCGATGGCGAGACCATGAGAATTGCAGCGCTGAATTAATGGCGAAGGAGGCAAAGATGGCCAAGGTCCTGGTCGTGACATCCGGTAAAGGTGGCGTTGGCAAGACCACTTCCACGGCCGCGCTCGGCGCGGTGCTCGCGCAAACCGGAGCAAAGGTCGTGGTCATCGACTTTGACGTCGGCTTGCGCAACCTCGACCTCGTGATGGGGGCGGAGCGACGGGTCGTGTTCGATCTCATCAACGTCGTACAGGGCGTCGCAAAGCTCTCGCAAGCCCTGATCCGCGACAAGCGTCTGGAGAATTTGTGGCTGTTGCCGGCATCCCAGACCCGGGACAAGGACGCTCTGACGGAAGATGGCGTCAGCGGCATCATTTCGGACCTGCGCGGCAGGTTCGACTGGATTCTCTGCGACAGCCCGGCCGGTATCGAGCGGGGCGCGACGCTTGCGATGCGCTACGCGGATGAGGCGGTCATCGTCACCAATCCCGAGGTCTCATCGGTGCGGGACTCCGACCGCATCATCGGGATGCTCGACTCGAAAACCATGAAGGCCGAGAAGGGTGAGCAGGTCAAGAAGCATGTGCTGATCACCCGCTATGACCAGGCCAGGGCTGCCCGGGGTGAAATGCTCGGCATCGAGGATATCTTGGAAATTCTCGCGATTCCCCTTCTCGGCATCGTTCCAGAAAGCCCGGATGTGCTGCGGGCGTCGAATGTGGGGTGCCCGGTGACGCTCAACAATGCCGCCAGCGCGCCGGCGCGCGCCTATGCCGATGCCGCCCGCCGCCTGATGGGCGAGACCATCACCATGATGGTGCCGACCGATCGGGTGGGTCTGATGAGCCGATTGCTGGGACGGAGGGCAGCATGAGCGTGGGTCTGTTGCGGCTCTTCAGGGGCCGTACGGCTTCCGCGCCAATTGCGCGGGAACGGCTGCAGATTCTGTTGGCGCACGAACGCGGCCTGCGCGGCCTGCCCGATTTGCTCGGAATATTGCGGCAGGAGATTCTTGCCGTGGTTTCGCGGCACGTCGAACTCGATCCGGAGAAGGTCACCGTCAGGATGGACAGGGGCCAAAATGTATCGATGCTTGAGGTCGATATCGAATTACCCAACGGCTTCGAGCAATCGATGGCGGCCGCCGGCTGACCGTCGGCAAGTAGCGCAGCTGTGATCGTCACGACGCTGGACGTTGAAGTATTCTGCTAATCGGCGCAAAGCAATGCTGGCGCGCGCTCCCCGCCCGGTCGGCAAAAAGGCAAAATCGGTTTGATGCACGCCATCTATCGCGTCGACGGCAGTCGCGTCGTCACCAGCCCCGAAGCCGCCGGTCCCTGGGATATCCGCATGCAGCATGGCTCGGCGCCGGCGGCCTTGGTCGTATGGGCCGCCGAAGCGATCCCGACACCAGTGCCGATGAGCATCGCTCGCGTGACCATCGATCTGATGCGCCCGGTGCCGGTGGCGCCGCTGACGCTGCAGACCGAAATCCTGCGGCAAGGCCGCAGGATCCAGCTTTGTGCCGTCAGGCTGCTGGCCGAAAACACCGTCGTCGTCGGCGCAACCATTCTCAAGGTCAAGATGCAGGCGCTGACATTGCCGCCGGCGATCGCGGAACGCCCCGTCGAGCTTGCCGGACCCGATCGGGCGCCCGAGGAAAAGCCGGATTTTTCCTCCAGTCCCTTTGTAACGGGCATTTCGATGCGTGCCGCCCGCGGCCGGTTCGGCGTGCCGGGTCCGGGGGCGATCTGGTATCGGGTCGATCGGCCGCTGGTCGAAGGCTCAGAGTTGTCGCAGGCGATGCGCGCGGTGGTCGCCGCGGATTTCTGCAATGGCACCGCGGCCGCGCTCGATTTCCGGCAATGGACCTTCATCAATGCCGACCTCACCGTCAATCTTGCGCGCCAGCCGGTCGGCGACTGGATTTTGCTGGATGCGGAATCCTGGATCGGTCCCGCCGGCGCCGGCATCGCCGCGGCGAGACTTGGGGACGAGCGCGGCTATTTCGGCCGCGCCGTACAGAGCCTCGTCATCGAGAAGCGGTAGATCCCCGAAGTCATTGTTCGACCATGGGCATGCGTTTTTCGAGTCATGCTTCATCCGATCGTTCGGTCGCGCCCGACACCGCCGTCAATGCGGATCGCGCCTGCTCGCGGCCCGCGCCTGCGAAGGAGAACCCGCGCCCGCAGAGGGCTTGACATGTAACTAAATGGTCACCTATGATCTCATCATGGACATGGATGCTGTGTTCAGAGCCCTTGCGGACCCGACACGTCGAAGCCTGCTCGACGCGCTGTTCAAGGAGGATGGGCAGACGTTGAGCGCGCTCGAGGAGCGGCTGCCGATGACGCGCTTCGGTGTGATGAAGCACCTGAAGTTGCTCGAGCAGGCCGGTCTCGTCGTCAGCAGGCGGCGCGGGCGCGAGAAATTGCACTTTCTGAACCCGGTTCCGATCCGCAGGGTTCACGACCGTTGGGTGAGCAAGTACGCCGAACCTTGGGCAGCCGGACTGAGCGACCTCAAGCACAAACTGGAGAAAACAATGGAGAAGGTTTTCGAAATCTACATCAAGACGACGCCCGAGCGTCTCTGGCACGCCATAACCGACACCGAGATGCGGCGCAAATACAATTTCGGAGCCATTGTCACTTCGGATTGGACTGAGGGCTCGCGCTTCGAGGGCCGCGGCAACACAAGCCTGATCTTTGAGGGCGAGAATCTGGAGGTCGATCCGCCGCGCCGGCTGGTCCAGAGCTTCATGGCTCTCTGGGGCGAGGATGTGAAGAGCGAGGGGACGTCGCGCGTGACCTGGGAGATCGAACCAATCGGCGATTCATGCAGGCTGACGGTAATCCACGATCAACTGCACGAAGGCGCCAACGACCAGCTCTACGGCGGCTGGCCGATGGTTCTCTCGGGTATCAAGACGCTGCTTGAATCCGGCGAAATTCTGACAACGCCGGGATCGTTGCGCTGGATGCACGGCGTGACCGAGCAGCAGCCGCGGTGAATACGCTGATCGCGAACCATGGATGGAACAAACAACATGACAAAACTGTC
>NZ_JBEKXH010000114.1:0-15968 GCF_049512235.1 Bradyrhizobium sp.
AGCCCCTTGTCCCGCGCCTGGCGGACGGCGAGGGCGGCCAGCAAATCGAGCATCGGCGTCGACAGTCCCGCGGCCCTCGCGAAGGCGGCGGGGGCGCGGACCAGCACGTCGATCTCCATCGCGCGGCCGAGTTCGTAGTCCTGCAACAGCGAAGGCTTGTGATTGGGCGCCGGTCCGCTTCTGACCACGCGCTTGACCTCCGGGAAGCAGCTTTGAGCGATGCCGTTGGCCTCATCGAGCAGACGCGGCACCACCTCGCGCAAGGCCGCGTCGTCCCTCACGGCCCTTGCGGTCTGCCCGGTGATCAGACACAGCACCGACATCGACATGTTGGTCAGAAGCTTGGACCATATCGCCTCCCTGATCCGCAACGCCGGTGGCGACTGGATCGCGGCCTCGTTGAGCACGGCGCGCAGCCGTTCGATCCGCGCGCTCGGGCGGTCGTCGCATTCCCCGACCAGCAGCATGTTGCGGTCCGGGGAAAGATTTGCGACCACGCCGGGGGCTGCGACCTCGTTGGACGAAAAGATCACGCCACCGATGATCCGCCGCCTCGGAACCACGGCGCGCAGGCGGCCGCCGGGATCGAGAAAGCCGAGGTCCGGCATCGGCGGATGATCGAGCGCCAATCCGATATCGTACCACCAGGGAATGCCGTTCTGGGCGAAGACAACAGCGGTGTCGTCGCCAAGCAGGGGCGGCAGGCCCGTGACCAGGCTGGCCAGCGCATTGGCTTTCAGCGTGCTGATGACAAGATCCTGCGCACCGAACGCCGCCGGATCGTCGGATGCCCCGAGCTTTGCCGAGAACTCGGCGTTACCAACCCGGAGCGTCAAGCCTCCGGCTTTCACCGCTTCGAGATGCGGCCCGCGCATCACGCAGGCCACGTCGTGCCCGACGAGCGCAAGGCGCACCGCAACATGACTGCCGACGGCGCCGGCGCCGAAGATGCAGATACGCATGGGGTTGGTGTCCTGTCAGGTGACCGACGACTGAGAACGGGTAGTTTCCACAGACTGGCCCTGCGGCGCAACCGGCGATGGCTAGCTTATTTGGCCACTAGCACGCGCGCTTGATCAAAGGCGGCATTTGCCCGCGTAACATCCCCTGTCATTCTGTACGTTACGCCGAGCCCCTGGTACGCAGCGGCATTCTTGGGATCCAGGCGGATTGCGTCGGTGTAATCCTTGATTGCGCGCTCGAAATCCCTTTGAGCGAGGAATACACCTCCCCGACCCACAAATGCCGCTGAGAAGGTGGGTTTGAGCCGGATTGCATTGTTGAAATCTTCGATCGCCCCGTCGTAATTCCGCTTGTACGCCATGGCCAAGCCGCGATTGTTGAAGCCCATGGCGTCTCCAGGATTGAGTCGGATCGACTCACCATAATCCGCGATCGCGTGGTCGATGTCGCCTTTTGCGCGGTATGCGACGCCACGGCCTAGAAAGGCTGACGCAGAGTTTGGATCGAGCGCAATAGCTTCATTGAAATCGGCGATTGCGGCGTCGAAAGCGTTCCTTGCATAATTGCCCTTTGCGCGGCACTCGTAACCGATAAGGGAATTTGGATTAAGCTTCACCGATTGATCGTAGTCTGCTATAGCGCGATCGAGATGTCCCCTAGCCTGGAACCCTATGCCGCGATTGCAGTGTGCATACGACAACTTTATGAAGTCGCCGCCGGCCTCGATGACCGCGGTGCACGCCACGACCTGCTCGTCGGGCTGAGAAGGTATTTGACCCCAACACAACATTTCGTTCTGCGAATACTGCGCCCTAGCAGGCGTAACTATCAGGAGGATCAACCCCACAAAAGTAAAGAGAATTCGGACGCTGTCGCTCGCCATCTCTCCTCCTCGCCACGTAGCGTCTTTCCGAAATTGCACGGTAGGCAAAGCTACGCCACTCACCTTTATTTTGCCATTCGATTATTTCGGTTTTGCACGCTCCGCGGGAGGTGGAGCGATGTCACGCGTCAGACGCCATGGGGATTGCGGCGCTGGCGGTCGGTTGTCGCAGCGCATTGAATGGGTTGTTTGGTAAGCGATCTCAAGACAGGACGCCCCGGCGCGCTATCCCCGGGGCGGTGCCTGCCGCCCTACCGCGCGAGCGGTTTGGTCCATTGACCCATTTCGGGCGTCGCAGCGAAGCATTGTTTGGTTGGCGCGGTCGCAATCAACCGCGATACTGCTCGTCACTGACCTTTTCCATCCAGTCGACGTTGCGAAGGTTTGCGGATGCCGGTCTGGTTCGGAATCAATGGCTCAACATGCGACCTGGGGATCCCCAATGGCTGACCGCATTTCAGAAATCGAAAAACGCATCATCAGCAAACGCATCTTTCTCTCCCACACCCGCTACATGCTCGCGCACTACTACGGCGATCGCGCCTTGGCCGCCTTGCGCGAACTGGGCGAGGTCGTGCTGAACGACAGCGACATCGTGCTGGATGATCCGCAGGCGCTGGCGCAGGCCGCGCAAGGGGCGAGCATCATGGTGACGGACCGCCAAACCCCAGTGCCGGCCGATTTTTTCGCCGCGGTCACCGGTCTGCAGGCCGTCTGCCGCGTCGCCGTCGATATCCGCAACATCGACGTCGAAGCGGCGACCCGCCACGGCGTCCTGGTCACCCGTGCGACCGCCGGCTTCATCGATTCAGTCTGCGAGCTCGCCATCGGCTGCATGATCGATCTCGGCCGTGGCATCAGCAACAGCGTCGTACGCTACCGCGCCGGCCAGCCCGCGGCGGCGGGCACCGGACGCCAGCTGCGCGGCGCCACGCTGGGCATCATCGGCTATGGTGCGATCGGTCGGCGGCTGGCGGAAATCGCCCTGGCACTCGGAATGACCGTGCTGGTCGCCGACCCCTACCAGCCGATCGCATCCCCGCTACACAAACGCGAACTGACCGCGCTGCTGGGAGAGGCGGATTTCGTCGTCTGCCTGGCCATCGCCAACGAGGCCACCGAAAACCTGATGAACGAGGCAGCCTTCCGCGCGATGCGTGCCGACGCCTTCTTTGTCAACCTCTCGCGTGGCAACCTGGTGGATGAGAGTGCGCTTACCCGCGCCCTGGACGAAAGCTGGATAGCGGGCGCGGCCATGGATGTCGGCCGCGGTCCGGACCAGACGCCATCGCTCGCACTTGCCATTCGCCCCGACGTCATCGCCACGCCCCACATCGGCGGCCTGACCCCGCAGGCGGCGGAACATCAGGCTTTCGACACGGTCCGCCAAGTCGGCCAACTGCTACGGGGCGAAATTCCTCCAGAGACCGTAAATCCTAAAGGCTAAGCTGCCTGTGGGTCGGACGCGATTTCTCCTGGAATTGCTGCTGGCAGACATCGCTTGGGTCCTTGTCCTTGACCCGATAGTCAAATCCTTCAACCACGGGCATGATGCCCCCCTCACCATCCGGGAAACCCATCTTGTCGCCCAAACAGGATCAGAAGATTCCGCAAGATTCAGTTGAGGAAACGGCGGAGGAAACTGGATGATGCGGCGTTGGCGTGCCCGAATTGCGCGTTCCGGATTTGCGCGGCTTGCGCTCGCGGGCTTGCTGGCGCTCGCTGCCATGGTTGCGGCATCATCTGATGGGCGCTCCGGCGAGCCCTTGAAGGCAAAAGTCGGCGTGCTCCGGCTGTCGTCGGCGGCGCCGGTGTTCATCGCCCAGGACAAGGGCTATTTTCGCGACGAAGGTCTCGACATCGAACTGAAATTCTTCGATGCCGCGCAGCCGGTCGCGGTCGCGACCACCTCGGGCGATGTCGATTTCGGCATCACCGCCTTCACCGCGGGGCTTTATAATCTCGCCGGCAAGGGCGCGCTGAAGGTGATCGGCGGCATGAGCCGCGAGCGAGCGGGCTATCCCCTGATCGGCTATTTCGCCAGCAATAAAGCCCAAAACAATTGTCCGGCGGCATGCGCCAACGCGTCGGCATCGCCCGCGCGCTGGCGGTGCGGCCCGCGATTCTGTTGATGGACGAGCCGCTGTCGGCGCTGGATGCGCAAACCCGGGAATTGCTGCTGGAGGATTTTGTCCGTTTGCTCGCCGATGGCGCGATGGGCGCGGTTTATGTCACGCATAATCTCGAGGAAGCCGTTCGTTTGGCGGACCGCATCGTGGTGCTGTCGCGACGGCCCGGCCGCGTCCGCGAGGTCGTCAGCATCCCCCTGACGCGTGGCGAACGCGCCGATATCGCGGCCCGCGAAAGGCTGCTGGCGCTGCAAAGCGAGCTGTGGTCGCTGATCCGCGAGCAAGCCATCGACGCCGAGCGCGAGGTCGCGCATGCTTGACCGCATGGCGACAGACGCCCCCTCCCCGCCGGCCGATCTCCCGGCCGAAACGCGGCCCGTCACATTCCGCGGCGCGGGTTTTGCGCCCAGGGCCGGTCGATATTCCGGCTGGAGCGCGCTGCTGCTGACGATCGGGCTCTGGCAAGCGGCCGGCAGCGCGGCGCTCGTCAATCCCTTGTTTCTGCCGACGCCGCTTTCGATCGCGCGCGCGATCTACCTGCTCGCGCAGAGCGGCGCGCTTTGGCATCATCTGTCCTGGTCGATCCTGCGCATCGGCACCGGGTGGATGCTGGGCACGGTCGCCGGCGTCGTCATAGGCTTCGCGATCGGGCTCTCGAGCCTGGCGCGCGGGATCGGCATCACCTTCATCTCGGCGCTGTTTCCGATTCCGAAAATCGCGCTGCTGCCGCTATTGATCCTGTGGCTCGGGATCGGCGAGGCGCCGAAGATCGCCACCATCGCGCTCGGGGTGTTCTTTTCCACCGCGATCTCGGTCTATAGCGGCGTCGACACGGTGCCGCGCAACCTGATCCGGATGGCGCAGAGCTTCAATGTGCCGTTTCACTTCATCGTGCGCCGCGTGATCTGGCCGGGCGCGCTGCCCTCGATCCTCGCCGGCTTCCGCATCACCGCTTCGGTGGCGCTATTATTGGTCGTGAGCGCCGAGATGATCGGCGCCGAATACGGCATCGGCGCCTTCGTGCTGCAGGCCGGCAATCTGATGCAGACCGATCAGCTGCTGGCCGGCGTCGTCATCCTGTCGCTGTTCGGGCTAGCGGTCGGACGGCTGATCAATTTCTTGGAAACGCGGCTGCTGCACTGGCGATGACTCTTACGCATTCCCCCGATCTTCGCGGAACAGGTCGAGCTTCTGCTGCGCCGGGCGATCGGAGAAGCTGAACAAGACCGAATCCGCCTCGGCCTCGTGGGTGATCCACTGCCAACTCGGCACCACGAACAGGTCGCGCGGACCCCAATCGAAGGTCTGCTCGCCGATCCGCGAGCGCCCGCGGCCTTCGATCGCGGCGAACACCGTGGCGTCGGTCGAGCGATAGCGCGCGGTCTTGAAGGCCTTCGGCAGCAGCTGGATGAAGGTGCCGATGGTCGGCATCGCGAAATCGCCGGTCTCGGGATTCGAGAATTTCAGTTTCAACCCGTGGCAGGCATCCCACTCGTCGCGCATTTTCGCCTGTTCCAGCGCCTCGCGGGTGTGGGAATAGGGATAATTGAAGATCGGCGAGGTTTTCGAGGCGCGCTTCGCATCGACCGGCAGCAGATTGTGCCCATAGCGGGCAAAACTGTCGCCGGCGGGGCGGGTGATCTTCTGCCGATCCTCACCGGAGTCCTGCGCGAACGAGGCATCGAAGAACTGCACCATCGGAATGTCCAGCCCGTCGAGCCAATACATCGGCTCCGAGGTCTCGTTGGCGTGATCATGCCATGTCATCGGGGGCGTGATCACGAAATCGCCGGGCGCCATCTCCGTCCGCTCGCCGTCGACGGAGGTGGTCGCGCCCTTGCCCTCGAGCACGAAGCGCAGCGCCGACTGGCTGTGCCGGTGTGCCGGCGCGACGTCGCCCGGGATCACCATCTGCACGCCGGCAAACAGCGAGGTGGTGATTTTCGATTGTCCCCGCAACCCCGGATTTTCCAGCACCAGCACCCGTCGCGTGGCTTCCCGGGCGGTGATCAGCTTGCCGGCTTCGGTCATATAGTCGCGGATAGCGTCGAACTTCCATAAATGCGGCCGGCAGGCGCTCCTGGGCTCCGGCGTGATCAAGTCGCCCATCACGTTCCACAGCGCCGAGAGATTCTCGCCGTCGATCTTGCGGTAGAACGCCTCGCGTTCCGGGGTCTTCAATACGGCTTCCATGACGAGCCTCCCTGGGTTTCTATTTGCCGCGCTGGATTGACAGCATACTTACAATATGGGTAGCGTCAACCGGGCCGTACGCGCCGGCAACAGGATTTGCGGGAGGTCGACCATGAAGCTGCACGGCTATTTCCGCAGCAGCGCTTCGTACCGGGTGCGGATCGCGTTGAACCTGAAGGGGTTGAGCGCGGAGCATGTGCCGCACCATCTGCGCAAGGGCGAACAGCGCGACCCCTCGTATCTCGCGATCAATCCGCAGGGGCTGGTACCGACGCTGGAGGATGACCGCGGCGCCATCCTCACCCAGTCGCTCGCCATCATCGAATGGCTGGAGGAAACCCACCCCGAACCGCCGCTGCTCCCGAAGGACCCGCTGCGCCGGGCGCTGGTCCGGGCCTTCGCGCTTGCGCTCGCCTGCGATACCCACCCGGTGCAGAATCTGAAGGTGCTGGCGCGGCTGCGGCAACTCGGCCTGCCCGAGGACGAGGTGACGGGCTGGGCGGCATGGGCCAACCATGAGGGCCTGTCGGCTTGCGACATCCTGATCGCCGGGGAAACCGGACCATTCTGCTTCGGCGAAGCGCCAACGATGGCCGATCTCTGCCTGGTACCGCAACTTGCGAATGCCCGCCGCTTCGGGGTCGATCTCAAATCCTTTCCGCGCCTGCTGAAGGCCGAGGCGGCGGCAAAAAACCTCCCGGCGTTCGCTGACGCCGCACCGGAGCGCCAGCCCGATGCCGAATAAGTCGGACCCCGTCACGATGGATGCGGTCTATGGCGCGCCGGGCTATCTGTTTCGCCGGATGCAGCAGATCGCGGTATCGATCTTCGTCGAGGAGTGCCGGGACTACGATCTGACGCCGGTGCAGTTCGCCTCCCTGGTCGCAATCCGCACCCATCCCGGCATCGATGCCACCCGCCTCTCGGCGGTAATCGCATTCGACCGCTCGACGCTCGGCAATGTCATCGAGCGGCTTGAGACAAAGCTTTACATCGAGCGCAAGCCCGCGCGCGAGGATAAACGCGTCAAACTGCTGTATTTGACCAAGGCCGGCGCAGCGCTGTTGCACGACATCATGCCCGCGGTCGATCGCGCGCAGGCGCGGATGCTGCAACCGTTGAAGCCTGCCGGGCGCGAGACCCTGCTGGCGCTGTTGACGCAGCTGGTCGATCTCAACAACGAGGCCTCGCGGGTGCCGCTGCGCGCCGAAGACGCCCGCGAACATTTCAGGAGGTCAAGCCAGTGCGGCTAAGCCTTGGCCCGCAGCCTGCCCGTCTTTACCACCTTCGAACGGGGCTCGGTCGGGTAGAGCCCAAATGAGCTTAACTGGCGGTCGATCGCGAGCGTCGCAGCGAACCCGAAGAAGCTCGATCGACTCATGCCGAGTTCGGCAGCGCGCTTGTCGACCCGGCCAATCAGACTTTTCGGAAGATAGACATTGACCCGCTCCGACGGATCCGGCGGGTCCACGCCGACGACAAAATAGGCCAGGAAGTGGCAGCCCCTGGGCAGCACGATTTGCTCGAAGGGCGTTGGCTGCGGCAGCGCCCTGTTGTGCTCTGCCAGCAGGTCGACGGCCTGCGCCAGAGCCTTCTCAGCCTTCCCGATGGTCTCCTCCAGCGATCTTCCGCCGGCACCACAGCCGGGGAAATCGGGAAACCAGGCGCCGAGCGTTGCTTTGGGGCCGCGCTCCAAAACCGCGGGATAAAGGTGCTTTTTCATGGGGCCTCTCGTAAGACCGCTTACTTTCCGCCTTGTGCTATTTCACACACGGAAATGTGTCAAATCACACATTGGCCGGCTTGGCCGGGCCCGGATCGAACGAAAGGGATCGGGCGATTCGCGGGGGCGCGGGCTGATTCGCGGATCCGGAAGGCGGCTCGCGGACGGAACGGCAAGATCCGATGCCGGCCGGGCCCGTCACCGCCGGCGTTCGACCGCAGTACATCAGGGGCCGGCAATCAGCCGGGCGCCGCCGGAGTCTGTCGAAACGCCGTTTACGCGACCGCGGCGATCTTGCGCGGGCTCACCACGTACTCCTTGAGGACGACGTCCGCAGGGTCGACCTCGACCAGCGATACGTCATAACTCCAGAGATCGGCGAGATGCTGCAGCACGCGCTTGGCGTCGGTCTCGCTCAGCCGGGCCCCCTTCACCACGGTATGGCGCAACATCAACCGCCGATCGCCGGCGAGATCGACATCGACCACTTCGATGTTGGGATCGATGAACCCGACATCGTGCTGGCGCGCCAGTTCGCGCCTGACACGACGATAGCCGCGTTCGTCATGGATGGCGTCAACCTTGATGCCGGCGGTTTCCTTGGGGTCGTCATGCAGATGAAACATCCGCATTTTCCGGATCAATCGCGGACTGAGGAACTGGCTGATGAAGCTTTCGTCACGGTAGTTGGCCCAGATGTCACGCAGCACCGCCATGACATCGCCGGTCCCGGCGATGTCCGGAAACCACTCGCGATCCTCCTGTTCCGGATCGGAGACGATGCGCTCGATGTCCTGCATCATGGCAAAGCCCAGCGCGTAGGGGTTAAAGCCGGAATAACGCGGATCGTCGAAGTCGGGCTGGAATACCACATTGGTGTGCGACTGCAGGAATTCGAGAAAATTGCCGTCGGTCAACTGGCCGGTTTCATGCAAGCGGGTCATGATGCGGTAATGCACGTAGGTCGCGGTGCCCTCGTTCATCACCTTGGTCTGGCTCTGCGGATAGAAATACTGCGCGATGTGGCGCACGATCCGCAGCAATTCGCGCTGCCAGGGCTGCAGGCGCGGCGACGACTTCTCCAGGAAATACAACAGATTCTCCTGCGGCAGCCCGAGCAGCTTGCGGCGCCGATCCAGGCTGAGCGACTCGACGCTCTTGACCTTGCCGGCCGGAACGGTCCGCCACAAATCGTTGAACGCGCTTTCCTCGTGCTGGCGGCGTTCGCCGGCGCGCTTTTCCTCCAGGCGAAGATCGAGGTTCTTCTTGCCCGGATAGCGATCGATGCCGTGCGACATCAGGGCATGCGCGGCATCGAGCGTGTGCTCGACCGCCAGCCGGCCGTGCCGCTCCTCGCATTGCGCGACGTACTTCTTGGCAAAATCCAGATAATCGAGAATGCCCTCGGCATCGGTCCACTGCTTGAACAGATAATTGTTCTTGAAGAAGTGGTTGTGACCGAACGCCGCGTGCGCGATCACCAGCGCCTGCATGGTGGCGGTGTTTTCCTCCATCAGATAGGAAATACAGGGCGAACTGTTGATCACGATCTCATAGGCAAGGCCCATCAGCCCCTTGCGGTAGAACGCCTCGTGATGGGCGAAATGCTTGCCGAACGACCAATGCTTGTAGAACAGCGGCATGCCGATCGAGGAGTAGGCGTCCAGCATCTGTTCCGCGGTGATGACCTCGATCTGGTTGGGATAGACATCGAGCCCGAGCTCGGATTGGGCGATCTCCCTGCAGGCGTCGTGAATCCGCTGCAAGATTGGAAAATCCCAGTCGGCTCCCTCAAACAAGCGTTCGGCTGTCGCGGTCTCGCCTTTCGCGGTCTCGCCTTTCGCGGTCATGGCGCGGCCTTCTCCTGCTTTTGGCGGCGGTGGAACAGATCGTGAAACACCGGAAAGATTTCGCTGCGGTCCGAGACCTTGCGCATCGACAGCGGCGCACCATCGGCGCGCAAGCGTTCATACAGCGTCCAAAGCGATGAATCGGGCATCTCGAACGTGCTGCCCCTGTTGTCGCCGACTTCCAGATAGGCGAAGAACTGGCTGACCGGCAGGATCATCTCGGTCAGCAGCCGGCTGGTGACGGCGCCGTCCGACAGCGAGTTGTCGCCGTCCGAGGCCTGGGCGGCGTAGATGTTCCAGTCGGCGGGGCGGAACCGCGACCTGACGATCTCGTGCATCGCCTGCAGCGCACTCGAAACCAGGGTGCCGCCCGATGCCGGCCCGTGAAAGAACGTATCCTCGTCGACCTCTTCGGCACGATCGGTGTGGCGGATGAACACGATCTCCACGTGCCGATAGCGTCGCGTCAAAAACACATAGAGCAGCATGTAGAAGCGTTTCGCCAGATCCTTCATGTGCTCCGACATCGAGCCTGACACGTCCATCAGGCAAAACATCACGGCCTGGGCGACCGGCTTTGGCGTGTTTTCGAAGCGGCGATACCTGATGTCGATCGGATCGATGAACGGGATGCGCCGCATCTTTGCCTTCAATGCGTCGATCTCCGCCAACAGCCCGATGCGGCGCTCCTCGTCGCAACCTTCGAGTTCGGCCTCCAGTTCCTCGATCTCCTCCGGCCGCGGCCGCCGCAACGCGACCCGCCGGGCCATCGCCAGTCGCACCGTCCGGCCCACCGAAATATTCGCCGGCGAGCCCGAGGTCGCGTAGCCGGCGCGGCGAAGCCCCTCGCTCTCCACTTCGGCCAGCTTGCGCTTGGCGAGATCCGGCAGTTCGAGGTCGTCGAGGAACAGGTCGACGAATTCGTCACGGCTCAGAACGAACCGGAACGCATCCTCGCTGTCGCCCTCGCCCGGCTTGGTAGGCTTTCCCCTGCCCTCGCCGCCCGAGCGCGGCAGCATGTCGCCCTCGATGAACTTCTTGTTGCCGGGAAGCACCATGTCGCGGGTGCCACCCTCGCGGTGAAAGCGAGGTTCGTTCATCCCGTCGAGCGGGATTGAGATCTCGCCGCCTTCCAGGACATCCTTGATGTCACGGCCCTGGGAGGATTTCTTGACGGCACCCTGAACCAGCGCCTTGGCGCGACGCAAAAACCGCTGGCGGTTTTCGAGGCTCTTGCTGCCCGGGTTCAGGCGCCTGTCAACGATATGCATGGTCACGCTTGGATCCGCCTCAGCCTGCCTGCTTCACGCGCATGTACCACTCGACCAGCCGCCGAACCTGACGCTCGGTATAGCCGCGCGCGACCATCCGGGCGACGAACTCGCCGTGCTTCTTTTCGGTCTCGCCGTCCTTTTTCGAACCGAACGAGATCACCGGAAGCAGGTCTTCCACCTGCGAGAATATCCGTTTCTCGATTACCTCGCGAATCTTTTCGTAAGAGGTCCAGGACGGGTTCTTGCCGCCATGTTGCGCCCGCGACCGCAGCGAGAATTTGACGACCTCGTTGCGGAAGTCCTTCGGATTGGCGATGCCGGCGGGCTTCTCGATCTTGGTCAGTTCCTGGTTCAAAAGCTCGCGATTGAGCAGCTGGCCGGTGTCGGGATCCTTGAAGTCCTGGTCTTCGATCCAGGCGTCGGCATAGTCGACGTAGCGGTCGAACAGATTCTGGCCATAATCCGAATAGGATTCCAGGTAGGCCTTCTGGATCTCATGGCCGATGAATTCCGCATAGCGCGGCACCAGTTCGGCCTTGATGAATTCCAGATAGCGCTTCTCGACTTCCTCGGGGAGCTGCTCACGGCGGATCGCCTGCTCCAGCGCATACATCAGATGGACGGGATCGGCGCCAAGCTCTGATGTGTCGTGATTGTAGGTCGCGGCCAGGATCTTGAACGCAAACCGCGTCGAGATGCCGTCCATGCCCTCGTCGACGCCCGCCGCATCGCGGTATTCCTGCACGCTGCGCGCCTTCGGATCGGATTCCTTCAGGCTCTCACCGTCATAGACCCGCATCTTGGCGAACAGCGTCGAGTTTTCGTGCTTGCGCAGCCGCGACATCACCGAGAAACGCGCCAGCGTTTCCAGCGTCGACGGCGCACACGGCGCCGCGGCGAGCTCGGAGCCCTGGATCAGTTTCTCATAGATCTTCTGCTCCTCGGTGACCCGCAGGCAGTAGGGCACCTTGATGACGCAGATGCGGTCGATGAAGGCCTCGTTGTTCTTGTTGCTCTTGAAGCTCTGCCATTCGGATTCGTTCGAATGCGCCAGTATAACCCCGGTGAAGGGGATCGCACCGATATTCTCGGTGCCGATGTAGTTGCCTTCCTGCGTTGCCGTCAGCAGCGGGTGCAACATCTTGATCGGCGCCTTGAACATCTCGACGAATTCAAGGATGCCCTGATTGGCGCGATTGAGGCCGCCGGAATAGCTGTAGGCATCCGGATCGTTCTGGGCGTAGGTCTCCAGCTTGCGGATGTCGACCTTGCCGACCAACGAGGAGATGTCCTGATTGTTCTCGTCGCCGGGTTCGGTTTTCGCGATCGCGATCTGCCGCAACTTCGACGGCTGGATCTTGGCGACACGGAATCTTGAGATGTCGCCGCCGAAGGCTTCGAGCCGCTTGTAGCACCAAGGACTCATCAGTCCGCTGAGGCGACGCCGCGGGATGCCGTATTTTTCCTCGATCATCGGTCCAAGCGAGTCCGGATCGAACAGGCTGAGCGGACTTTCGAACACCGGGCTGAGCTCGTCGCCGGCCTTCAGCACATAGATCGGGTTGACTTCCATCAGCGACTTCAGCCGCTCCGCCAGCGAGGATTTTCCGCCGCCGACCGGCCCCAGCAGATAGAGAATCTGCTTGCGCTCTTCGAGACCCTGGGCGGCATGCCGGAAGAACCCGACGATGCGCTCGATGGTATCTTCCATGCCGAAGAATCCGGCTGCGAAGGCCGGATAGACCCGCATTGTCCGGTTCAAAAAAATACGGCCGAGGCGGGGGTCCCTGGCCGTGTCAATCATTTGAGGCTCACCGATCGCAGCCAAGAGCCGCTCGGACGCATTGGCATATCGCATGGGGTCGCCGCGACACGACTCCAGATACTCGGCCATCGACATGTCGCTTTCGCTCCGGGCCTCGAAGGTCCGCGCAAAAGCATTGAACAGAGAATCGTTGTACATGAACACCCTCTCCTCATCTGGTTTGCTGCGCGGCTGAACGCGCAGCGAACTTCCTAGCCGCCGGAGCACCATGCATCCGTTCGTGAATCAGCATCGGCACTTGTTCGATTGAACACTCCGCCGACTCCTTCGCGCAACGCACAACGTGTGCAAAGAATGAGCCATAAGCGAGCATTTGCCAAATTCTTGTGCGAAACAAACAATAATTCGTTAACCACGACATGAATCTTGGGCAATGTAACAACACCGCAACATCCGTAATGTTACGCGAAGCGTCGATGCATGCGTCGCAAGGGCGCCTATCACTCGCAAGGTTACAATGCTGATGATCGAGCTTGGTTCCATCCGATGCCGATCGGATCGCTGCAATACGAGCTCAGTTGAGGTCTTTTTGGGGCCGTTGCGTTCCACGCGGGCTGGTTTTGGTTCGGATCCAGAGGAAACCGCCAGCCTCAGCAGACGAGTTGGACGACGCGTTGCACGAATTGACTGAGCTTTCATCGACGATTCGCGGCACGCTTCAAGCGACAACCTACCTTCACCGGCCCACGCATGACCAGCGCCCAAAGATCTCTGGAAAAAGTCTCCAATCTGCAACATTCAAAAATCATGCCTGCGAGTGTCGCCAAGGGCGCATCTGCGCGGAAGCCGTATTTTCCCTGGAACTCGGAGCAGCGCTGCCGAGGCATGATTCGCGGAGTTCCACGCGGTCGACACGGTCCAGGTCGGAGCAGAATCAGCAGACCTGTTTTGCTCCAGCAGATTCGACCCGACGGTGCCTCGCTGTCAATCGCGTCGCGTCCATCATATGTCCGGTCAGGGGTTTATGCTGGACCAACCGGTTCGATTTCCACAGCCTTGTGATACAAACTTGCTGTCCGGAGCTTCGCTCCGGTGTGTACATGCTGCGGCGCGCTTCGGGCGCGGCGCGCTACACCCTGATCATCCGCTTGCCGCGGTTCTCGCCGGCGAGCAATCCGATCAGTGCCTTCGGCGTATTCTCCAGGCCATCGATGACATCCTCCTGGACCTTCAATTGGCCGGCGGCGACCCAGGATTGCAGGTCGCTCAAGGCCCGGTCGCGCTGGTCCATGAAGTCCATCACGATAAAACCCTGCATGATGAGTCGCTTGACCACGATCAGGCCGGGCACGCCGCGCGGCCCGTGCGCCGACGGCACGCCGTCATATTGCGAGATCGCCCCGCAGCAGGCGATGCGGCCGCGGATGTTCATTTGCGCCAGGCAGGCTTCGAGAATATCACCGCCGACATTGTCGAAATAGACGTCGATGCCTTCAGGCGCCGCCGCCTTGAGCGCCTTGAACACCGCGCCGTCCTTGTAATCGACCGCGGCATCGAAGCCGAGTTCTGAGGTCAGCCAGTGGCACTTGTCCTTGCCGCCGGCGATGCCGAGGACGCGGCAACCCCTGATCTTGGCGATCTGACCGACGATCGAACCGACCGAGCCGGCCGCGGCAGAGACTACGACGGTCTCGCCGGCTTTCGGCTTGCCGACATCGAGCAGTCCGAAATAGGCGGTGAGGCCGGCGATGCCATAGACGCTGAGCAGATGCGTCATCGGCTCGAGCTTGGGCATCCTGGAAAGATGCCGGGCCGCGACAACCGCGTAATCCTGCCAGCCGGTATCGCCGAACACGATGTCGCCAGGCGCCAATCCCGGCGCTTTCGATGAAACGACTTCGGCGATGCCGCCGCCGGCCATCACGGTGTCGGCTTCGACCGCGGCGCGATAGGTGGCGCCGTGCATCCAGGCGCGGTTGGCCGCATCCAGCGAAATATAGCGCACCCGCAGCAACACCTCGCCGTCGTTCGGCGAGGGGATCGCGGCGCTGACCATCCTGAAATGCTCGGGCCCCAGTTTCCCGGTCGGCTTCTCGACCAGCAAGACCTGGCGGTTGATCGTGTCTTTCATGGCATTTCGCTCCCGATTGGCTGTTCTTGAAGCAATCGGAGCGCACGAAACGCGCAATCTGCACACCTTTTGCATGGTCATAAAGGCTAGTCGGGTGGCGTTCATTCCACAACGGAAACCTGCAGGCAGACGCGCCACCGCTTGAAGCGAGTTGCGTCGGCCCCGGAATCTGCCAAACTCGACGCTGTCGGGTCCATGGGTGGGGCGAAGGATGTCCAACAGGTTTACGCAATATATTCTGATCGCAATGCTGCTCGGTATCGTGATGGGGGCGCTGATCTTCAGCTATCTTCCCGATATCCGGGCGGATATCGCAGCGGACGTCAACCTGATCGCGATGCTGTTCCTGCGCCTGATCAAGATGATCATCGCACCCTTGGTGTTCGCGACCCTGGTCGGCGGCATCGCCCATATGGGAAGCGGCGCCAAACTCGGCCGGATCTTCGCCAAGACCATGGGCTGGTTTGTCAGCGCTTCGTTCGTCTCGCTGCTGCTGGGCCTCCTGATGGTCAATCTGCTGCAGCCGGGCGCGAATTTCCCGGGCACCCTGCCCGACAAGACCCAATCCACCGGCTTGCCGGTCTCAGCGTTCTCGATCGAGAAATTCCTCACCCATTTGATCCCGACCTCGATCGCCGACGCGATGGCGCAGAACGAAATCCTGCAGATCGTGGTTTTCGCGGTGTTCTTCTCGGTCGCCATGGGCGCCATGCCGGAGCGCTCCAAGCCGATGCTGGCGCTGATCGATGACCTCGGCCATATCATGCTGAAAGTCACCAGCTATGTCATGCTGTTTGCGCCGATCGCGGTGTGGGCGGCGATCACGGCGACAGTGGCCAAGAACGGTCTCGCCGTATTGTGGAAGCTGGTCGTCTTCATGGGCGGCTTCTACATCTCGCTGCTGCTGTTGTGGGGCATCCTCGTCATCGTCGGCTTTGTCGTGATCGGGCCCAGATACAGCCATCTGCTGCGGCTGATCCGCGAACCGCTGATGATCGCGTTCTCGACGGCGAGTTCGGAAGCGGCCTACCCGAAGACGCTCGAAGGGCTCAATCGC
>NZ_JBEKXH010000115.1:0-15896 GCF_049512235.1 Bradyrhizobium sp.
AGCGATTTTGTCAGCGGCGATGGCGTAAGGCTTCCACCACGAGATTGAAGGCCGCCGAGGACTGCCGGCGGCTCGGATAGAACAGGTGATAGCCCGAGAATGGCGGACACCACTCTGCCAGTACACGCCTCAGGCGCCCCTTCGAGATATCCCCCTCGACCATGCCTTCCGGCACATACGCAAGGCCAAGCCCGGCAAGCGCGCCGTTCAGCATCTGTGCGGTTCCATTGCAGGTGAGCTGCCCTTCAACACGCACCTTCAGCTCCCTCTTGCCCTTCTGAAATTCCCAGGCGTAGAGCGTGTCGTGCGTCGGCAAGCGCAGATTGATGGAGCTGTGCGCGAGCAGGTCCTGGGGCGTTTTTGGCTCGGCGCGGCCCTGGAAATAGGACGGCGCGCCCACCACCGCCATGCGCATATCCGGTCCGATACGGACCGCGATCATATCCTTTGCCACCTGTTCGCCGCTGCGTACGCCGGCGTCATAGCGATCGGCGACGATATTGCTGAGGCCATAGTCGACAATAAGCTCGATCTTGAGCTCAGGGTTCACCCGAATCACCGGGGTAAGCTTCGGCAACAGGATCGTGTCGATCGCAAATTCGGTCGCCGTAATCCGCACGGTACCGGCCGGCTTTTGACGCAGTTCGCGCAGTGAAATGAGTTCGCTCTCGATCTCCTCGAAGCGCGGAGCGACCACGCGCAACAGCCGTTCGCCTGCTTCGGTCGGCGCCACGCTGCGCGTCGTGCGCGTCAGTAGCCGCACGCCAAGGCGCGCTTCGAGTTGCCTGATCGTCTGGCTAAGAGCCGATTGTGACACACCCAGCTTGGCGGCGGCCCTGGTGAAGCTCTGCTCACGACCGACGGCGGCAAAGGCCGCAAGATCATCGAGACTGTCGCCCCGGGACATTTGTTCTTCCTGCCAATATGGTATATCGAGACCGATTATCACATGGCAGCCCGCAGCAGCCAACGGGCCAAGCCAGGCGCGGGCCCGGGAGATTTTCCGGACCCGCGCGCGCTGGGACAAAGTCGAGGGAATAGAGGCATGAGGATTTTCCGGGTCGCAGCGATGATCGCGTTACTGGCCGGACCAGCCTACGGCCAGGGTAAGGGTAACTCCGGCCCGCCGCCTCCGCCCACCAAGTCACAGCAGGAGATCGAGGCGGACCGTGCGGCCGAAAAGGCCTACAAGAAGTCGCTTAGCAACATTCCCGACCAGCCACCCGCTGACCCCTGGGGCGGCGCGCGTGGGCTGGAAGCGCCCAAAGCCGTTGCGAAGTCCCCATCGAAGCGGACCAAGGCCGCCGGCACGGCCAATTAGAGCGGAGCTCGACGCCGGCGGACACGACAGCAACGATTTCGGACTTGAGTTGAAATATTTGCTTCGATCGACGCCCGGATGTTATCTCTTCTGCAGGCTACAAATGGCGGCCTCTGAAACACGTGCGACGCTTCCTCTGCTACTGAGCCTGAACGCCGGCTACGTTGACACGGCGGGCTTTCTTGCACTGCAGGGTCTCTTCACCGCCCATGTGACGGGAAATTTCGTGACGCTGGGCGCCTCGCTCGCGCTCGGCACCTCCGGTGTCGTTGCGAAACTCCTGGCTCTCCCTGTGTTCTGCACCGTGGTGGTTGCGACGCGACTGCTCGGCACGCTATTGTCGAACCGCTACGCACCTGTCTTCGAAACCTTGCTCGGCCTCAAGGTTTTGCTGCTGGCCGCCGGCGCTGCGCTCGCGATAAGGTTCGGGCCGTTCCATGATGGGGATAGCTGGCGGGCCATCTTGACGGGAATGGTCCTGGTCGCTGCCATGGCGATCCAGAACGCGGTTCATCGCGTCCATCTCGGCAGCGCGCCGCCCTCAACCCTGATGACCGGTACGACGACGCAGATCATGCTCGATCTGGCTGACAAGATTTACACGCGAAAGGGAGCAGAAACGAAATCTGGCTCGCGGCTGGCGCAGATGTCGACAAACATCCTGGTCTTCGCGATCGGCTGCGGCGCCGCAGCTGTCTTATACACACGGTTCGGCATGCGGTGCTTCCTGCTGCCGCCAATTCTGGGAAGCCTTTCGCTCATCGTCCGCTCGGTTCGACGGCCGCAGACCGGTCCTTGACCACTCGATCGTCGGTCTGCGGGTCCATTTGCCAACGCCGGCCTACATGTTGGCCATGAAAATACTTGCCAACCGCGTGGTCGAGGACACGGAGAAGGTCGAGAGCGACTTGAAGGACGCGGTCGCTCTCATGAAGGTGACCAAACTAACGACCGAACAGCTGCTCGTCGACCTGCTCAGGGAGTGCTATCCTAACCTTCCCGGGATCGTTGTTCCGACAATGCACCCGCGCATCAAGGCGAAGATCGACACGTTGCTCGATGAGCACCGGAAGGCAGAAAATGAGCCTGATCCGACCTGGCACGCTGGCACAGGCCCTGCAACTCGTCCGTAACGGCGAGAAGCTCAGGTTCTGTCTGTCTGGCTTCCTGGACGACTTTTATGCGGATGCCGCGAAAGAATTGCGCGTTCGTCGTATCGCCGATGACCCGGGGTTGACGGAAGATCCCAAGCTGAACGCGCTCTTGGGCGCCATTGGCGAGCACTTGGCGATCCGACGGGGTCTCGGTGTCCCGCCGTCATGGACGAACCAGCCGGAGCGCTTCTTGGACAAGCCTTGGTTCATGGGCCACGAGCGTATGAAAGGCTTCCTGCTTGCGGAGAGCCCTTTGGCCTTCAGACGCCGGTTCATTTTTACCGAGGCCGAGCCGCTACGGCGTGCGAGTATGCCGAGAGATGGGCGCTGGTGGGCCTATGAAACGATCCGTAGTGGACTCATGCCCACCGCCGAAGAACAGGCGGACTTGGCGCGGCAGAGTATGCCTGCGATGGAGCTCTAGTACGGCGTTTAGGTCGAGTCGCATGTCGCGATTGCAGCGGCAGTATGGTCGCAGGCGCGCGACACTCGTTTGTGTCTCTCGGCCATCTTATGAGTCCCACGACAAGCAGCGTCCGCAACCACTACGGATCCAGTTCCGTATCCCAGTATAAATAATCCAGCCAGCTGTCGTGCAGATAGTTCGGCGGGAACAGCCGGCCATTGCGATGCAGCTGATGCACGGTCGGCGCGAACGGCGGCTGGCGGGGAAACATCCGGGCCTGTTGCGGTGTCAGGTTGCCCTTGCGCAAATTGCACGGCGAACACGCGGCGACCACATTCTCCCAGGTGGTCTGGCCGCCCTTGCTGCGCGGGATGATGTGATCGAAGGTGAGATCGTCATTGGCGTGGCAATATTGGCAGACGAAGCGGTCGCGCAAAAACACGTTGAACCGGGTAAAGGCGGGATGCGTGGTCGGCTTGACAAAGGATTTCAGCGACACCACGCTCGGCAGCTGGATCTCGAAGGAGGGGCTGCGCACCGCGCGGTCGTAGTGCTCGACGATGTTGACGCGATCGAGGAACACCGCCTTGATCGCGTCCTGCCACGACCAGAGCGACAGCGGGTAATAGCTGAGCGGGCGGAAATCCGCGTTCAGCACCAGTACCGGCCAACCGCCTTGCGAGACATGTGCGTTCAATTAACGCTCCTGACTCCTCATATTGCTGCGAAGCAGCATGGACTGGCATACTACAGGCAGCGTGACGGGATTGTGAAGAGCGTTGGCGGCCTTATCCGCCGCGGCGGCGAGTTCGCGACCCGATTGCACGATCGGCGTGAAGGCAGCTAAACCCGGGCTGGCGGCGCATTTCGGCCGCGCCTGGACGTCAGCAAGCATGGTTACCACGTCACGTTATCTTGAGGCGCCGCGCCGGCTGCGGGCCTTCGTTCGCGCCCATGAAAGCAGCCTGGTCATCCTTGCGGCGCTGATCGGGACCATCGGCGGCCTGGCGGTGGCCGCGATGAGCGCCGCGGTCGAAGTCCTGCACGTGCTGCTGTTCAACCTCGAAATGGGGGACCGGCTCTCAAGCCAGTTCAGGATCGAACCGCTGCGCGCCCTGCTGGTGCCAAGCTTCGGCGGGCTGCTGCTGGGGGCGGCGTTCCTGCTGCTGCAGCGGGTGCGGCCGGCGCGTGAAATCGATCCGATCGAGGCCAATGCCCTGCATGGCGGACGGATGTCGTTCCGCGGCAGCGTGATCGTGGCGTTGCAGACGGTGTGGTCCAGCGGCGTCGGCGCATCGGTCGGGCTTGAAGCCGGCTATACCCAGTTGGCCAGCGGTCTGGCCGCATCATTGGGCCGCGGGTTTCATCTGCGCCGCGCCGATCAGCGCCTCATGGTCGGCTGCGGCGCCGCCGCCGCGATCGCGGGGGCGTTCGGGGCGCCGCTGGCCGGCGCCTTCTATGCCTTTGAGCTCGTGATCGGGGGGTACACGCCGGCCAGCCTGACGCCGGTCGGCGTCGCCGCGGTGGCGGGCTATTTTGTCGCCCACGCCTTCACGGTGCTGTCGCTCGGCGTCGGTGTCGGCCCGGTCGGCGATGTGCTCGGGCGCGACCTTGCCATCGCGGCCCTGCTCGGGGTTCTGGCGGCGCTGGTTGGCATCGGCATCATGCGCGGCGTGGCGTTGTGCGAGACGCTGTTGTCGAAGACAAGGCTCTGGCCGCCGCTGCGCCCGGCGCTCGGCGGTCTTTGCATCGGTCTGCTCGCCTTGCTGACGCCGCAGGTGATGTCGTCCGGACATGGCGCGCTGCATTTTGCCGGCTTCGTCTCGATTCCGTTGGGGGTCGTCGCAACCATGTTCATCCTGAAAGCGATCGCGTCGGTGATATCGCTGGGCTCCGGCTTTCGCGGCGGATTGTTTTTCGCCACGCTGTTCATGGGCGCGCTCGGCGGTCACCTGTTCGCCGCCGGCTTTGACACGATCTGGCCGGGTCTTGACCTCAGCCCGAACGTCTACGCCATCATCGGCATGAGCGCGCTGTCGGCGTCCGTGGTCGGGGGCCCGCTGACGATGTCGTTCATCGCGCTGGAATCGACCGGCAATCTCTGGCTCACCACCGCGGTGCTGCTGGCGGTCATCATCTCGACCCAGATCACCCGCGAATTGTTCGGTTACTCGTTCGCGACCTGGCGCTTGCATCTGCGCGGCGAGACCATTCGCAGCGCCGCGGATATCGGCTGGATCCGCGATCTCACGGTGCGCAGCCTGATGCGTCAGGATGTAGCCACCGTGAACGCCAACACGCCAATCCAACAGTTCCGCGAACAATTTCCGCTGGGATCAAAAAGCCAGGTGGTCGCCATCGACGCGTCAGGGCGTTACGTCGGGCTGGCGCTGGTCGCCGACGCGCACGCGCCGGATACCGAGGCCGGCAAAGGCCTGATCGACATCCTGCACTATCGCGACGTCGTGCTGCATCCCGCGATGAATATCCAGGAAGCCATCGCGGTTTTCGACGCCGCCGAGGCCGAGTCGCTCGCGGTGGTCGATACCGACGGCGAACACCGGCCGATCGGTCTTCTGACCGAAGCCCACGCCATGCGGCGCTATGCGGAGGAGTCCGAACAACGGCGGCGTGAGGTCATCGGCGATATCTGACTGTGTCGCGCAACAGATCCGTGAGCGGGCTGAGCCAAAGGGTCGCGCCACGCGCGACGAATGGCGAGCCCAACGCCTAGATTTTTTCCAGCTTCTGCAGGCAGCGCACGACATCCGGCACTGGCGTGTCGGGAAAGCTGGTCTTCCAGTCGGTGACGCCGACTTCGCCGACATAAATGTCACCTTTGGAATCCAGCGCGATGCCGTGCGGCGCAAGAAATTTGCCGGTCTCGAGGCCGGGACCGTTCTCGCCGCCGAGCCGCGCGATGCGTTTTCCCTGGGAGTCGACGATGGTCAGGCGTGGCCCCAGATTCGGCACCTTGCGATTGACCGGCAAGCCCGGGCCGAGTTCGCCAATGACAAAATTCGGGTGCCTGCCGCCGCAGCAATGCAGCGCGCAGGGCCGGTGCAGGTTATTCCACTGGGTCTCGTATTTGCCGTTGCCGTCGAACACCTGCACGCGGTGGTTCTCGCGGTCGGCGACATAGACAAAACCATCGGCATCGGTGGCGATATTGTGGACGATATTGAACTGGCCGGGATCGGTGCCCGGCTCGCCCCAGCTTTTGATCAGTTTGCCGTCGGGGGTGAATTTGTGCACGCAGGCATTGCCGTAGCCGTCGGAGACGTAGATTTCGCCTTGCGGCGAAAGCGCGGTGTGGGTGCAGCGATGAAACGGCTCGCCGCTCATGAAGGGCGAGGGCCGGTTCGGGATGCCGATGGTCAAGCGCACCTTGCCGTCGGTGGAACACTTGCGCACGGTGTGGTCGCCGTCATCGGTGCAATAGAGATTGTCATCGCCATCGATGTGCAGCCCGTGCGCCCGGCTGAACAACCCTTCGCCCCAGCTGGCGATGAAATGGCCATCGCGATCGAGCACCACCATCGGATGGGCGCCGCGATTGAAGACGTAGATGCGGTCCCTGCTGTCGACCGCGACGGAGGCGACATCCGTCAGGTTCCAGCCGTCCGGCAGCTTCGCCCAGTTCTCCACCACGCGGTAGCGATGCTCGCCCGAGCCGAGAATGGTTGACATTGCGGTTGCTCCCTGAAGTCCGAGTTGGTGGCGAGCGGCGCTCCCCTCGCTAGCTCTCCATGTCCTCTGCTGCGATGATCCGCTGGCGCAGGGCAAGGCGAACCAGTTCGATGTTCATCACCAGGGCAATCCTCGATCACGAGGAACGCTGAAGTGGAGAGCCGGCGCCGCGCGGCAGCAATCCCTCCTCGATCGCCTTGATCTGCAGCGCCAGGTATTTCGAGTTGATCCGGCATTGCGCCAGGCTGCCGGCGATGAACCAGAGGCCGGGCTGCGTGGTGCGGCTATACATGTTGCGCAGTTCCTGGCCTTTGCCAAAACCCCAGATCGGGCCGACACGCTTGGCGACATCATCGCCGAACAGTTGGCGCACCAGGTGTTCCCAGTCCTTGTAGCCGGTCGCCAGCACGATCAGGTCGGCCGCAAGTCTGGCGCCGGTCTTCATTCGGGCGCCGTCGGCGACGAAGCGTTCGATCTCCGAAAACTGGATCAGCTTGATATCGCCGCTGACCACGAGGTCGGAGCAGCCGACGTTGAAATAATAGCCGCCGCCGCGGGTGAGGTATTTGAACTGCCAGCCGGTGTTGCCTTCGCCATAATCGAGCTTGAAGCCCCTGCGGGCCAGACCATCGAGTAGATCCCGGTCCAGCTGCTTCGATTGCTCGGTGATCATCACGTGACTGCGCTTGGCTAGCACCGTTGGCATCGAGGTCGCGATCAGATCGTTATCCTCCAGCGTGCCCTCATTGTACGCCGCATAGGCGAGCTGCGCCGACGGTTCGATATTGGTGATCAGGGTCGGGCTGCGCTGCACCAGCGTGACCTCGGCGCCGCTCGCATGCAGGTCCTGGGCGATATCATGGCCGCTGTTGCCGGTGCCGATCACGAGCGCCTTTTTGCCTTGCCACCTCTCGCCGTCGCCATACTGGCTGGAATGCAGCACCGTGCCGGCGAAGTTGTCCAGGCCGGGAAGTTCGGGCCAGTTCGGGATGCCGCTGACGCCGGTGGCCATCACGACATGGCGCGGATGCATTTCGCGCATGCTGCCATCGGCCCGGCGCAGCACCACCGACCAGTGTCCGCGCGCGTCGTCATAGCTGCCGCTCTCGAAGGCGGTCGCGGTCCAGTAGTTCAGCTCCATGGCCTCGACATAGGCCTCGAACCAGTTGGCGAGCTTGTCCTTGGGAATATAGGTCGGCCAGTTCGGCGGGAACGGCATGTAGGGAAGGTGGTTGACCTGGACCTGGTTATGCAGCGTCAGCGCGTGGTAGCGCTTGCGCCAGTTGTCGCCGATGCGGGCCTCGCGATCGACGATCAGGGCATCGATCTGCAGCTGTTTCAGGCGTGCCGCGATCGCCAGTCCAGCCTGTCCGCCGCCGACCACCAGCACAACGGGGTCGCGGTCGGCATATTGCGCGGCGGCTTGGCGCAGGTCGAGCCAGTTCGGGCCGCGAAAGTCGCGCGAATAGGATTGGCCGCGCGGCCGCGAAGGTCCGAGCTGCTCCTCAAAACCTTTCAATTCGTCGAGCGCGGTGAGCAGCGTCCACGCCTTCAGCCGGCTGCCGTCGGCGCTATCCGGGATCAGCCGCACGATGCCGCTGCCACGCCCGGCCGCAGTTTCAAATTTGAAAATCGCTTCGATGGCGTTGGTGCCCGCGCGCGTCACCCGGCGCGGCGCGGCGCGATTCCGGTCGATCTGGAGGCGGCTCGGCGCGGCGTTGCGGGCGCGGGCCTCAAGCTCGCGCAGGATGGCGTCGGCGCCGTTGATGGTCTGCAGGTTCCAGCTCAGCGCCAGCACGTCGCGCCAATAGCTTTCGGGATGAAACAGGGTTTTGAGCAGGACCTGATCGGAATTCGCAAGCGCGCTTTCGAATTGCGCCAGCCAGCTTTCCGCGGCGACCGAAATATCGTCCGTCCGATCCAGCATCTGCGTTTCTCACTCCGGCCGTCTGCGCGGCGCTTTGCCTGATGCGATAGCCTATACCCATTGCGGCTCGCGCAGAAAGGGCGGAGTGATGACGCGGGCTCACGCCAGCAATGACAGGATATGCCCCTGATCGGGCAACGGCGAAGTCGGTGGATTTCATGTTTTCGATCCCGGCCGTTTTGCTGCGGCGATCTTCGCACTTGCCGATGGCCGTTTTGCAACAGCCATCTTGTTTAAAGCAGCGTTCGCTTTTGGCTCGCCGCCGATCGCGCCCTCGCGCTTTTTCGTGGCCCGGTAATAGGACCACCACAGGTGCGCCGCGGCGCCGCGCAGCGGCCGCCACGGTTCCGCCAGCGGCGCCATCTGCTTGGGGGTCGGCCGCGTCTTCAGCCCCAATCCGATTTTCACGGCTTCCTGAACGGCGAGATCGCCCGCCGGCCAGGCGTCGCCATGGCCCAGACAAAACAAAAGATAGACGTCGGCGGTCCATGGGCCGATGCCGTGCAGCGACGTCAGGGTGTGATGCGCGGCGTCGGCGTCCTGGTTCGCCAGCACGTCGAGATTGAGCCGTTCGGCGGCAATCTCGCGCGCCAGATTCTTGACGGTCTTGATTTTCGCCGCCGACAGGCCGAGCCGGCCCAGGCGGCCGGCGCCAACGCGCCGCAGCGTATCATGATGAAAGGGATCGAAAGCGGAGCTGACGCGAGCCCAGATTGCCGCGGCGCTCGCGGTCGATAATTGCTGGCCGCAGATGATCGCCGAAAGACCGGCAAAGCCGGGGTCGCGCCGTCGCAGCGCCGGCATGCCCGCAACCTCAAGGATGGGCTCAAGACGCGGATCCTGCGCGACCAGCGCCGCGATGGCGGTTTCGAGATCGGCCTGGGTGTTGAGGTGCAGGGGCATCTTGAGGGCTCGGCTGGGTTCGCCTGGTGTGTGGCCCGATCCTGGCCGGGCTTGTCGTTTGGTCCGGCCATGACAAGATCATATCATGCCGCCGCCCGTCTTCCGCTTTGCGCCGAGCCCGAACGGCTATCTGCATCTCGGCCACGCCTATTCGGCGCTCCTGAACTTCGATGCCGCCCGCCGGAGCGGCGGTCGTTTGCTGTTGCGCATCGAGGATATCGACTTGACCCGCTGCAGGGCGGAATTCGAGGCCGCGGTCTATGAAGACCTCGGCTGGCTCGGCATCGCATGGGAGCCGCCGGTGCGGCGGCAGTCCGAGCAACTGGCGGATTACCGCGAGGCGCTCGACAGGTTGTCGGCCCAGGGCCTGGTCTATCCGAGTTTCGAGAGCCGCGCCGAGATCGCAAAAGGGGTGGCCGAGCGGGAGGCGAAGGCTCCCTGGCCGCGCGACCCCGACGGAGCGCCGCTCTATCCCGGCTCAGCGAGGCTGCTTGCGCCCGGCCAGCGCGCCCGATTGCTGGCGCAGGGCGCGCCCTCGGCGCTGCGGCTCGACATGGCCGCGGCGTCCGCGCGCACCGGCGCTCTCGGCTGGGTCGAGCACGGCGCGGGTCCCGATGGCGAGGCCGGCGTGGTGGCCGCCCGGCCGGAAGCCTGGGGCGATGTCATCCTGGCGCGAAAGGAGACGCCGACCAGCTATCACCTCTCGGTCGTGCTCGATGACGCCCTGCAGGGCGTGACCGAGGTGGTGCGGGGCGAGGATCTGTTCTGGTCGACATCAGTCCATCGGCTGCTGCAGCAGCTGCTGGGATTGCCCGCGCCGGTCTACCGGCACCATCGCCTCGTGCGCGATCGCGCGGGGCGAAAACTGTCGAAGTCGACCATGGCCACCGGTTTGCGCGAGCTTCGCAGCCAGGGCGCGACCCCTGCCGACGTCCGCCGGCTGGTCGGCCTGCCGTGAGGGCGGCCGGTCCGCCAAGCGGCTCATCGCAGGGGAAAAACCCCCTTCGGCGTGACTCGCCGCGCCCCGCCATGGCATGGTGGACCGGACCAAGGTCAGGTTGTCATGGTGTCGAAATCGCGCTCAGGGCGCACCCGGCGGCCGCCGGAACGGCGGCCGCGGGAAAAACGAGGTCGAGAAGGCGCCGCCGGCAAGGCGCGCAAACGCCCAGCCAAGGCCGCTGCCCCCGGCAGTGTCGAGGCAGCGCTCGCCGTGTTCGCGCACGAGGTCCGGACCCCGTTGACCGGAATCCTTGCCATCAGCGATCTCCTGGCGACGTCCGATCTCGATGAGCGGGAGCGACGCTGGGTCGACACCATCAAGGCCGGCGCGGAACATCTTGCCAGCCTCGCGACCTTGTTTGTCGATGCCGCCAGGGGCGGCGATGCCGGGGCCGGCGTGCGTCAGGACTTTTTCGATCTGCGGGCGCTGGCGCGCAATGCCGGCGATTCGCTCGCCGGCCGGGCGGCGGCGAAAGGTCTCCGCGCCGAGGTCGATATCTCGGCGAAGCTTCCGGCGTTCGTGGTCGGCGATCCAGTCCGGCTGCGCGCCGCATTGGAAAACCTGATCGACAATGCGGTGAAGTTCACCGAACAGGGCGCGGTAGCGCTGGCGGTCAAGCCGGTGCGCGGGGTGAGCGGCAAAGTGGGCGTGGCGTTTGCGATTTCCGACAGCGGGATCGGTCTCACGCTGGCCGAGATCAAACGCCTGTTCCGCCCATTCTCGCAGGCCAATGTGGGCATCGCAACCCGCTTCGGAGGCACCGGGCTCGGGCTGTCGTCGGTGAAACAGCTGGCGCGCGCGATGGGCGGCGACGTCGTCGTGGCGCCCAGGCGGAGCGGCGGAACAACCTTCACATTGACGGTGACGCTGGCCCGCGCGAAAACCTCGAAAGCGGCCAATTCGGGCGCGGATCTGGATGTGTCTTCGACCCCGTTTCAGGCCCTGCGCCTGCTCAGCGTCGAGGACAATCCGTTCGGCCGCGTCGTGCTCAATACGATCCTCACCGAGCTCGGTCATCAGACCGAATTCATCGGGCGCGGGGAGGCCGCGGCCGAGCGGATCGCCGAGGGCGGCTTTGACGCTGTCTTGATGGACATGGTGTTGCCAGGCATTACCGGCATCGAGGCGATCAAGCGCATTCGCGGCCTCCACCCGCCGCTTGGCCGCATTGCCATCATCGGCATATCGGGCCGTGGCGATGACGAGGCGGCCTCGCGCCTGGCCGGCGCCGACGCCTTTCTGGTCAAGCCTGTGAGTCCAAGGGCTTTAGCGATTGCGCTGCTTGAAGCGACACGCCGCGCGGCAGCCGCGACTTGATGATCGCCGCGTTCAGTTCGCCGCCATACACGAAGATCGCGGCGATGAAATACAGAAACACCAGCGCGATGATGACAGAGGCGAGACCGGCATACATCGTGACGTAGTTGTTGGCGAAGCGCGCCAGATACTGGCCGAACCCGATGCCTGACACCAGCGACGCCACAAAGGTGAAAATGATGCCCGGCAGGATCTGCAGAAAGCTGCGGCGGCCTGCCGGAAGCCAGGCATGGAGAATAAAGAGCGCGACGATCAGCGCCGTGATGGTGATGCCATAGCGCGCAATGTTGAGAAAATTCTCGTTGGGTTCGACGATCAGCGGAATGTAGCGCCGGGCCGCCGCCAGGATCAGGGGGCCGAGCACGATCAGGAACGCCATCGCCAGCGCCGTGAAGGCGGCGATCAGCGTGTAGCTGATCGATTCCAGCCGCAGCCAGTACCAGCGCCGCGTTTCGACCAGCGAATAGGCCCGGTTCAACGCCACCCGCAGGCTTTCGACGCCGTTCGAGGCAAAATACACCGCGAGCACGGCGCCGATGGTCAATGCGTCGCCACGGGGGGTTGTCAGCACGTCGTGAATCTCGCCCGACAGCGTATCGGCGACCTGCTTCGGCCAGACCTCCAGCATCAGCCCCGCGGCCTGGTCGGCGAGTTCCTTCGAACCGAAAAAGCCGGCCAGGGAGGTCAGCACGATCAGGAACGGAAACAGCGCCATCAGGGTCGACAGCGCGATGTGGCTGGCGATCGCCCAGCCATCATCGGCGAGAAACGTGTAGAACGCGTCCATCCCGATATGAAAGACGTAGCGAAGCTGTTTCACATTGCACCTTGGCCCGGGGGAGGCGGGTTCGAATCGATCTGGCCTGCCGGATCCGAAGCTTGCCGCGCAGCGCCGCTGCCGCAAACGGGGGGATCCGGCGACGCAAATCCACGATCGCAGTCTAACGTGGTTTTGTATCAGAAGTTCGTTTGGCTGCGCCCCCCCAGGGCGATCCCATATGGCAACATTGGCGATGGCGAAGAACTTCTTTCTTACCCTCCCCCTCCAGGATCCAGCCGAAAGCCGGATCGTCGCCGTGGCGCGGGCTCGATGGGCGATGGCGGAGCGCGCGGCACGGTGTTATGTACGGCCGATGAGTTCGTTTCTGAGCACGATACTTCTTCCGGTCGCGGTTGGCGCCGTTGCGCTGGTCCTGCTGCTGGGCCTCTTCAACATGATGCGGGGCGGATCGCCGAACCGGTCCCAGAAACTGATGCGGTTGCGGGTGCTGCTGCAATTCGTGGCGATTGTCATCACCATGCTCACGGTCTGGGCGATGGGGCACTGAAGGAGACTTGGGATGGTCGTCCTCAACCGTATCTACACGCGGACCGGCGATGACGGAACTACGGCGCTGGGCAGCGGCGAACGCCGTCCGAAATACGATCTGCGCATCAGTGCCTATGGAACCGTCGACGAGACCAACGCCGCCATTGGCATCGTCCGGCTGCATCTTGCCAAGGCGCGCGATCTGGATGCGATGCTGGGACTGATCCAGAACGATCTGTTCGACCTCGGCGCCGACCTCGCGGTACCCCAGCGCGAGGGCAAGGCGGAACGGCTGCGCATGCTGTCCAGCCAGGTCGAGCGCCTCGAACGCGACATCGATACGCTGAACGCCACGCTCAAGCCGTTGACCTCGTTTGTGCTGCCGGGCGGCACGCCGGCGGCGGCCTACCTGCATCTGGCGCGCACGATATGCCGGCGGGCGGAGCGGCTGATGGTGGAACTCGCCGCCAGGCCCGATGAGCCGGTCAGCGAAGCCGCGCTCCGCTATATGAACCGGCTGTCGGATTTGCTTTTCGTCGCCAGCCGCTCGGTCAACGACAACGGCGCCGGGGACGTGCTGTGGGTCCCCGGCCAGAACCGCTGACCCCGGCCGGCGGACGATTTTTGGCCTTCGCGCGTTGACCGGGGTTGGCCGGACCTTTAGGTTCCGCGCCCAAGTGATCAAACCTGAAACTGAAGCGAAAGTGGATCGATGAAGGTTCTGGTGCCGGTGAAGCGGGTGGTCGATTACAACGTCAAGGTCCGGGTCAAGAGCGATGGATCGGGCGTCGAACTGTCCAACGTCAAGATGTCGATGAATCCGTTCGATGAAATCGCCGTCGAGGAGGCCCTGCGGCTGCGCGAGGCCGGCAAGGCGACCGAGGTCGTGGTGGTATCGATCGGTCCCGCCCAGGCGGCCGAGACCATCCGGACCGCTCTTGCCATGGGCGCCGACCGCGGCATCCTGGTCAAGGCGGAAGGCAATGTCGAGCCGCTGGCGGTGGCAAAAATCCTCAAAGCCATCGCCGACGAAGAAAAGCCCGGCCTGGTCATTCTCGGCAAGCAGGCGATCGACGACGACTCAAACCAGACCGGCCAGATGCTGGCCGCGCTGCTCGGATGGTCGCAGGCGACCTTTGCCTCCAAACTCGAAGTCGAGGGTTCCGATTTCAAGGTGACGCGCGAAGTCGACGGCGGCCTGCAGACCTTGAAACTCAGGGGTCCGGCGATCGTAACTACTGATCTCAGGCTGAACGAGCCGCGCTACGCCAGCCTGCCCAACATCATGAAGGCAAAGAAGAAGCCGATCGCCGACAAGAGCGCAGCCGATTACGGCGTCGATCTGACGCCCCATCTTGAGATCCTCAAGACATCCGAACCGCCGGGCCGCAAGGGCGGCGTCAAGGTCAAGGACGTGACGGAACTGGTGTCGAAGCTCAAGAATGAAGCCGGGGTTCTCTAGATGACGACGCTGCTGATTGCCGAACACGACCACGCCGCCCTGAAGGACTCAACAAACAAGGCGCTGACCGCGGCGGCCCAGCTCGGCGCCGAGGTGCATGTGCTGGTCGCCGGCGGCGGCGAGGGTACCCGGGCCGCGGCCGAGGCCGCGGCCCGGCTCGCCGGCGTCAAGAAGGTCCTGCTGGCCGAAGGCGACGCCTATGCCCACGACCTTGCCGAGCCGCTGGCTGCATTGATTGTGGCACTGGCGCCAGGCTATGACGCCTTCGTCGCGCCCGCGACCTCGCGCTTCAAGAATGTGATGCCGCGGGTCGCGGCGCTGCTCGACGTCATGCAGGTGTCGGAAATCATCAAGGTGGTTTCGCCCGACACCTTCGAGCGGCCGATCTATGCCGGCAATGCGATCCAGACCGTCAAATCGAAGGACGCCAAGAAGGTGATCACGGTCCGCACCTCGACGTTCCAGGCAACCGGTGCCGGCGGCAGCGCGCCGCTCGAGAATGCCGCCTCGGCAGCCGATCCCGGCCTTTCCAGCTTCATCGGCGAGGAGGTAGCAAAAAGCGACCGGCCGGAGCTGACTTCGGCCAGGATCATCGTCTCCGGCGGCCGCGCCATGCAGAGCCGCGAGAATTTTGCCAAATATATCGAGCCGCTCGCCGACAGACTCGGCGCCGGGGTCGGCGCGTCGCGGGCCGCGGTCGATGCCGGCTATGCGCCGAACGACTGGCAGGTCGGGCAGACCGGCAAGGTGGTGGCGCCGGAACTCTATGTCGCGATCGGTATTTCCGGCGCGATCCAGCATCTTGCCGGCATGAAGGATTCCAAGGTGATCGTCGCCATCAACAAGGACGAAGAGGCGCCGATCTTCCAGATCGCGGATTACGGGCTGGTCGGCGATCTGTTCCAGATCGTGCCCGCGCTCGACAAGGCGCTGGCCAAGCCCGGCGGTAATTGACAGGAGCATTCCATGGCGACCACCCAACCAGTCTCGATCAAGACCATCGGCATCATCGGCTCCGGCCAGATGGGCAGCGGCATCGCCCATGTCGCGGCAATGGCGGGATACGAGGTGCGCCTCAACGACATCTCGGCGGCGGCGCTGGAACAGGCACTCAAAGGCATCGATAAGAACATCGCGCGCCAGATTACCAAGGGCAAGGCGACCGAAGCGGACAAAGCGGGCGCCTTCAAACGCATCAAGACGGCGACGGCCTTCGACTTTTTCAAGGAATTCGACGTGGTGATCGAGGCCGCGACCGAGCGCGAGGAAGTGAAACGCGAAATCTTCAAGAAGCTGATTCCCTTCCTCAATCCCGACGCCATCATTGCCAGTAACACCTCGTCGATTTCGATCACGCGCCTGGCCGCCACCACCGACCGGCCGGCGCATTTCATCGGCATGCATTTC
>NZ_JBEKXH010000116.1:0-15752 GCF_049512235.1 Bradyrhizobium sp.
CAGGGCTATCTGTTCGGACGGCCGGTGCCGATTGAGGAATTCGGACCGCAGACGGCAAAGACCGTGGAGATGCTCTGTCGCGTTACCAAACCGCGAAGCGACAAGTCCTTGCGAAAGCGCGATGGCTCGAAGCTGCGCGCGTGAGGCGCGACGACACTTTACGGTCACTCGCCTTTCAGACGCTGGCCCTCATGGACCCGCACCCGTTCGAGGCCTTGTGCGCCCACCGAAGACAGCCTCAGCATGCTGAGCGCTGCGCCGAGCAGGGCAAAGCCGGCGCCGGCCAGCAGCGCGTACCGAGTACCCTGCGCCGGATAGCGCGCCAGAAACAGCGCGACCAGAGCCGCGCCGGTCGTTTGCCCCAAAAGACGGGCGGTCCCGAGCAGGCCGCTGGCGCCGCCGCTCCGCTCACGCGGAGCTGCCGCGATCATGGTGCGGTTGTTGGGGGTCTGGAACAGGCCAAAGCCGGCGCCGCTCAGCGCCATGCGCCATACCACGTCGGCGATCGAGGGATTATCTGGCAACAGCGCCAGCGTGCCGAGGCCCAGGGCGAACAGCAGCAGTCCGACGCCGCCCAACAGGCCGGCCGAGTGGCGCTCGACCAGCCGCCCGGCCAACGGCGCTGCGAAAGCGACGGTAATCGGCCAGGGCGTGATCAAAAGCCCGATCTGGACCGCCGAATATCCGAAGCGGCTCTCCAGGTAGAAGGGGATTGCGACAAAGGCCAGCATCTGGCCGCAGAAGGAAGCAATCGAGGTTCCGATCGACAGCGCGAAAACAGGAATGCGCAAAAGATCCACAGGCAGTAACGGCGAAGACATGTGGGTCTGCCGCTGCACCAGCAGGAAGCCGGCGGCAGTGGCGATGGCAAACTCCGCCAGATAAAGGGAGGGGGCCTCGCCATGGCCGGCGCTGTCAATGGCCGCGATGCCAAGACCGAAGGTGATGGCGCTCAGGCCAGCGCTTTGCCAATCGAAGGCGTGACCGGCGCGATTGGTGTGCGGCAGGCATCGCGAGCCCAAGGCCAGCGCCGCGATGCCGATCGGGATGTTGACGGCAAACAAATAAGGCCATGTGCCTACCGCCAGGATCGCCGCGGCCACCGTTGGTCCGACCGCTGCGGAGACGGCGACCACCAGGGCATTGAAGCCGATACCACGGCCAAGCAGAGCGTGGGGATAGGTGAAGCGGACCAGCGCCGTGTTGACACTCAAGATCCCGGCCGCACCAAATCCCTGCACAATGCGCGCTACCGTCAGCAACAGCAGCGTGTGCGATAGCGCGCAAAACAGCGATGCGAGCGTGAACAGCATGAGCCCCGCCAGATAGACGCGGCGATAGCCGATGATTTCGCCGAGCGAGGCCAGCGGCAGCAGCGAAATCGTAATCGCCAGCTGATAGCCGTTGACGATCCAGATCGAAAACGCTGGAGCCGCGTCGAGATTCCTGGCGATCGTCGGCAGCGCGACATTGGCGATGGCGCCGTCCATCACCGCCATGATCAGACCGAGCGCGATCGTCAGGATGGCCCGATTGCGTTGCGGCCGCGGCAGGCCATCGGGATGCTCGGTGACAGCGGAAGACATCTGGCGAACCCTCTCCTCGAGTTCTGCATCGACGGCTGCCAGCTTGCCGTGAGTTGCCTTGGGGTGGAAACCGCGAACTGACCGGCACCGGGCCAACCGGTCAGGGTTTTGCGGGTTCCATAGGCCGGGGACGGGCTCGCTTCAAGGCTTCCGTCAGAAAAGTCCCTGTCACCGGATCCAGCGGGTGAGACATGAGACCTCTTCGGTCTGAGTTCGCTCCCTCTCTCGGGTGGCACCGCCGCATTACCAGCGCGAGGTGGCCTTGCCGAAGGCGTACAGCGCGACAAGGCCGACGGTCACGGCGGTCGAGAAAATCAGGATGACGCGATCCCAGTCGAGCCGTTTGTTCGCCGCTCGGTCTATTGTAAGCAATGCGAAGACGGCCTTCATTCCAAACTTGCGCATCGGGATTGCCCGGATCGTTCATTTGCGAGACTGCCATTGCCGCCATGCGCGGAATTGAGGCAGATCAAGGAAACTTGCGCAGCCGTCGTTCGAGATCGGTGACCTGCGACTCCGGTCGAGCCTCCAACTTGAACGCGAGGGCAACGGAATTGTCTTGCCACCCGCGCCAAACGTGGGCGCGTCAATAGCCATTCAGATGCTTCAGGGCCTTGTCAACGGCCTCGAACTCTCCCACGACCACGCCTTGAGCGACGCACAATGCGGCACATAGCACCAGCCCGACGCCCGCGGCGATGATCACATATTCAAGCCCGGCGGCGCCGGCTTCGGCGGCGAGAAAGGCTCGAAACGCTGTCCTGTCCAGTCGCATTGGTGGTGCGGCATTCAGTGTTCAGACAGAAGTTCAGCCATTTTGAGCTGCAGTTTGTGCCGTTCCTGTTCGGAACAACGCAGCCGCCGCGCCCAATCCAGCGGGATCACGTCGGTTCGGGCTACAGGGCGAAAGGTCAAGCCGGCCTGATTAACACAGCGCCACGCCAGCTTGGCGCGAAACGAGTGGTTTTTTTTTGCGATGAAGAGATCAATTTCGTCGGGCAACAGGGCTAAATTATCGAATTCGATCTTGACGCCGTCGTCGGAAAAATTGCGGACGACGCAGTCGATCGTCGACAGGCGGTCATGGTAAACGATGCGGCCGTGAAAAATCACGCGGGCGCGCGCGGTCTGGCGTCTCTCAAGCACTTTCTATGCTCCGGTAACAGATTGCCTACCATATCCAGAAATCTGGCGGTGCAAAAGCGGAGCTTTGGAATGCTGTCCTTAAGGTAAATTCAAGAAGGACTGCGGCGCCGCCCGCGAGCGATTTCCTTCTGGGCGTCGAATTCGCGCCGCCGCCGCGGCAGCGCTTCGGCGCTCAGCGGGGCCCCATTGTTGTAGTCGCGCTTCCAGGCGGCGTCCGCGCTTCAGCGCAGTGTGGCGATTGCACCGTGGTTTGCGGCGCCGGCGCGGTTTCCAATACGCGCGGCGCGAGTTCGAGCGTGGCGCCTTGCGAGGACGGATCGTACGGCTTGCCCGCGGAATTGCCGAGCGGAAAATCACTGATCAGGAATCGCGGCACCGCGGCGTGCTCGTCGATATCCTTGGCGCATCATGTCTTGCGCTCCCACTCGCGCGCCACCATTGCTAGATAGCTGGGCGGTCCGATGGGTGGGTCAAACGGATCCCCGGGGAATCAGACATGGCGGTGCGAACGGTGATCGGTCGGCATGTTCAGCTTTGCGCCGTCGTCGTGACGCTGCTGTTGCCGGCCGCGCATGGCTTGGCGGGGGATGCGGCGGCGCGGACCGTGCGGCCGAGCGTCGAGGAACTGGCGCTTCCCACCGATGAAGGCAAGACCGCAGCGGCCGGGCGGGAAACCGACACGCGCGAGGCGATCTGTCTGATGATCGAATCGGCGGCCACGGCCAACGGCCTGCCGCTGGAGTTTTTTGCCCGCGTGATCTGGCAGGAAAGCCGCTTTCAAAGCGATGCCGTAGGACCGCTGACGCGGAGCGGCCAGCGTGCCCAGGGCATCGCGCAATTCATGCCGGGAACGGCCAGCGAGCGCCGCCTGCTCGATCCCTTCGACCCGGTGCAGGCGCTGCCGAAATCCGCGCAATTCTTGCGCGAGTTGCGCGAGCAGTTCGGCAATCTCGGGCTGGCGGCGGCGGCCTATAATGCCGGACCGCGGCGGGTGCAGGAATGGCTGGCCGGGACCGGCCCAATGCCGGATGAGACCCGCCATTACGTGGTCGCTATCACCGGTGCCACCGTGGATACTTGGGCTGCGGCCGGGAAAAACGCGAAGCTGCCCGACCGCACTACAAATTCCGGTTGCCGCGAATTGATGGCTTTGTTGAAGCGCGCGCCCAATCCATTCGTCACCGAGCTCGAAGCGCATGTAAACTTGGCGGCGGCCAAGCTCTGGGGTGTGCAGCTCGCCGCCGGCTTCAACCGCGATCAGGCCCTGGCGATGTATGCCCGCGCCATGAAGCGGCTGAGCGCGGTGATCGGCGATCAGGATCCCAGCCTTCTGAGCTCGGTGATGCGCAGCCGGGGCAATCAGCCCTTCTATCAGGTGCGGATCGGCGCCGACACCCGCCCCGAAGCCGACGATCTGTGCAACCGCATCCGTCGCGCCGGCGGCGCCTGTTTCGTGCTGAAGAACTGGAACGTCAGAGGCTGAACCCTGTGGATCGCGCCATGACAGGATGTGCGCATGCGGAAAGCCTTTGCTTTCGCACGACTACAGTATAATAATACCTTCAACCTGTTAATCTCTTGTATTAACAAGGGCAAAAGTAGTGGCAGGAACGGTCTTTCGGAGTCACGCCTTTCCCGATCGCCTGGAAATCTGCGTCTGGTATGGTATTCCGGCGCCTGCAAAGCTGCGGGACGAAACAGTGCGAAGGATCGGCCTAAGCCTCGACCATGCGCTGAACGACGACGCCTTTCGCGCTTCGCTGGAAAAGATCGGGCTTTCCGGTGTTCGGTTCGCGCGGCGCCGCTGATATCGCGCATTTCATCGCGGCCGACCGGGCGCGATGGGCAGGCATCATCAAGGCGTAGAATATCCCACTGGATTGAAAGATGGTTCGAGAACGAGATGTCTGCAGAGAATAATCTTCGCGATGGCGAATTGGCGGTCGAGATGCCCGCTGTGCGCGATGCCGGGCTGATCTTCATTGGCCGCATCCGCACGCCCTGGATCTCGCGGGAGGATGCCCCGCGACAGGGGCGTCACGACGGCCCGGTCTGCCGGCTTGAGATCTTTGATCCCTGGGTGCCGGCGCTGCAGGGCGTGGATTTCTACAGTAATCTCGAGGTGATCTACTGGCTGCACCGCTCGCGCCGCGA
This sequence comes from Bradyrhizobium sp., assembly GCF_049512235.1. Lineage (GTDB taxonomy): Bacteria > Pseudomonadota > Alphaproteobacteria > Rhizobiales > Xanthobacteraceae > Bradyrhizobium. The sequence continues at coordinate 4,887 of NZ_JBEKXH010000116.1, forward strand.
TCTGGTGCTGCAGAGCCCAAAAAAGAACGGATCCACGCGAGGCACCTTTTCGCTGCGCTCCCCGGTGCGGCCGAACCCGATTGGCACCTCGATCGTCAGGCTGGTCGGCATCGAGGGCGCAACCGTGCTGGTACGCGGCCTCGACTGCCTCGACGAAACCCCGCTGCTGGATCTGAAGCCGGACCGCTGCGAGTTCTCGCCGCTGGCGGCGCAGAAGCGAGGGGATGTCGAGGCGGAGTGAGATGCTGCCATCGTCATTGCGAGGCGCAAAGGGCCGAAGCAATCCATGCTTCACCCGTGGCTATGGATTGCTTTCGCTTGCGCTCGCAATAACGGCGCGCGGTTATTTCAACGCCGCCACCAGCTTCGACGCGTTCTCCTCCAGCACTTTTGCAGCTTCCTTGCGGCTCGCGGGCGGCAGCAGCGCCACCCCCTCATGCCGTGGCATCACATGCACATGTAAATGAAACACCACCTGGCCGCCGGCAGGTTCGCTGAATTGCTGTAGCGTGATGCCGTCGGCCTTGAAGGCGGTCATCGCGGCCCGGGCAATTGTCCGGGCGGCGCGCGCGACATGGGCGAAGTCTTCCGGGGAGATATCGAGGATGTTGCGCGCCGGGGCCTTGGGGATCACCAGGGCATGTCCGGGACACCTGGGCATGATGTCGAGAAAGGCCAGCACATGGTCGTTCTCATAGACCTTGTAACAGGGAAACTCGCCCCGCAGGATTTTTGCGAACGGGTTATTGCTGTCATAGGCGGACATGGCGCGGCTCCTCTGACTCCACTTTCGCCGCCGCTTGCGAAGCGGTCAAGTTTCCTCGTCACCGGTTTTGCGAAACGGCCCGGCCTCGGTGAGTTCGCGCGCGGCTTCGGCGACAAAAGCGCGTTCGCGCTTCAGATAGTCCGAGATGGCGCGGCGCAGGCCGGGGTCGGCAATGTAATGCGCCGAATAGGTGTTTTGCGGCAGGTAGCCGCGCGCGATCTTGTGCTCGCCCTGCGCGCCGGCCTCGACCGTTTTCAGGCCGCGCGCAATGGCAAAGTCGATGGCCTGGTAGTAGCAGACCTCGAAATGCAGGAAGGGATGATGCTCGACCGCGCCCCAGTTGCGCCCGAACAGCGTGTCGGCGCCGATGAAATTGATGGCGCCGGCGATCCAGCGGCCACTGCGCCTTGCCATCACCAGCAGCACGTCCTCAGGCATGCTCTCGCCGATCAGCGAAAAGAACGTGCGGGTCAGATAGGGCCGGCCCCATTTGCGTGAACCGGTCTCCATGTAGAAATCAAAGAAGGCGTCCCAGGCCTCTTCAGTGATGTCGCTGCCGGTCAGCGCGTGGATCGTGATGCCATTGGCCACAGCATCGCGCCGCTCGCGCTTGATCGCCTTGCGGTGGCGCGAATTCAGCGTGGCGAGGAAATCATCAAAATTTTGGTAATCCCGGTTGTGCCAGTGAAACTGCTGGTCGGTCCGCTGCAGGAAGCGATGACCGGCGAGGTGCTGCCATTCCGCTTCGCGCGCAAAGGTGACGTGAACGGACGAGGCTTCGGATAGCTCACACAGCGCGACGAGGCCATTCGCCAGCACGCTGCGGATGCGCTCCTGGTCGGCATTCTCCCGGACCAGCAGGCGCGGGCCGGTAGCTGGAGTAAAGGGAACCGAGACCTGCAGTTTCGGATAATAGCGGCCGCCGGCGCGTTCGAAGGCATCGGCCCAGCCGCGGTCGAATACATATTCGCCCCGCGAGTGCGATTTCAGATAACAGGGCACGATGCCGACGATGGTGTCCCGCAGCCTCGCCACGAGGTGGCGCGGTCCCCAACCGGTCCGCGCGCAGGCCGAGCCCGACTCTTCCAACGCTGAGAGAAAAGCATGGGAAACAAACGGGTTATAGCGGGAGGCTGATCTGGCGCAGGAAACGGCCGCCGGGTCGCGTGAAGCGAGCTTGTCGAGGCCGCCGATGGTATCTGGGGGCGAGGCCGGATTAGCGCAGGCATCCCAATCCTCGGCCGCTATCCGGCTGATGGACGAAACGGCTTCCAGGCTTATTTCGGACGAATCCATCGACAATCTGAACCGGTCACGCCTTACGAACGGCCATCGCACGTGGTGACCCCTGCAACAAAGTGATCCCTGCAAGATCGTGCATTGCAGCGAAGATCGCAAGGGCGCCTTGCGCATGCCCTGGGTTCAAGGGCGAAAGCCCTCGAAGATGATCTGATCGGCGTAGCGGGCGGCGCGCTCGCGCTGCTCCGGCGTGCGCACGGTCCAGGTGAGTAGCGGCAGGCCGAACAGGTTGCGCGCGATCCAGGGCGCAGGCGCCTGTAACTCCTCGACCCAAAAAGCCACAAAATGCGGCCGGGTGCGCCAGGCGTGGCGAAGATGCAGCATGCCCCGGCGCTGTTCCGGCCAAAGCTTGCTCCAGTAATCGTCGTCATAATTGCGTTGGGCAATGATGCCGCGGGGCAAAAGCGGCATCCTTTCACGCAGCGCCAGCACCTGGTCGGGATCGAACGACATCCCGACCGCGGGTCCCTTGTAGCCGGTGAGCACCTCCGCCATCCGCGCCACCAGTTTGCGGTCGCCATCGAAATGGCTCTTGACCTCGATCACCAGCGGCACCCGGCCATCGACCAGTGCGCAGAGGTCGGCGAGCGACATCATCCGCTCCGGCGTATCCTTGAACCTGATCGCCTTCAGTTCCGCGGCGGTCATCCCCAGCAGCGCACCGCTGCCTGCGGTCAGGCGGCCCAGTGTGTCGTCATGGTGCACCATGGCCTCGCCGTCGGCGGCGAGCTGGATATCGCATTCGATGCTGAAATTGCCTGAAATCGCAGCCAAGGCCGCGGCCGGCATGTTTTCGATAATACCCCGCGCAAAGTCATGCAGGCCGCGATGGGCCACCGGCCGCGCCGTCAGCCAGTTCGGTGCGCGCACGCGGACAGTTCCGCTAGGAGACCTCGAAAAGCCCTTCGACCTCGACCGCCGCGTCGGCAGGGAGGGAGGCGACGCCGACAGTGGTGCGGGCGTGGCGGCCTTTGTCGCCGAAGGCTGCGACCATCAGGTCGGACGCGCCGTTCAAGACCTTCGGCCCGTCGAGAAAGTCCGGCGCGGAATTGATAAAACCACCGAGCCGGACCACGCGAACCACCTTGTCGAGGTCGCCGAGCGCGGCCTTGATCTGCGCCAGCAGGTTGATGGCGCAACCGCGCGCTGCGGCGTTGCCCTGCTCGATGGTGACGCCAGCGCCGAGCTTGCCCTTGGCGATCAGCTTGCCGTCCGGGGCGACGCAGACCTGGCCGGACACGAACAGCAGATTTCCGGTGCGCACGAAACCGACGTAATTCGCCACCGGCGCCGGCGGTTCATGCAAGACGATTCCCAGTGCTGCAAGCTTCTGCTCGACCGTACCCGCCATGTTTCGTCCCCGTTTGAATTGACCTGCGACCGATCGACTTCCGATCTGGTCCGGCGTTGTTTCGCGCATCGCAGAGGCACTTGCAAGGGAGCGCCGATCGGCGGCGCCATGCCATTAAACCGGGTAGCTCGGCTCGCAATCGTACTTTTTCGTGAAGTGGCCCCAGTTGCGGCGCAATAGGACGAAGAATAACGTGTCAAATCACAATTTTTAAGGAAAACACATGGCTTGCTGGTTCCGGATGCCGCCGACCCGATCGCTGCTGCTGACGGTGGCCGCCATCGCGGGAGGATCGGGTTTCGCTGCCGGGCACGCCGGCGCCGCGGCAGGCGCCGCCTTTCTGGCGCATCAGGCGCTTTACGACCTCAGCCTGATGAAATCGCGCGGCTCGGCCTCGATCGACAGCGCGCGCGGTCGCATCCTGTATAATTTCTCCGGCAGCACCTGCGAGGGTTACACCTCGGAATTTCGCCAGGTCTCGGAACTGAGCAGCGGCGAGGGCAAGGTGACGCTGAGCGATCTGCGCTCGACCTCCTGGGAAGATGCCGAGGGCAAGAGCTATCGCTTCAAGATCGACAGCCGCATGAACGACACCGACTCAAGCCCGGTCGACGGAGTCGCGGAGCGGACCGGCGACCACATTACCGTCAAACTGAAAGAGCCGGAAGCCAAGACCTTTACCCTGGACGGGGCGACGGTGTTTCCGACCGAGCAGATCCGGCGCATCATCGAAGCGGCCCGCGAAGGCAAATCCCTGCTCGAACTTTCGGTCTATGACGGCTCGGACAACGGCGAAAAGGTCTACAACACACTGACCGTGATCGGGCAGCCGATATCGGGCGACCGCGCGGTCGCGGCGCCCGATCCGGCAACCACCAGCGATCAGATGAAATCGCTCACGCGTTGGCCGGTTACGGTGAGCTATTACGACCGCGACGCCAAGGCCAAGGACGGCGAGCAGACGCCGGTCTATGCCATGTCGTTCGAGCTGTTCGAGAACGGCGTCTCGCGGGCGCTGGTGCTCGACTACAATGATTTCGTTATTTCCGGCCTGCTGGAAAAGTTCGACGTCAAGGATGCCAAGCCGTGTAAGTAGCTGGCGGGGTTGGAACAAAGGGCGCGCTTCGCGCCGTGCCCGCCTTTGTTGGCTCCGCGAGGCAATATAGCTTGCCATGCCAAGGACTGCTCGCTTCGTCGCAAGGGCTCCTCGCGATGACGGGCATCTGCAAATCGCGGCGCTACCCCTCACTTCTCCGGCCCTTCATAGGCGATGCCCCTGATCACGGCGGCATCGCCGAATCGTTTGCGCAGATCGTCGATCGCGCGTTCGGCATGCGCTGCGCGGCGGTCGAGCATGTCGGTGTCGTCGGCCGGCGATCCCGGCCGCAACGCGCTGACGCCTGTGCCCATCAGCCGGAACGCGGTGCCGTCGATTTCCTTCGCCAGCATTTCCCGGGTCACCGCGAAGATTTTTGTCGCCAGTTGGGTCGGCGCCGCAAGCGACTGCGAGCGGGTGCGCTGCCTGAAATCGGCGGTCTTCAGTTTCAGCGTGATGGTCGATCCGGCAAGATCGCCGTTCTTGAGCCGCGCGGACACTTTCTCCGACAGCCGCCATAGCAGCCTTTCCAACGCGGCAAAATCTCGGACGTCGTTTTCAAACGTGGTTTCGCTGGAAATGGTCTTGGCGCCGCGATCGGGCACCACGGCCCGATCGTCGATACCGCGCGAAAGCCGCCACAGCCTGCGGCCGTCAGTCGGGAATTGTTTCATCAGCTCGGTCTCGTCGGCGCGCTGCAAGTCGGCGATGGTGCGAAAGCCGCGCTGCGCCAGGCGTTGCTGCGTTGCCGGCCCGACCCCGAAAATGAACCCGACCGGTTTGTCGGCCATCATGGCGCGGGCCTCGATCGCATCGAGCACCGCAAAGCCGCGCGGTTTGTCCATCTCGGATGCGATCTTGGCCAGGAATTTGTTGCAGGACAGGCCCACCGACACCGTGATGCCGATGTCGCGCTCGACGGCTTGTGCAAAGCGCGCCAGTACTTTTGCGGGGATCATGCCGTGAACCCGCGCCGTCCCGCCCAGATCCAGAAAGGCCTCGTCGATCGACAGCGGCTCGACCAGCGGCGTCAGCGCCAGCATGGCGTGGCGCACTTCGCGGCCGACCCTGACATACTTGGCCATATCAGGCCGGATCACGATCGCTGTGGGGCACAGCGCCAGCGCCTTGAACATCGGCATCGCCGAGCGCACGCCATAGGTGCGGGAGATGTAGCACGCCGCCGAAACCACGCCGCGCTTGCCGCCGCCGATGACGACCGGCTTGTCGGCGAGCGCGGGATTGTCGCGCTTTTCCACGGTCGCGTAGAATGCGTCGCAATCGATGTGGGCCAGGGCGAGCGAGGGCAAGGCAGGGTGACGAACCAGCCGCGGGGAACCGCACCGGCCGCACCGGTTGGCGGCGCTGTCGAGATCGCCAAGGCAATCCCGGCAAAAGCAGGTCGGTCCGCCCGGCGCCGGCCTGGCTGATCTCACGGCACGTCGCGCTCCCATTCGGGATCGCCGAGCGCCTGGCGGGCGGCGGCAATATTGGTCGGATGAAGCTGCGAGGCGCTGGCGAACGCCTTCACGGTGGCATCATCCCGCATCACGAAATCGAGCACCGAGCCGAGGAAATGCGGGTCTGTCGCGGCTGTGCGCAGGGTTTCCGGACCGATTCCGCTTTCGGCCAGGAACAGGCCCAGGCGCTCGGTGTCGCCGGCGATGAAGGAAAGCGCCTGAATTGCAACGATTTCAGCCACTTCGCGAGGGTTTTTGCCAGTTTTTTTCAACCGCAATGTTTGCCTTTCCGTAACTTATGGTCTCTATTTTGCAACCAGCATGCCCGAGTCTGCTGATCGGACACAAGCAACTGGAAACCATGGCGCGCAAAGATACCACGCAAATTTAACGACTTTGGAGCGAGTCTGGCGCTAGTTTGAATTTACTTTTCGACAGGCTTTGGCGGCGGTGCCTGATGCACCGGAAGTCGGGCCTGTCTTGCCGGAATTGGGAGGGCGGGATGGCAAAAACCGTCCTGATCGTCGAGGACAACGAGCTGAATATGAAGCTCTTTCGCGACCTGTTGGAAGCGCATGGCTATCAGACCTCGGGGACCAGCAACGGCTTCGAGGCGCTCGATCTCGTCCGCTCGCTGCATCCCGATCTGATCCTGATGGACATTCAGCTGCCGCAGGTGTCGGGCCTCGAAGTGACGCGCTGGATCAAGGACGACCCGGAACTGCGCTCGATACCGGTGGTCGCGGTCACCGCCTTTGCCATGAAGGGCGATGAAGAACGGATTCGCGAAGGAGGCTGCGAGGCCTATCTGTCGAAGCCGATCTCGGTCGGCAAATTTATCGAAACCGTTCGACGGTTTATCGGGTAGGGGAAAGTTCGATGTCCGCGCGCATTCTCGTCGTCGACGACGTCCCTGCCAACGTCAAGCTTTTGGAAGCACGGCTGTCGGCTGAATATTTCGATGTCCTGACCGCTTCCAGCGGCAGCGAGGCGCTGCAGATCTGCGCGCGCGCGGAGTGCGACATCATCCTGCTCGATATCATGATGCCCGATATCGACGGATTTGAGGTCTGTCGCCGGCTCAAGTCGAATCCGGCGACGCATTTCATCCCGGTGATCATGGTCACGGCGCTGGACAGCCCGGCCGATCGCGTCCGCGGCCTCGAGGCCGGCGCCGACGATTTCCTGACCAAGCCGGTATCGGACATCGTGCTGGTTGCGCGGGTACGTTCGCTGACGCGGCTGAAGATGATGACCGATGAGCTGCGGATGCGCGCCATCACCTCGTTCGAGATCGGGGTCCAGGCGCCGGAGCGCAGCGCGGTCACCGAGACCGGCAAGGGCGGACGTATCCTCCTGGTCGACGACCGGCCATCGTCCTATGAGCGGCTGGCGCCGGTGTTGAGCACCGAGCATACCGTCGACGTCGAAAGCAACCCGGCGGAGGCGCTGTTTCACGCCGCCGAGGGCAATTACGATCTTCTGATCGTGTCGCTCAGCCTTGAGAATTTCGACGGCCTCAGACTTTGCAGCCAGGCGCGCTCGCTGGAGCGCACTCGCCATGTGCCCATTCTGGCCATCGCCGATGCCGACAACAACACGCGGCTGCTGCGCGGGCTTGAAATCGGCGTCAACGACTATCTGCTGCGTCCGGTCGACAAGAACGAGTTGCTGGCGCGCGCCCGCACCCAGATCCGCAAGCGGCGCTATTCCGACCAGCTGCGCGACAATGTGCAGAATTCGATCGAGATGGCGATCACCGATGCGCTGACCGGCCTGCATAACCGCCGCTACATGGAAAGTCATCTGGCAACGCTGGCCGAGCAGGCCTCGAGCCGCGGCAAACCGTTGGCGCTGATGATGCTCGACATCGATTTTTTCAAGTCGATCAACGACAATTACGGCCACGACGCCGGCGACGACGTGCTGCGCGAATTCGCGGTGCGGATCCGCAAGTCGATCCGCGGCATCGATCTGGCGTGCCGCTACGGCGGCGAGGAATTTGTCATTGTGATGCCGGAGACCGACATGCATGTCGCGGGCATGGTCGCGGAACGGATGCGGCGCTCGATCGCCGGCGATCCCTTCGCGGTCAACAAGGGAACCAACAGCATCGATGTGACCATCTCGGTCGGGCTGTCGACCATGGAAATCAAGGGTGAGGCGGTCGCCGATGTGCTGAAGCGGGCCGACACCGCGCTCTACAGGGCAAAACACGACGGCCGCAACCGCGTGGTGGCGACCGCGGCGTAAAAAAACAGTCCAGATCGTCATTGCGAGCACCGCGAAGCACCATCTTCGCCAAGCAAGGCAGGCCGGACGGCTTGGTCCCAAGTTCTCCACGGTGGCGCCCGAAATCGAAAAACGGGGCCGCAAGGCCCCGTCGAAAATCTGCAGTCGTTTGTTGCGGACGACCTACTTGATCTTGTGTTCGCGGAATTCGACGTGCTTGCGCGCGACCGGATCGTACTTCTTCTTGACCAGCTTGTCGGTCATGGTGCGCGAATTCTTCTTGGCGACGTAATAGAAGCCGGTATCCGCCGAGGAAACGAGCTTGATCTTGATGGTGACCGCTTTGGCCATGTCTAAAACCTCTGGATGTCAGGGTAGGGCGCCGGCCCATCGGGCGATGCGAGTTGCCGCGGAAACTAGCGTCGATCAGCCCAAAGTCAAGGTTTGGAGGTAAATGTCCGCCAAAATCCGGGCATTTAGCCTTGGAAGAAGCGGTTTTTCGGCCGCGGCAGGCCCAGATTCTCCCGCAACGTCCGGCCTTCATACTGGGTGCGGAAGATTTCGCGCTTCTGCAGTTCCGGCACCACCTTGTCGACGAAGTCGTCGAGGCCCCCGGGCAGATACGGGAACATGATGTTGAACCCGTCGCAGCCGTAGCTGGTCAGCCAATCCTCCATCTGATCGGCGATCAAAGCGGGTGTGCCGACAAACGACAATCCGCCGTAACCGCCGACGCGCTGCGCGAGCTGGCGCACGGTCAACTTGTCGCGCGCGGCGACATCGACCAGCCGCTGACGGCCGCTCTTGGAGGCATTGGTCTCGGGGATCGGCGGCAACGGCCCATCGGGATCGAAGCCGGAGGCGTCGGTGCCGAGCATGACCGAGAGCGAGGCGATGGCGCTGTCGTAGTGCACCTTGCTGTCGAGCAAGGCGCGTTTCTCCTTGGCATGATCGAGGCTGTCGCCCACCACGACAAAGGCGCCCGGCAAGATCTTCAGATGATCGGGGTCGCGGCCCAGTCCATCCATGCGGCCCTTGATGTCGGCATAGAGTTTTTGGCCGTCAGCGAGACTGCCGCCACCGGTGAACACGGCCTCCGCGGTCTCGGCCGCAAGTTGCCTGCCGTCTTCCGAGGCGCCGGCCTGCACGATCACGGGCCAGCCCTGCACCGGGCGGGCGATATTGAGCGGGCCGCGCACGCTGAGATATTTTCCCTTGTGATTGAGCACGTGCATCTTCGCGGGATCGAAATATAGCCCAGCTTCGACGTCGCGGACAAAGGCGTCATCGGCAAAGGAATCCCACAGGCCGGTGACCACATCGTAGAATTCGCGCGCCCGCTTGTAGCGCTCGGCATGCTCCATGTGATCTTCCTTCCCAAAATTCAGCGCCGCGTCCGGATTTGAGGTGGTGACGATGTTCCACCCCGCCCGGCCGCCGCTGATATGATCGAGCGAGGCAAACCGGCGGGCGACGTGATAGGGCTCATCAAAGGTAGTCGAGCCGGTCGCGATCAGCCCGATATGCTCGGTCACTGCCGACAGCGCCGACAACAGCGTAAACGGCTCGAACGAGGTCACGGTGTGGCTGCGTTTTAGAGCCGAGATCGGCATGTTGAGTACGGCCAGATGGTCGGCCATGAAGAAGGCGTCGAATTTTCCGCTCTCCAGCTTCTGGATCAGCCGCTTGATGTGGGCAAAATCGAAATTGGCGTCCGGCCAGGCGCCGGGATAGCGCCACGCCCCGGTATGAATACTGACCGGCCGCATGAAGGCCCCGAGCCGCAACTGACGTTTTGCCATGGCTGATCCCGCGTTGATTGTTCGCCGAACTGCAGATAAGGATGCCCCGGCGCGAAGGCATTACGTATTGGCCAGAAGATTATTGCCTTTTATGCCCGGCCGGCGACCGGATTTTCCTGAAGGCCGCAGGGTAGCGAGCGCCGGCCCGGCTAGCTGGAAATTCCACGTAAAGCTCACGGCGCAGGCACTCCGAACAACGCTATAGTCAAGATTCGCCCAGCACATCCTTCTGCATCCTGCCGCCGTAGAAATGGAAAAACGGCAACGCCGCGTCGTGGCTCAGCGGTCCCAAAGCGAGCCGCCGTTCGAGTTCGTTCAGGACATTTTTTGTCATCGGATGCAGCTCGGCCAGCGGCTGCGATCCGAGTTCGACCCAGACCAGTTCCACCAGTTCGGCATCGGCATGGATCACGCCCTCGACGCGATGGGCGATGGCGGAAGCGTCGGCGGTGAAGAACCTTGTATCGAAGCGCCGCACCCGGCCGGGCGGAGTGATGGCGCGGGCGATCAGGAACAATCCGGAGGGGTCGGGCAGCAGGCCAGCTTCGATAAAGGGCTTCCACGCGCCGTCCAGTGACGGCAGCGCGCCATTGCTCTTGCGGCCGAGACAAAGGCCGGTTTCCTCGCAGGCCTCGCGGATCGCCGCGACCGCAAGGGCGCGGGCACGCGACGGCGTGATCTTTGGACTGCCCTTCAATAGATTGGCTTCAAGTGCCCCGGGGATCGGCGCAGCGACGGGAACGCGGTTGTCGATCTTGTCGACGCGGCCGCCGGGAAAGACGAATTTACCGGGCATGAACACCACCTTGTCGTGGCGCTTGCCGACCAGGACTTTCGGCGTCGCGGCGGTGCGATCGACC
>NZ_JBEKXH010000117.1:0-15695 GCF_049512235.1 Bradyrhizobium sp.
CCGGCACTGTCTTGCAAAGCGATGTCATCCGCGTTGGCGAGGCGATAGGCACATCGCATCGCTATCACGTGAACGGACACCATCTGCGCCGCCAGCATGGCCTCGGCGCAGTCCCCGGGCTTGATGCTTCTGATCATGGAAATCATGAAGGAGAGGTTGACCGCGTCGGGCTTCTGCCCGTTCACGCTGGCCCCACTAATTGTCGCAGGATGCCATTCATCGCATCGCGATCAGCGACCCCCAATGCGTCGGCCATGAGCTGATCGCCTGCTTCCGAATCCGGATGGTCGATGTGGTATCCGTGCGACGAGAGTTTTACCTGCACGGCCGCGGCAGCCTTGGCTTTGCCCGACGTGTCAAAATATTTTGCGGGATCGGTCAGAGCTCCCATGGCCAGCGACATGTTACTTTGCATGGGGTTGTTTTCTTATTTTAGGGCATGCCGGAGCTCGCGTGCACCGCCCGCCTTCGCCCTTTGGGCTTCGGTGAGGCAGCCTTGCTTGGCTATTGAGCTCCAGTCCGTCTACAGCTCCTAGGTCCATTCGCCGAGGCGCTCGCTCTATACACCGGCGGGGATTTGGGCTTGGCGCGCCGACGGTTCGCTTGCCTTCTCGGCCGCAACAAGCACTGGCGATCCCGGCCACCAGTGCTCCGCGAAGCGATGCTGACGGCGCTGCGGGAAGAAAACCCTGTCGCGTCACGCCACCGCAGCGTTGTCGCCAAGCGCGGCAAGCTCGTGGGGCGGATCACTTCCCCTTCCACTGCGGCGTCCGCTTCTGCAAAAACGCGTCCATGCCTTCGCGAAAATCCTCGCTCATATAGGCGCGCAGGATCAGATCTTCGCCTTCGTCGCGCGACAAGGTGCGGCGGATGCGGCGCACCGCTTCTTTCGTCACTTCCAGCGTGATCGGGGCGTGGCTTTTGAGCAGCTTTGCAGTCTCGCTGGCGCGGCGGGTCAGCGTCTCGACATCAGGCACCACTTCGTTGAGCAGGCCGAGCGCCAGTGCTTCGTCGGCTTCGACCAGCCTGGCCTTGAAAATCAAATCCTTGGTCCGCGCCGGGCCGATCAGGGACACCAGCCTGGAGATATTGGACATCGACAGGCAATTGCCGAGTGTGCGCGCGATCGGAAAACCGATCCGCGCAGCCGCGGTGCCGATCCGGATGTCGCAGCAGGCGGCAATGCCGGCGCCGCCGCCGGTGCAGGCGCCGGCAATGGCCGCAATCGTCGGGACCCGAACCTTTTCCAGGGTCCCCAGCACGCGATCGATGCGCGCCTCGTAATCGAGCGCGTCCTGCGCGGTCTTGAAGGCGCGGAATTGCGAGATGTCGGTGCCCGAGGCGAACGCCTTGTCGCCCGTGCCGGTCAGGATCATGGCCTTGATCGATCTGTCGGCATTGACCTCCTCGCAGATCGCGGCCATCCGCTCGTACATCGCAAAGGTCAGCGCATTGCGCGCCTGCGGACGGTTGAAGGTCAGCCGGGCGATGCCGTCATCGACCTCATAGAGCAGATCGTCTGTCGCTGGTACCGGGGCGTTCATGGCACGCTCTTTCTGTTTGCTTCAAAATGACATCGGCGCGCGACGCTGCGCGCGCTCGCTTGCTCGTCATTGCGAGGAGCGAAGCGACGAAGCAATCCCTGCACCCGCGCAACTGCGGAGGATTGCTTCGTGGAGCCTGTCAGCGGGCGGCGCTTTGCGCCGACCCGTTGGCTCGCAATGACGGTGTTCCATTCGTAATGAAGGTTACTGCTCTGGCAATCGCGGTTCAACCAGCTTCAGGCCACGGCCGCCTTGGATTTCGGCATCGACACCACATCCCGGCCTTTCAGCACGTCCATGGCGGCCAGCACGCCGCCGCTGCGATGCGGAACCTTGGCGAGATCGAGGCCCATTTCGACGCCGGCCAGCGTTCCCATCAGCATCAGGTCATTGAAATGTCCGAGATGGCCGATCCGGAATGCCCGGCCCTTGAGCTTGCCAAGGCCAGTGCCGAGCGACATGTCGAAATTTTCGAGGATCACCTTGCGGAAGGCGTCGGCGTCATGTCCATCGGGAATCATGACCGCGGTCAGCGCCGGCGAATAGCCGTGCGGATCGAGGCAGACGAGGTCGAGACCCCAGGCCTTGACTGCCGCGCGGGTCGCCGCGCCATGGCGCATATGGCGCGCGAACACGTGATCGAGCCCCTCCTCCTCCAGCATCGCAATGGCTTCCTTCAGCGCCAGCAGCAGGTTCGTCGCCGGCGTGTAAGGAAAGGTGCCGAGCTTGTTGATCGCGATCATGTCGTGCCAGTCCCAGTAGGACCGCAGCGAGGTGTTGGCTTTGGAGGCGGCGAGCGCTTTTTCCGAAACCGCGTTAAAGCTCAGGCCCGGCGGCAGCATCATGCCCTTCTGCGACCCGGCCACGGAAATATCGATGCCCCAGGCATCGTGCTCATATTCCAGCGCGGCGAGGCCGGAGATGCTGTCGACCATCAAGAGCGCGGGGTGGTTGGTGCGATTGAGCGCTTTGCGAACTTCGAGCGGATGGGTGACGCAGCTGGTCGAGGTTTCGTTGTGCACCACACACACGGCCTTGATGGCATGCGCACGGTCGGCGGCAAGCTTAGCCTCGATCTCCTCCACATCAGCGCCGCGGCGCCAGTCGGTGGGCATGACGTCGACGTCGAGTTTGAATTTTTCCGCAATGCCGCGCCACAGCACCGCGAACTGGCCGGTCTCGGCCATCAGCACCTTGTCGCCCGGCGACAACGTATTGACGATCGCCGCTTCCCAGGCGCCGGTGCCCGACGCGGGGTAGATGATGACAGGCTGTTTGGTGCGGAAAACGCGCTGCATCCCGGCCAGCACGACGTGACCAAGCTCGGCGAATTCAGGACCGCGATGATCGAGCGTCGGCATGTCCATCGCCCGCAGCACCCGGTCGGGCACGTTGGTCGGTCCTGGAATCTGGAGAAAATGCCTGCCAGTGTGCAAGGTCATGTGGCGCGTCCTTCCCGGAATTTTCGGTTTTGCTGGGCTCGAATAGCACGATACGGCGGGCTTGTCCCCTGCCCGGCCGGCGCCGTCAATCCCTTAGGAAATCCCGCCTTTGTCACCTTTAGCCGGCGGGGACCGGACGCCCGGCCGGCGGCATCACGTCGCCCTCCTCGAACGGCGTCTCCGGATGCATCAGAAAGGCCGAAAAACCGCCCAGCAGCAGTAATCCCATCGACATCAAAAACGGCAGATACCAGTTGCCCGTGACGTCGATCACGTAGCCTGCGACCAGCGGCGAAACGATCGCCGCCAGCGCCGAGCCGGTATTCATCAGTCCGGCGGCTGTGCCGGAATATTTCGGCGCGATGTCCATCGGCACTGACCACATCGGGCCGATAGTGATCTCGGAGAAGAAAAATCCGCTCGACAGGCACAGCGCGACCACCGTGATGTCGTGCGTGAACAGGATCGGCAGCAGCGAGGCCAGCGCGCCGGCAAAGCCCGTGACGGTCACGCTCAGCCGCGCGAAGCGGACATTGCCAGTCTTCTTCAGAATGCGATCGGACAGGATGCCGCCCAAACTGTCGCCGACCACACCGGCAAAGAAAACGCCGGAAGCGAACAGCGCCGAGTTCTTGATGTCCAGGCTGTAGTTGTTCTTGAAGAAAAGCGGCAGCCAGTTCAGGTAGAGCCACAGGGTCCAGCCATAGCAGAAATAGGTCACTGTCACCGGCCACATCCGGCGCAACAAGGCGGTCCATGGCACGAGGGGCCGCGCGTGCAGCGGGCGCGGCGGCAGCGACGCCAGTTCGGCCTCGGTGATTCCAGGATGATCCTTGGGCTCGTTGCGGAAATACAGCGCCCAGACCACGCCCCAGGCGAGGCTGACAAGTCCGAGCGCAACGAACGAGCCGCGCCAGGTCAGCCAGAACATCAGCGCGGCAATCAGGGGCGGCGTGATCGCATTGCCGAGCCGCGCAAAGGCGTGGGTGAGCCCTTGCGCGAAGCCGCGTTGCCCCGCGGGGGTCCAGTACTGCATGGCGCGGGTGGCGGTCGGAAAGGTTGCGCCCTCGCCAAAACCCAGCGCGACACGGGCAATGAACAGGGTCAGCAGGCTGTCGACAAAGCCGGTCATGATGGTCGAGGCCGCCCAGATCATGCCGCACCAGAACAGGGTTTTGCGCGGCCCGAAGCGATCGCCGACCCAGCCGCCGATCACCTGGAACAACAGATAGGGATAGGCAAAGGCCGAGAAGACGAAGCCGAGCTGGGTGTTGCTTAAGCCCAGCTCTTTCTGAATTTCGCTGGCCGCAGTCGAGATGTTGACCCGGTCGATATAGGTGATGAAGTACATGATGCACAGCATCGCCAGCACGACATGGGTGGCCTTGAAGCGAAGCCGCATTTCTCATCCTCCCGATTCCTTTGCGGTGCACTAGGTCTTGACCACCTTGAGATGCGGCGGGGAATTCGACTCCGTTCGTGCTCCCAGCGAGGCCATGGCCGCATCGACGCCGCCGGCCCGGTGCGGCACGCCGGCGGCGACAAGCCCCATCTCGACGCCGGACAGCGCGCCCATCAGCGTCAGTTCGTTGCACTCGCCGAGATGGCCGATGCGAAACACCTTGCCGGCCAGTTTGGACAGGCCGGAGCCGAGCGACATGTTGTAATTCTCGAGCACGGTCTTGCGGAATTGGTCGGCGTCGTGCCCCGGCGGCATCAGCACGGCGGTCAGGACAGGTGAATATTCCGAAGGCTCAAGACACAGCACTTCGAGGCCCCAATGCGTGACCGCGGCGCGGGTGGCCGCGGCAAGGCGCTGGTGACGCGCGAACACGTTGTCGAGCCCCTCCTCGAGCAGCATCGCGATCGCCTCGCGCAGGCCGTACAGCAGGTTGGTCGCCGGCGTATAGGGGAAGAAGCCGGCCGCATTGGGCTTTTGCATCTCTTCCCAGTCCCAATAGGATCGCGGCATCCTGTTGGTCTTGGCCGCGGCCCGGGCCTTCTCGGAGATGGCGTTGAAGCCGAGCCCCGGCGGCAGCATGAATCCCTTTTGCGAACAGCTGACGGTGACGTCGACCCTCCACTCCTCGTGCCGGTAATCGACCGAGCCCAGCGATGAGATGGTATCGACCAAAAGCAGCGCGGGATGGCCGACCTTGTCGATCGCGGCACGGATGCCGCCGATCCGGCTGGTGACGCCGGTCGAGGTCTCGTTGTGCACCACCATGACCGCCTTGATGGCGTGCGCCACATCCTGCGCGAGCTTCGCCTCGATGCCGGCGGGGTCGGCGCCGTGCCGCCAATCGCCCGGCATAAAATCGACCTCGATGCCCCAGCGCGCCGCCATCTGTCGCCACAGCGTGGCGAAATGGCCGGTCTCGACCATCAGGACCTTGTCGCCCGGCGACAGCGTGTTGACGATCGCCGCTTCCCAGGCGCCGGTCCCCGACGAGGGAAAAATGATGACCGGACCTGATGTCTTGAAGATTTTCTGGCAACCGGCGAATACCGTCTTGGCGAGCTCGGCAAATTGCGCGCTGCGGTGGTCGATGACCGGCATGTCCATGGCGCGGAGCACGCGATCCGGCACCGGGCTCGGGCCGGGAATCTGCAGGAAATGGCGCCCCTGGTTGTTCATGGATACCTCCCGATCTGGCTGGCCGCAGTATATTGCATTCAGTCCTTCCCCCGTTCAAGCATCGCGCAACAAGCGGACCGCCGCCGTCGAATGTCTGCGGACGGACGGACGGCCCGGCCGTGGCCGAGCCGACCTGACTCCCCTCGGCTCCATCGGTCAATTCGAATTTTGCGTTCAAAATTAAAAACGGCTCCAAACGAATTGCATTTCCCAACCGCTCCAATTACGAGCACGGATGCGGAGGGGACGGCCAGCGGGAGTGGGATGTCCAACCAGGGCTCAATGACGCTTGAAGACCGCCTGGCGCGCGAAACCGAAGGCGAGGTCCTGTTCGATTCCTTCAGCCGCGGCCGCTATGCCACCGACGCCTCGTTCTACCAGATCATGCCGGCCGGTGTCGTGGTGCCGCGCAGCATCGACGACGCGCTGCGGACGCTATCGATCTGCCGCGAGGCGGGGTGCATCGTCACGCCGCGCGGCGGCGGCACATCGCAATGCGGCCAGACCGTCAATGACGGTATCGTCATCGATTTCTCCAAACATCTGAACCGCGTCATCTCGCTCGACGTCGAAAACCGCACCTGCGTGGTCGAGCCGGGGATCGTGCTCGACGATCTCAACCGCAAGCTGCGGGCTCACGGCCTGTGGTTTCCGGTCGATGTTTCCACCGCCTCTCGCGCCACCATCGGCGGCATGGCCGGCAATAATTCCTGCGGCGGCCGCTCGCTGCGCTACGGCACCATGCGCGACAACACGTTGTCGATGGACGCCGCGCTCGCCGACGGCACGCTGCTGCATTTCGGCGAGTTGTCGGGCGCTTCCGCGCATGAGAATGCCGAGGTGCGCGCCCGCCAGCTGTTTTCCGACCTGCTCGCGCTCGGCGCCCGCGAGGCGGCCGAAATCGCCGAAAAATTTCCCAGGGTACAGCGCCGCGTCGGCGGCTACAATCTCGATGCGCTGGTGCCGCGCAACGCGCCCAACAACATGGCGCATCTACTGGTCGGTTCCGAAGGCACGCTCGCCTTCACCACCCAGGTCGAACTGAAACTATGGCCGGTGATCCGCAACAAGGTTTTGGGCGTCTGCCATTTCGGCAGTTTCTACCAGGCGATGGACGCCGCCCAGCATCTGGTTAAACTGCGCCCGATCGCGGTGGAACTGGTCGATCGCACCATGCTTTTGCTCGGCCGCGAGATCGCGATGTTTGCGCCCATCATCGGGGTGGCCGTTCGCGGCGATCCCGACGCGGTCTTGATCGTCGAGTTCGCCGAGGAAGATCAGGCTGAAAACATCCGGCGGCTGAAGCAGCTTTCCGAGTTGATGGCCGATCTCGGATTCGGCTGGGACCAGCCGCAACGCAAATGGGGCGGCGTGGTCGAGATAACAGAGCCCGCCCTGCAGACCGGCATGGCCGAGTTTCGCGCCGCCGGCCTCAATGTCATGATGTCGATGAAGGGAGAAGGCAAGCCGGTCTCCTTCGTCGAGGACTGCGCGGTGCCGCTGCCGCATCTGGCCGACTACACCGCGCGGCTCAATGCCATCTTTGCCCGGCACGGCACCAGCGGCACCATGTATGCCCACGCCTCGGAGGGCTGTCTGCATGTGCGGCCGGTCCTGAACCTGAAGCTCGAAAAGGACGTCAAGGCGATGCGCACGATCGCCGAGGAAACTTTTGCGATGGTCCGGGAATACAAGGGATCGCATTCCGGCGAGCACGGCGACGGCATCGTGCGCTCGGAATTTCACGCCGTCATGTTCGGGGAGCGCATCGCAGCCGATTTCAGGGAGATCAAACACCGCTTCGATCCGGATAATGTGCTCAATCCCGGCAAGATCGTCGACGCCCCCAGGATGGACGATCGGGCGCACTTTCGCTTTCCGCCGGATTACCGCGTCGGCGAATTGAAGACCGTGCTCGACTGGTCCGCTTATCCCGGCGCCGGCGGCGGCTTCCAGGGCGCGATCGAGATGTGCAACAACAATGGCGCCTGCCGCAAACTCGAAGGCGGCGTGATGTGTCCGTCCTATCGCCTCACCCGTGACGAGAAGGATGTCACGCGCGGCCGCGCCAACACGCTGCGGCTGGCGATCTCCGGCCAACTCGGGCCGGACGCGCTGACGTCGGATGAAATGACGGAGACACTGAAACTGTGCGTGTCCTGCAAGGCCTGCCGCCACGAATGTCCCACCGGCGTCGACATGGCGAAGATGAAGATCGAGGTTTTGGCTGCGCGCGCGGCAAAGCATGGCCTCTCGTTGCGCGACAGGCTGGTGGGTTTCCTGCCGCGCTATGCTCATCTCGCCGCGCGTTTTGCGCCGATCGCCAACTGGCGCAACAACAGTCCGCTGCTGCGACGGCTGTTCGAACAATTCGCGGGCATCAGCGCGCAGCGCGCGTTGCCGGCCTGGCGGCGCGATGTGTTCAGCTCCGAGAGCTATTCGACGGGCCCGGCCGATGGCCGCGAAATCGTGCTGTTCGCCGACACCTTCAATCGCGCCTTCGAGCCCGAAAACCTCACCGCCGCGCTGCATGTGCTGGTCGCCGCCGGCTACCGGGTTCACCTGCCGAAACCCGCAGGTGGCAGCCGGCCGCTCTGTTGCGGGCGGACTTTTCTTTCCGCGGGCCTTGTCGGTCACGCCCGCACCGAGCTCGACCGGCTGGTTGCGACCTACGCGCCGTTCGCCGCGCGCGGCGTGCCCATCATCGGCCTGGAGCCGAGCTGTCTGTTGACATTGCGCGATGAGCTGCTCGCGCTGCGATCCGACGCCAGCGCCAAGAGCGTCAGCGCGCAGGCGCTGCTGTTCGAGGAGTTTCTCGCGCGCGAGGCCAAGGCCGGCCGCCTGCAACTGCTGCTTGGTTCCGTGGCCCGCAAAGTGCTCGTGCACGGCCACTGCCACCAAAAATCCTTCGACGCATTCAAACCGGTCGAACAGGTGCTGCGGCTCGTTCCCGATTTGCTGATCGAGACCATCGAGTCCAGCTGTTGCGGCATGGCTGGCGCCTTCGGCTATGGCGCCGAGACCTATCAGGCCTCGATCGAGATGGCCGAACTGTCGCTGCTGCCCGCGGTGCGGCGCGCCGAGTCCTCGACGCTGATCGTCGCCGACGGCACCTCGTGCCGGCACCAGATTGCCGATGGCACGGACCGTGCAGCACTCCACGTCGCACGCGTGCTGGCGATGAGCCTGCGCGCGCCATCCGATCAAACTTCCTCCACTGCCACAAAGGAACCGAGCCATGGCTGAACTGACCCTCGATGTTGCCCGCAAGATTCTCGATGCCGCCCTGGCCAAGGGCGTCGAGAAGAAACTGAAGCCGCTCGTGGTCACGGTTTTGGACGCGCGCGGCTGCGTCAAAGCCTGCATGGCGCAAGACGGCACCAGCCTGCTGCGCAGCGAGATTGCCCATGGCAAGGCCTACGGCGCGCTGGCAATGGGCATGGGATCGCGGGCGCTGTTTCAGAGGGCGCAGGAGCAGGCCTATTTTATCAGTGCGGTCAACACGCTGGCGCAAGGCCGGCTGGTGCCGGTGCCCGGCGGCGTGCTGATCCTCGGGGACGGCGTCCTGCTCGGCGCCGTCGGCGTCAGCGGCGACACCTCCGACAATGACGAAAGCTGCGCCATCGCCGGCATCGAGGCCGCGGGGTTGAAGGCGAATGCGGGTTAAGACCTTGCATCCAATTTAGTTGACCTATGCCTTGGCATAACTCACAACTTACCGTCTTACTTCCCCGGCCAGGACGGCTTGCGCTTTTCGGCGAAGGCCTTGAGGCCTTCCTTGGCGTCCTCGGTCATGGCCAGCAGGGCGATCTGGCTTTCGGTGTAGGCGATGCTTTCGTCGAACGACATCGCGGCGATGGCGCGCATGGCATATTTGCCGCGCCGGATCGCGGTCGGCGACTTGTCGACGATGCGGCCGATCAGCCAGTCGATCTTGGCGTCGAGTTCCGTTGCCGGCACCACATAGTTCAGCAGGCCCGCGGCCTGTGCTTTCAGTGCATCGAACGGTTCGCCGGTCAGCGCCCACTCGTTGACCAGGCGCCGGGGCGCTATCCCTTGCAACAGGCTCATCACCTGCATCGGGAACACGCCGACCTTGACCTCGGGCAGTCCGAACATCACGTGGTCGGCAGCGACCGCCATGTCGGTCATGCACAATAGCCCGATGCCGCCGGCCATGCAGACGCCGCCGACCCGGGCGATCGCCGGCTTGGTGGAGTTCTGCGCCAGCCGCAGCAGATCGGCATAATCGACATTCGGCCTGGAAAAATCAAAAGCAAAGGCCGCGCCGCTGTTCTGCAGATCGGCGCCGGCGCAAAAGGCCTTGTCGCCCGCCCCGGTCAGCACGATCACCCGCACCTCCGGATCATCATGCGCGTCGCGATAACCTCTGGCGATGCCGGCGATGACATCGCCGTTGAGCGCGTTTCGCTTCTCGGGCCGGTTGATGGTGATCCAGAAAGCCTGCCCGCGCTTTTCAAGCACCACGCTGGTATTGTCTGTCATGCCTTCCTGACCCAGACCTTGTTGTCATGGAAGGCGGCGCCCCCGACCGGCGCGACGGCCTCGGCGCCGGTCAGCGTGTTGATGCCGCGGCCGCCGATATGAGCCTTGTTCGGGTGGACCGATTCCGCGACCAGTACGCCGCGGCGCACGCCGTCGAAAAGTTTTGCCGTCAGCGTCGTCTCACCCCTCACATTGCCGAGGGTGACGGCATCGCCATCGGCAATGTCGAACGCGGCCGCATCCTCGGGGTGGATCATGACAGTGGGTACGCCTTCGCGCGCCTGCGACGACGGCGTTTCATTGAAACTGCTGTTGAGGAAGCTGCGCGACGGACTGGTGGCGAGCCGGAAGGGATGGACTTCATCCGCCTCCTCGATCGCGGCCCAGTGATCGGGCAGCGACGGCATCTGGTCCCACGCGCCCATCATGCCGGCGTTGCCGAGCGGCACATGCGCCCAATCCGCCCTGAAGTGGAATTTGCCGTCGGCATGGGCGAATCCATCGAGATAATGCGAGGTGCGGAAATCCGGCTGCAGGTCGCGCCACAGATCGGATTCCAGCGCCTCGATGCCGCCATGACCGCTGCTCTTGAGCGTGACGTCGATCAGCTCGCGCGGCGACATCTCGAACCCGGGATGGGTGGCATTGAGCCGGCGGGCCAGCCCCCGCAGCACCTCGTGGTTGCTGCGGCATTCGCCGGGTGGTTCGATCAGCTTGGCGCCGACCGAAATGTGCTGGTGGCCGCCGCCATAATAGAGGTCGTCATGCTCCAGGAACATCGTCGCCGGCAGCACGAGGTCGGCCATGACAGCGGTCTCGGTCATGAACTGCTCGTGCACCACCGTGAACAGGTCGTCGCGGGCAAAGCCCTGCCGCACCAGCGCCTGCTCCGGCGCCACCGCCATCGGGTTGGTGTTCTGGATCAGCATCGCCTTGACCGGCGGCCCGCCCTGCAGCGCCGCCGCGTCGCCGGTCAGGATGCGCCCGATCTTCGACTGGTCGAGCAGCCGCGTGGCATGGTCGATCGCATCACGGCCCTCGATCACGGATTCATTGAACTTCCAGATCGCGGCATTGTTGAAGAACGCGCCGCCGCCCTGATATTGCCAGGCGCCGGTGACCGCGGGAATGCAGAGCGCCGCATGCATCTGCGCCGCGCCGTTGCGGCTTCTGGTAAAACCATAGCCGAGCCGGAAGAACGAGCGTTTTGTCTGGCCGACCGCGCGGGCGAAAGCCTCGATCTCCGCGACCGGCACGCCCGAAATCGACGACGCCCATTCCGGTGTACGGGTCTTGAGATGCGCTTCGAGCTCGGCGGGACAATCGGTGTAGCGCGCGAGATAATCGCGATCGGCAAAACCCTCGCGGAACAGCACATGCATGACGCCACATGCAAAAGCGCCGTCGGTGCCGGGGCGCAGGATGATCTTGATGTCGGCCTGCTTGACGGTGTCATTGTGGTAGATATCGATCGCCGCGATTTTCGCGCCGCGTTCTTTGCGCGCGCGCATCGCATGGGTCATCACATTGACCTGGGTATTGACCGGATTGGTGCCCCAGATCACCACCAGATCGGAGACGCCCATCTCGCGCGGATCGACTCCGGCGATCTTGCCGGTACCGGCGGCAAACCCGACCCGGGCGATGGTCGAACAGATGGTCGAGTAGAAGCGGGAATATTTCTTGACGTGCGCCAGACGGTTGATGCCGTCGCGCATCACCAGCCCCATGGTACCGGCATAGTAATAGGGCCACACTGATTGAGCGCCGAATTCGCGCTCGGCCTGATCGAATCGACCGGCGATCTCATCCAGCGCGTCGTCCCAGGAGATGCGTCCAAACCTGCCCGAGCCTTTCGGGCCGATCCGGCACTGCGGATAGGTCAGCCGCTCCGGATGATGGATGCGCTCGGCATAGCGGGCGACCTTTGCGCAGACCACGCCCGCGGTATAGCTCTGTAATTTGGAACCGCGCACCCGCCCGATGGTGGAACCGTCGATCACTTCGACATCGAGCGCGCAAGCCGACGGACAATCGTGCGGACAGGTGGAATGCCGGATGGCGATTTTGGTCTGCTGGTTCATGGTTCGAAAGGTACACATCAAAACCGGTGCGCGCGAGCGCATTTATCCGGCATTAGCGCGCAAAACTGCGCCCGCGCCATGCAACAGGGGCAAAGTGGTGGCGAGTACTGCGACAACCGCCGGAAAGCAGGGCTATCCAGCCGGTTGGGAAAGTTGTGTCTCCGAAAGACCACACCTTTTCCCTGTTAAGCCCTGTTAATACAGGGCTGGAAACAGGGCATCCAGGTTACTCTGTTGATTCGCAGGGTGGGCAAAAGGCGCTTTTCGCACCGTGCCCACCACCACTCGCTTGAGATGATTCTCAAGTTGGTGGGCACGCCATCGGTTAGCGCGCTCGCGCGGCCTGATGGCTTTTGGCCCACCCTACATAATTTCCGATGCACTTTTCAAACAGCCGAGCAAAGAATGATCTGAAATCGTCATTGCGAGCGTTAGCGAAGCAATCCAGCTTTGGCGCCGCGGAGAGAAAACTGGATCGCTTCGTCGCAAGGGCTCCTCGCAACGACGGACGACGGACGTTCCGAACATGAGTTCGCGTCCCGCGGCGCGATGCGCCCGGGCTGTTGCCAGAACTCCCGCCCAAACAGAGGGCGTGGGGAATGCCGGATGCCCAGTGGCACCCGCAGCCTCGTGTGCGAAAGGTAGAAGATGCACACGAGTATTCACAGCGAGGCACCGGAAACACCCGGCATTCCCGCACGCAATGGTTTACGGTTTATAGCGTGCTCTCCCCGGCGAGCTAAGCTCTGTTGCCACCGTCGCCTTCGGATTAAAGGCTTTGTCCGACCCGGTTGAGCCGAACGAGCCTCCAAAGACTTGACACCAGCCTCAGGTGTCAGGACCACACGTCTTCCCCGTCCGCGAGCCAAGCGCCGTCGTCTAGCCTACAAGGAATTCGCTCACGGAGATCAATCCGCCCTGCGACCCCTGCACGCCTAACGCTGCCGCGTCCACCGCATCTCATCCCGCGTCCGTGACGATCGCGATACGCCCCTCATTTGGAACGAGACGGGATGGTTATGAACTGATTCGCACAAAAAGGCAACAGGAATATTTTTTGTTCTGGACTGATAGCGCCGAAGCACCAGATCCAGCCCGTCGGGCCAACAGTTTTTATGATACGCGACGCCGCGCCACCCACCGCCTTAGTCGCCGGCTTGACCGGGCGACCCGGCGCCGGTAGCCCGCAGAAAGCTTAAGCGACATGCGGGACCGGCGGGACCGGAGAAAGTCCCGGATGTCGCTTCGCTCATCCGGGCTACGTTTGCTGCCCAGTCGATTCCGACGAACCATTGCCCATCGTCGATCATTGTTGAGGCCTCCCTCGTTCAAAGCGGGCCACCGCGATCCTGATCGATCCCTGTACTGGCGCTCTCGGCGACGAAGCACGGACCGGAGGCCTCACGCGCGCTACTCGCTGCCTGCCAAAAATATTCTGGTGCTGGTCAAAGGAATTGACATGTCGGGCAAATCACTGGCATATTGTCATGGTCGCAAGAATAAAAGCTCGCGCCGGGAAACTGGCAGCGGGCTTTTTGTTTTGCCTTGACTTGTATTCCTGTTTTTCCCGCCCGGCCTGGTGATTGTTTATTTCATCGGCTGGGCTGTCAGAAGACCCACCCGATTGGCACAAGCACTAGACGCGCATGCTCATTTGGGCAATCCGGATACTCTGCGATCGCGCGGCGCCTTTCATCGATCGCGCACCGAGCGCGTCAGCAGCGCAGTTGCGTCCCGCGAAACGGGGAAATAGTGTCGGCCGAACTGTTTCGTCAGTTCGAGGGCGCGATGGCGCGGCACGATCTGAAAGATCGAACCCAGAGAATACGCCATGCAATGGCGCCGTACACGCCGAGCCCGAATACAGGCATCGCAGATCGTCATGACGTTTGCCCTGGCGGCCATCTCGTTGGCCCCCGTGATCAAAAGCGCTACCGCACTGCCGTTGTCCGACCCGGCGCGGCCCTCAAATCCCGTAACTTGGATGGCGGCCGAGCGATGGTCACCGGCGCAAGAACAAAGCGAGATTGGATTTCATCTGGCCATGCCCGAGGGCGTATCGATCCGTGAGCAATACCTGTATCAGGAAATTCTGGCCACGCTGTTGAACAAAGGTGCCGGTCAGCCTCCGAGTGTCAGCCCATGTGCACGGAAGGTGCTGCCTGAGGAGCTTTTCGGGGATTTTTCTCTGACGATAAGTCACCCCAGCCTGGCCATGCGCCTCGATTGCCTCCGCGGCGTGGTCGGCTATATTTTGCGGCAGCCTGTCACGGAGCTCGATTTCCTCGCGGCCCGCGAAGATCAAGCCAAATGGACTGAGATTTGGACCGGAGCGAGCCGGGGAGGCTCGTCGTTGGACCAGTGGGCAGCTGAGACCTGGGCGTTCCGGCTTATTTACCAGAAGTACTCGCCGCTATATCAAATCCACTCGATCGGGCCGAACGATTTTTCCGATCTTGCATTTGATGAGTTCGATCGATGGCTGCGCCGCAGTCGTGAAAAGAAGCTGATCACCTTCATGGGACGTTCTTCTCTTCTTGAATCGCTCGATCTGGCGGTGCCCGACCCGATGGTCCTGCAGCCGGTGACATCTCTGAAGTCGCCGCGAGTGCCCGCCGGCGTATTGTATTTCGACGGTGAGCGCTTTGGGCTTTCCGCGCTGATCATGCTGAGCGTCGATGCCGAGGATCCGGATCCAATCGACCCGAAAATACATCGTCGCCTTTCCTGCAATCGGAGTGAGCCATCGCCCCTCGGCGACAGTGGCCCGGGTAGTGCGATCGCTGGCGTATACTGTGATACGGCTTATTGGCATGGAGACGTCTGGCTTGGCTTGGCCGCCAGGAAGTCGGATGGCTCCAGCTATCAGGAGTTCTGCCGGCAGGTACAAGAGCTGACGAAGGATGCAGACGTTGCCGCCGTAGTGCACGGCAGCCCCGAAGGATCGAAGGGACTATACGTCCTGCTACCGCCGGCGTGCAAAACGCCAGAGTAATTTCCGTCGCTCGCATCACCGACTTTCCAGCGCTCGATATCATCGAAGACAGGAGACCATTATGGCCAGTGAGTCCTTTGACGTCACTGACGCAAACGGCGTCAGGGTAACAGGAACGATCGAAGTGTATCGCGATCGCAATGGCGAATACTACAATCCCAACAGTCCGTTTTATCACAATCCTCGATTTGTGCAGGCCAATTTTGAATATCTCAACACCAGGGAGGCCTGCACGATCGATCCAGATGTACTCAGTGAAGCCATGCAGGCGGCGCTTGCGAATGCCCTGGAGAAGTTTGGGATTCCTCGTCCGGACTCTGGAAAGGTCGGCCGGGACGTTAACGCTTCGATCGCGGCTACCCGACTGCAATGCGCGCGTAACGCGGACAAATACGTCTCGAACGAAACGTTTCCGCGACAAATTGGGACACCGGCAAATCCGTGGGCAACCTGACCGCGAAAGCCTACGCGGCTGTGCCGGCCCCG
>NZ_JBEKXH010000118.1:0-15668 GCF_049512235.1 Bradyrhizobium sp.
CCCTCCCCGAACAGTCAGATCGCGCAGAACATGCAGGCCTGCGCCACCACCGGTTATTATTTTGAAGTCAGCCCGACGCAGGGCATTTCGGAGGCGATGGGTGCGCTGTTTCAGAAGGTGCTTGCCGACGCGCGTATCAGCAAATGACCGGCCGGCGCAGCCGGTCTCAGCGGCTGCGCCGGCCTCACGCGGTATGATCGACGTCGACCGCCATATTCGTTGATGAGGCCGCAGCTCTGCACGCGAGAGTGACTTTGATAGAGCGGCAGGCACGCCGAAGCATTGAAAGGCCGGCCTCGGCAAGACCTCGCACCGTTCGGAAGCGGCGTCATTGATCAAATTTGGCGCGTATTTCGATGATCGGTGTAAGGGCGATGTAAGCTCTAACCGAGAGACGGGCGCGGCGCGTTTACCGGATTGCAACCGTTAAGAAACACATCATGCGGGCCATGCGCATCATGTTCCGCCTGATCAAAGATTTCCGCCGCGACCAGCGTGGCAATATTGCCGTGCTGTTCGCGATCGCCTGTATCCCGCTGGTATCCGCCATCGGCTGCGCGATCGATTACTCCAGAGCGACGCAACTCAGCATCAAGTTGCAGGCGGCGGCCGACGCCGCCAGCGTCGGATCGATCGCAAGAGCATCGCCCGCCTTTATCCAGGCAGGTTCGATGACGGTGGACGGAGCGATCCCCGCTGGCGGAGCGGACGCAATCAACATCTTCAATGGCTATATGGCTGGCGCGACCGGCTACACGCTCAACAGCGTGACGCCAATGGTGGTGAAGTCCAACGGCACCGTCACCGCGACCGTTCAATTCTCCGCCAACGTGTCGACGGCATTTCTCGGCGTGGTCGGCCGCAGCAGCATGACCGTTACCGGCAGTTCGACCTCAACCGCCAACATCCCGCTGTACATCGACTTTTACCTGCTGCTGGACAACTCGCCCTCGATGGGCGTCGGCGCGACCCCGGCCGATGTCAGCACCATGGTCAACAACACATCCGACCAGTGCGCCTTCGCCTGTCATGACCTCAATAACCCCAACAACTACTATAACCTCGCAAAATCCCTCGGTGTGACGACGCGGATCGACGTGCTGAGTTCTGCGACCCAGCAACTGATGGATACCGCGGCCGCGACCGAGACCTTTTCGAACCAGTTCCGGATGGCGATCTACGATTTCGGCACCTCCTCCGATACCCAGGGGTTGCAAGCCGTGTTCCCACTCTCGTCGAGTCTGAGCAGCGCCAAGACCGCGGCCGGAAACATCGCCTTGATGACCGTCAACGGTCAGAACGATAACCAGGATCAGGACACCGGCTTCACCGGCATTTTTCCCGCGATCAACACCCTGATCAGCACGCCCGGAACCGGGACAACCGCTGCGCCGGAAAAATACCTGTTCTTTGTTTCCGATGGCGTCGCCGACGAATATAACACCAGCTGCCTCAAACCTACGACCGCTGGACGCTGCCAGTCACCGATCAATCCCGCACTATGCACCACCCTGAAGAACCGCGGCATCAAGATTGCCGTGCTCTACACCACCTATTTGGCGCTGCCGACCAACGCCTGGTACAACACATGGGTCGCGCCGTTCAACGTTGGTCCGTACGGCCCCTCTTTGAACAGCGAGATTGCGCTCGACATGGCCAGTTGCGCCTCACCGGGATTGTATTTCGAAGTCAGCCCGACGCAGGGCATTTCGCAGGCGATGAACGCGCTGTTTCAGAAGGCGGTCGCCGACGCCCGCATCAGCCAGTAGTCCGGCAGCCGATGGCTCCATAAGTGCCAATGGGCCGGACGGTGGCGCCGGGCTTACGACCGGTAATCGCCGTTGATCGCGACGTATTCCTTGGTGAGATCGCAGGTCAGCACGCGGTCGCGGCCCTTGCCGAGGCCGAGCCCGATTTTGATCTGGATTTTCGGATGCTTCATCGCCGCCGAGACTTCGGCCTCGTCATAGGATGGATCGCGCGCGCCGCTTCTGGCGACGCGGATACCGTTGAACGAGATCGAAAGCCTGTCGCGGTCGGCGGGCTCGCCGGCCTTGCCGACCGCCATCACCACCCGGCCCCAATTGGCATCCTCGCCGGCGATTGCGGTCTTCACCAGCGGCGAATTCGCCACCGACATCGCGATCCGGCGCGCCGAGGCTTTCGACGTCGCGCCATCGACAATGATCTCGACCAGTTTGCGGGCGCCCTCGCCGTCGCGGGCCACCTGCTCGGCGAGATCGCCGAGCACGGCGCGGAAGGCTTTTGCAAAGGCCTTCAGGCGGGGGTCGGAGGCACGGCTGATTCTCGGCGCGCCGCTGGCGGCGGCAGCGCCTGTGGCAAAGGCAAGCAAGGTATCGGACGTCGAGGTGTCGCCGTCGATGGTGACGGCATTGAAGGTATCTTCGACGCCGCTTCTGAGCAGCGATTGCAGCGCGCCCGCGGCTATCGGCGCGTCGGTGAATACGAAGGCCAGCATGGTCGCCATGTCAGGCGCGATCATGCCGGCGCCCTTGGCCATACCGTTGATGGAGACCTTGGCCTTGCCGAGCTTCACCGTCGCGGTCGCGACCTTCGCGAAAGTGTCGGTAGTCATGATGGCCTTTGCGGCATCCATCCATTGATCCGGCGCGGCTTGCTCCGCCAGCGTGCCGAGCACGCCGTCAAATTTGGTGGCGTCGAGCGGTTCGCCGATCACGCCGGTGGAGGCGAGAAACACCTCATGGGGGCTGCACGCGACCGCCCTGGCGGCGATCGAGGCCGTCAACGTAGTGGCTTGCCGCCCGGTCTTGCCGGTAAAGGCGTTGGCGTTCCCGGAATTCACCACCAGCGCGCGGGCCACACCGCTCTTCAGTTTGGCGCGGCACCATTCCACCGGCGCTGACGAGCATTTGGATTGGGTGAAGACGCCGGCGACGGCCGTTCCCTTGTCCATCATGGCCAAGAGCACGTCGGTGCGGCCCTGGTAGCGGATGCCCGCGGCCGCCGTCGCGAGCTTGACGCCGGGGATCGCGGGCATGGCGGGAACGTCGGTCGGGGCAAGCGGGGAGACGGCTGAGGACATGGGTAAAATCCGAAAACGTCAGAAATGATCCGTCATGACCGGGCCTGCCCCGGCCATCCTCACTGTGCGAGACCAAAGACGAAGATGGCCGGGACAGGCCCGGCCATGATGACGGTAAATACTATTGGCTTCGAAGAAGTGACAGCGAATTTTACTTCTTCGGCGGCGCCATTTTGGCATCGGCAGGGGCCGGGTCCGGCTTGGCGTCGGTCTTCGCCGCCGTGTCGGCGGCCTGATCCATGCGCTCGACCTTCGCGGTTTCGCGCAGCTTGGCCACGTAATCGGCCTGCGCCTTGCGCGTCACATAGGTCTCGATCTGGCTCTTGACCTGCTCGAAATCGGGCGCCTTGCGATTGCGCTTTTCCTCGACCTTGATGATGTGCCAGCCGAACTGCGACTTCACCGGGTCCGATATCTTGCCCGGCTCGAGCGCGAAAGCAACGGCGGAGAACTCCGGCACCATCTGGTCCTTGGTGAAGAACCCGAGATCGCCGCCATCGGAGGCGCCGGGATCCTTGGATTTCTTCTTGGCGAGTTCGGCGAAGTCCGCACCCTTCTTGAGCTCTTCCTCGATCGCCTTGGCCTCGTCCTCGGTCTCGACCAGGATATGCCGGGCATGGACTTCCTGTTCGCCCGTTATTTGCTTGGAAGCGTCCTCATAGACCTTCTTCATGGCCTCGTCGGTGGTAGCGGCCTTGCCTTCGCTCGCCAGCAGGCTGTCCATCAAGAGCCGGCTGCGCGTAAACGCCAGCCGCTTTTTGAAGTCCTCGTTATTTTCGATTTTCTTGTCCTCGGCGGCCTTGGCGACGATTTTCATGTCGATCAGGAACGACAATACGTTGTCCTTCTTGGCAGCCGGGTCCATCTGCGCCAGGCTCGGCCCGAGTTCCTCCTCGGCGAGCGCAACATCGCTTTGGCGGATTTCGGCACCGTTAACCTTCGCGAGCACCGGGTTGGCGTCTTCGGCCCGGACCGGGAGGCCGGCGAAAAGGGCCATGGAAAGCGCAACGGCAAGACAGCCCGTGGCGGCGGCGAGGCCAAGGCGTGGGCCGGTTTTCGTTACCGGGAACGAGGTGGTCATGGAAAATCCTTATCCAAGATGGGGGGTGTTTGGGGCGGCGGGACACTCGCCCAATCATGTGCCGTTGGCAACGCGAAAAGTCTGTCGAAATCATGAATTCCTTGACAGCTTGGCGCCGTTGACAAGGCTCTGGCCCAGCCATATCTCTGCCGAACCAGGGCTATGGCGATAGCGCGCATTTTGCTGTGTTTTTGGCCGTTGAACCCTGGGTTGCTGAATTCCCACTCATTTGGCGGAGCTTCCCGGAACCGGGCCAGCTCCGCGACGCGTCACGATGAGTTGATAGGCAATTTGGGTACCTCGTCACGGCTGCAACGCAGAACCGAAAAAACAGGAATTTGGCATGATCGGCGCGCTCGCCCGCAAGTTTTTCGGTTCCGCCAATGACCGGCGGATCAAGGGATATCAGTCCCGCGTCGACGCCATTAACGCGCTGGAACCGGAAATCGCGGCGCTCACCGATGAGGCTCTCAAGGCGCGCACCGCCGATTTCAAAAACCAGCTCGCCTCCGGCAAGACGCTGGACGACATTCTGGTTCCTGCCTTCGCCACCGTTCGCGAGGCGGCCAAGCGCACGCTCGGCCAGCGCCATTTCGACGTCCAGCTGATCGGCGGCATGGTGCTGCACGAAGGTGACATCGCCGAGATGAAGACCGGCGAAGGCAAGACGCTGGTCGCGACGCTTTCGGTTTACCTCAACGCGCTGGCCGGCAAGGGCGTTCACGTCGTCACCGTCAACGATTACCTGGCCCGCCGCGACTCCGAATGGATGGGGCAGATCTACAACTTTCTGGGCCTCAGCGTCGGCGTCATCGTCCATGGCCTCGACGACGCCGAGCGCAAGCAGGCCTATGCGCGCGACATCACCTACGGCACCAACAACGAATATGGCTTCGATTACCTGCGCGACAATATGAAGTACCGGCTCGAGGACATGGTCCAGCGCGGCCACTTCTATGCCATCGTCGACGAAGTCGACTCGATCCTGATCGACGAGGCGCGGACGCCCCTGATCATCTCCGGCCCGCTCGACGACCGCTCGGAGTTCTACAACACCATCGACACCTTTTTTCCCAAGCTCGACAAGACCGATTACGAGGTCGACGAGAAGCAGCGCACCGTGACGCTGACCGAAGCCGGAATGGAAAAGATCGAGACGTTGTTGCGTGACGCCGGTCAATTGAAGGGCGAGTCGCTCTACGACGTCGAGAACGTCTCGGTCGTTCACCACATCAATCAGGCGCTACGCGCACATTCGCTGTTCACGCGTGACAAGGACTACATCGTCCGCGACGACGAGGTTATCATCATCGATGAATTCACCGGCCGCATGATGCCGGGCCGGCGCTATTCGGAAGGCCTGCATCAGGCGCTGGAAGCCAAGGAACATGTTCAGGTGCAGCCGGAAAACCAGACGCTCGCCTCGATCACGTTCCAGAATTACTTCCGGATGTACGACAAGCTCGCCGGCATGACCGGCACCGCCGCGACCGAAGCCGACGAATTGTTCGACATCTACAAGCTCGAGGTCGTGGAAATCCCGACCAATGTGACGGTGGCCCGGCTCGACGAGGACGACGAGGTCTATCGCACCCAGACCGAGAAATACGCCGCGATCCTGGCCGAGGTGGAGCGCGCCAACGCCAGGCTGCAGCCGGTCCTGGTCGGCACTGCCTCGATCGAGAAATCCGAAGTGCTTGCCGAATACCTCAAAGCCCACGGCTACAAGCAGATCGATTTCGGCAACGAAAAAGCGATGGAGAAGTTGTACGCCGCGGCCCGCGCCGGCAAGCCGGCCAAACTGTTCGCGGTTCTGAACGCGCGCTTCCACGAGCAGGAAGCCTACATCGTGGCGGAAGCCGGCGTGCCGGGCGCGGTCACGATTGCGACCAACATGGCCGGCCGCGGCACCGACATCAAGCTCGGAGGCTCGCTCGAAATGCGTATCCTGCATGAGGCCGCGGGCATTGCCGACGAGGCCGAGAGGGCTGCCAAGATCGAGCGGATCAAGGCCGACGTTGAACGTTTCCGCGACATCGTGCTGAAGGCGGAAGAAGTCGTCGAGGTCGAACCCGCCAAAGGCAGCAAGCCGGCGAAGACGGCAACAAAACCCGGCGGGCTCTACATCATCGGCTCCGAACGCCATGAATCGCGCCGCATCGACAATCAGCTGCGCGGCAGGTCGGGGCGCCAGGGCGATCCCGGGCGCTCGAAATTCTTCCTGTCGCTGGAAGACGACCTGATGCGGATTTTCGGATCCGACCGGCTCGACAGCATGCTGACCCGGCTCGGGCTCAAGGAAGGCGAAGCCATCATCCATCCCTGGATCAACAAGGCGCTGGAGAAGGCGCAGCAGAAGGTCGAGGCCCGCAACTTCGACATCCGCAAGAACCTCCTGAAATTCGACAACGTCCAGAACGACCAGCGCAAGGTGATCTTCGACCAGCGCGTCGATCTGATGAAGGATCAAAGCGTCGCCGAGACCGTCGCCGACATGCGCCACGCCTTCGTCGAGGATGTCGTCACCAAGCACGTCCCTGAACACGCCTATGCCGAGCAGTGGGATGTCGCCGGCCTCAAGGATGAACTGAAGCGGGTGCTCGACATCGATCTGCCGGTTGATCAATGGGCCAAGGAAGAGGGCATCGGCGACGAGGAATTGCTGTCGCGTATCGAGCAACGCGTCGATGAGTACATGGCAGCCAAGGTCGCGCAATGGGGCCCGGACGTAATGCGTTACGTCGAGAAGACCATCCTGTTGCAGACGCTGGATCACCTCTGGCGCGAGCATCTGATCATGCTCGATCATCTGCGCCAGGTGATCGGCCTGCGCGGCTACGGCCAGCGCGATCCGCTGCAGGAATACAAGTCGGAGGCCTTCAGCCTGTTCGAGGCGATGATCGCGCATTTGCGCGAGGCCGTGACGGCGCAATTGATGCGCGTCGAGATCGTGCCGCCGGAAGAACAGGCGCCCGTGCTGCCGGTCATGGAAGCCCACAAATTCGATCCGAACACCGGCGAGGATGAGCTCGCCTTCGCCAGCGCCTCGCTGGTGCCGTCGGCGACCCCTGCCCGGGACCCCAAAAGCCCGGCGAGCTGGGGCAAGGTCGGCCGCAATGAGGATTGCCCCTGCGGCTCCGGTAAAAAATACAAGCACTGCCACGGCAAGCATGCGTGAGGCCGCGTAGAGGTTATCCAGGGCCGGTTACGCATTGGTCCACAATGTTCCTATCCGCAGCCGACAATCTTCCGTACTCCGGCCCCCGCTGTTCTTGATTGACGATCAAAGCGTAGCTGCGAAAGTGGGTGTCGACGGGAAGCTTCCGCGCGAGACAGTCGCAGAGCGCGCGGTTTCCGATGGCTAGAACGCATTCGAACTTCTTCTGGCGCTTGATCTGATCGACAGCCGCCAGCGCTTGCCCAAACTGGTCCATGCTTTCCAGTTGCTGGAGCGACTGCTGAGAAAACGTCTCGGATGAAGTGACGACGGCAAAAATCATCGCTCCTGCGAACCACCGCAACATGTTGTTCTCCTGCTCAGCATGTGCTCTCGATGAAGAGTATCGCTCGCTCGCAAAGGCGAGAAACAGTTCTCTCTTGCCGCTGTCCCCTGGCCTTACGGTTCGAGACGACGCGCCGTCACCCAACGGGGCTACGGCGGGCTCCTCACTACGAGGGACCAGCCGCGCAAATTGGGCCAAGACCTCATCCCGGGAACATCGCCAACGGGTCCCGCGAACGCGCGCCCGCTGACAGTCTCCGCGATGCGTCGCGAAGGATGGAGCCACCGAACTGAAAATACCCTGGATACCGGGCTTGTGCTCGCGCCGGGCTTACTTCACCGCCGAGAAGCGGCTCTCGAACGAATTGGCCTGCACGATCGGCTGCGCGCCGGCGACCAAGCCGTCTTTGGTGGGGGCTGCAGCCGCAGCCGTGTCGGAGGCGGCGGTTTCCGCCGGGGCCGCTGGGGCCGGGATCGCA
Source organism: Bradyrhizobium sp. (assembly GCF_049512235.1). Classification (GTDB taxonomy): domain Bacteria; phylum Pseudomonadota; class Alphaproteobacteria; order Rhizobiales; family Xanthobacteraceae; genus Bradyrhizobium. Next base: position 8,127 of record NZ_JBEKXH010000118.1, read on the forward strand.
GGCTTCAAAGGCGGGCGCCGCTTGGCTTCGACGACCTTCGGTTTTGCCGGGACGACCGGCGGCGGCGCGCTTGCGGTTGCCTCCGCAGCGCCGCTGGTGAGGCCGACCTTGCGGGCGAGAATGCTGAAGAGGCCTTCGGATGGTTCATTCGGCGCCGCTGACGCGACCCGCGTCGCCGGAGCCTGGGACGGCCCGATCGAGGCCGCTAGCGGCTCTTCGGGGGATGTTACCGGCCCGTGCGGCGGATTGACCGTCGCCGGTATCGTGCCGGGGGCGCGGGACATCGCGAGCGACAGCCCCTGAGCGCCGCCGCCATCCGACAAGCCGGTATTGCCGTCAGGAATCCTGGCGGCGAACACTCTATTCATGCCGCCATCGATGCCGCTGTTGATCCGCGCGACCGGCGTTCCCTTTTCGATTAATTTGGCGATCTCGACTTGATCTGCCTGCTGTTTTTCGCGTACGGCATCGGCGACTTCATCCGGAATCACATAAACAGGGCATTTCGCCGCCGCGTTGAATACCGGATCCTTCTTGGCATCGGGGGCTTTGGCGGCGTCGAAGACATATTTTTTCTCGCAAAAATCGACCTTCGGCTCCTGCCGAGTCACATCGAAATGATCATAGCCTTCCTTGATCATCTTCCAGAACGGCATGTTCGGATTGTTGCGGTGTTTTGCCATGTTCAGCGGCGTCATCCGGAACGGATAGGCCTGGAACTGAAATGCGCGCTGGCCGCCAAAGAAGGATTCCCGGCCCAACGAATAGATTTCCGCAATTTGTTCATCGGTCATGGCGTAGCAGCCGCGCGACGAGCAGTCGCCATGCACCATCAGCTCCGAGCCGGTATGTCCCAGCGCCTTGTCGTAGGCGTTGGGGTAACCGGTGTTGAATGAAAGATAATAGGCCGACTGCGGATTCATCTGCGCAGGTGTAATGGAATAGAAGCCCTCCGGGGCCTGGCGATCGCCTTCGCGAACCTTGGGTCCGAGGTCTCCCGACCAGCGGCAAATCGGATAGGTTTTCAGGAGGTCAAAACGGCCGGAACGGTTCTGCTTCCAGACCTCGAGCTCGGCCTCCTGTTTGAACAGCCGGACCAGGATCGGCGACTGCAGATCCATATCCTTCTCAGCCATATCAGCCACCAGTCTGGGCGGCACCGGCTGGTTGGCCTTGGCGTTGGTCGCAAGCGTCATTTCATCAGAGTTGCAGCCGGCCAGCACCAGACCCGCCGCGAGCGCGACTGACGTGACAAGCGCGCGAACCAGCGAGCGATGCATCAATGCCAAACTCCGCACCCGATGGGCAATCTTCGCACCCCGATCATGGCATCCAAGCCCTGAAGCCATTGGCTAAAATTGTATCCTTTGGGCTGCCCGGTCGCAAGCCGGTCGGCGCAGCGGCCGGAATTTCAACAGTCTTGGTCAACAGACATTAAATCTCGATGTCTGGGCCTAATTGGGGCTAAACGTAAGATTTTCGCGCCGGGACAAGCAGGCGTTCCCGGCTCGTTTGGCGGCTATTTTCGTTGAAAATAAGGGATTCAGCCCAGTTTTCGGCCGATATCTAGGAATTTCTGGCGCCGCTGCTTGCGCACGGCGTCGGGATCAAGGCCGCGCAGTTCGTCCAGGGCCTGCGCGATGGCATCGCCGGTGAGGGCGATCATGGCGTCGGGATCGCGATGCGCGCCCCCGGCCGGCTCCTTCAGAATGGCGTCGATCACGCCGAACCGCAACATGTCCTGCGCGGTGATTTTCATACTGGTGGCAGCTTCCTGGGCCTTGCTGCCGTCGCGCCACAGGATCGAGGACGCCGCCTCCGGCGAGATCACGCTGTAAATCGCGTGCTCGAACATCAGCACGCGGTTCGCCGTGGTGATCGCGATCGCACCGCCCGACATGCCTTCGCCAGTGACGATCGCGACATTGGGAACGCCGAGCGACAGGCAGGCATCGGTCGAGCGCGCAATCGCCTCGGCCTGGCCGCGTTCTTCGGCACCTATACCAGGATAGGCGCCGGCGGAGTCGACGATCGACAGCACCGGGATGCCGAACCGATCGGCCATTTCCATCAGCCGAACCGCCTTGCGGTAGCCCTCGGGGCGCGCCATGCCGAAATTATGCTTGATCCGGGAATCGGTGGTGGCGCCCTTTTCCTGGCCGATCACACAAATGCTCTCGCCGCGAAAGCGCCCGAATCCACCGATCAGCGCTTCGTCCTCGCCGAACTTGCGGTCTCCCGCCAGCGGCGTGAACTCGGTGATCAGCGCCTGGGTGAAATCGGTGAAATGCGGGCGCTGCGAGTGGCGCGCCACCAGGGTTTTCTGCCACGGCGTCAGATTGGCGTAGAGATCGCTCAGCGCCTGCGCGGCCTTGTCCTCGATCCGCGCAACCTCGTCACCGATGTCGCTACCGGAAGCCGCCAGCGCCCGCAACTCGTCGACCTTGGCTTCGAGTTCGGCGACCGGCTTTTCGAAATCGAGATAAGAGCGCATGGGATCCGGCATCAAATTAATATAGGGACGATGGCGCAGGACAGCGAAGCGGCTTCGGTTCCTGCTAACAAAGCACGCATATTCAATGACTTAGGGTTAGCGGGCATCGATACAAACCGACCCGATCGGCCGACCGCGCGCCGGCGGGGTTACAGGCGGGAAAGCGCTCTTTCACGGCAGACGCCGTCGAAGTCAAGACGCATGGCACAAATGCGCCGTCCCCGCCCTTTCCTATGGCTCGGCCAGGGGATGCAGGTCGCGCACCAGGCTCTTCAGTCGCTCCTCGATCACATGGGTATAGATCTGCGTGGTCGAGATATCGGTGTGGCCAAGCAGCGTCTGCACGACGCGCAGGTCGGCGCCGTTGTGCAGCAGATGGCTGGCAAAGGCGTGGCGCAGAACATGCGGGCTGACCAGCCGCGGCGCCAGACCGGCGGATGCTGAAAGCTCCTTCAGCTCGCGCGCGAAATGCTGCCGCGTCAGGTGCCCGCTCTCGCCGAAGGAGGGAAACAGCCATTTCGAGATGGCAGCGCCCTTCTCGTTCTCGGTCGTCGCATTTTCCAGCGCCGCCAGGTAGTCGGCCATCGCCTGTCGTGATGCTTCGTTCAACGGCACCAGCCGTTCCTTGCCGCCCTTGCCGCGCACCTCGATCATGCGGGCGTCGCGCCGCGCCGCCGAGCGTGGCAGCGAAACCAGCTCGGAAACCCGAAGTCCGGTGGCGTAGAGCACTTCCAGCAGACAATAGAGCCGCATCGCGCGAAGCTGCTGCGAAGTAGACGGCTGCGAGGCTTCGCCCAGGGTTTTCGCACGCGAAAGCAGACGATCGACGTCGGCAATCGACAACACCTTCGGTAAGGGCCGGCCGCGCTTCGGCCCGGACAGGATCGCTGCCGGATCATCGCTTCTGATCTGCTCATTGAGCAGGAAGCGGAACAGATGCCGCATCGCCGACAGCCGGCGCGCCACGCTCGACGACTTGAAGCCGCGGGCGTCGAGATCGGCGAGATAGTCGCGCAGCTGTTGGGTTTCGGCTCCGGCAAAGCTGCCGCCGCCGCGCGCCAGAAACTGGGAAAGATCCGCAAGATCACGGCGATAGGCTTGCAGCGTATTGTCGCCTGCGCCCTGTTCCGCCGCGAGCATGTCGAGAAACAGATCGATCAGTCTGGCATCTGAGGCATTGGACCGCATCCGCCTACCCTAACGCCTATTTCTTGAGAAACCTGTCGGGGGGTATCGTAATGCTAATTTCCCGCGGCTTCGGGTTAACGAAATTCGCAAGTGCGAAAATCACGCCATAGACGATGCCACAGATCACCGCCACGACTGTCAGAAAGCGAAACAGGCTGGGCATTCAGGAGCCTAAAGGCGGGGACTAAACCGGGACTAAACCATTGAAATCATCGGGAGTGGCCGCCTCCGACTACCAACATGTTCGCCAATCCGTTGCAAGAGTCTCTGGCAACCGCATCGACGGGGGTAGTATAGGTGGCGGGGAATGCCGCGCATCCTGCGGCGGCTGAGCCAATAGCCGATGCCTGAAACAGCCCTTCCCGCCGCCGCCGCATCCCAGGAGGCCGAAATCACCGCGGCACTCGCAACGCGCTCGGTCGTGCTGGTCGGCATGATGGGCGCCGGCAAATCCACCATCGGACGGCGGCTGTCGGCGCGGCTGCGGCTGCCGTTTGTCGACGCCGACGCCGAAATCGAGTTGGCTCATGCCGGCATGACGATCGCGGAGATTTTCGCCTCCTATGGCGAGCCCTATTTCAGGGACGGCGAGGCGCGGGTGATCGCCCGGCTGCTCGACGGCGGCCCGGCGGTCATCGCAACCGGCGGCGGCGCCTTCATGCGCGAGGACACCCGCGGCCGGATCCGCGGCAAGGCGGTTTCGATCTGGCTCAAGGCCGATGCCGATGTCATCATGCGCCGGGTGAAGCGCCGGGCCGACCGTCCGCTGCTGCAGACCGCCGATCCCGCCGCGACCGTCGGGCGACTGATCGGCGAGCGCGAGCCGATCTATCAGCAGGCCGATCTGACGATCCTGTCGCGCGAGGTGCCGCACGAAAAGATCGTCGACGAATGCACCGAAGCCCTGCACATCCGGCTGTGCGGCGAGCGGGCCGAAGCGCCACCCGACAAAGCGACGCCGGACAAAATGAGCGTTACACCATGACCGAGCCCCTGAAACCTGGCGATCCGATCATCGTCGATGTCGCGCTGGGCGAGCGCGCCTATGACATTGTCATCGGCCGCGACGTGCTGCGCTCGCTGGGCGGCCGGGTCGCCGCCTTGCGGCCGGGGGCGCGGACCGCTGTTGTCACAGACCGCACGGTCGCGAAATTCTGGCTGGAAAAAACCGAGGCCTCGTTGTCGGCAGCCGGCGTTGCCACCTCGCGCATTATTGTCGACGAAGGTGAAGGCTCCAAAACCTACGCCGGCCTCGAACAGGTGAGTGAGGCGCTGATAGCGGCGAAGATTGAGCGCAACGACCTGGTGGTCGCACTCGGCGGCGGCGTGGTCGGCGACCTCGCCGGCTTCGCGGCCGCGATCCTGCGCCGCGGCGTGGATTTCGTGCAGGTGCCGACCTCGCTCCTGGCGCAGGTCGACTCCTCGGTCGGCGGCAAGACCGGCATCAATTCGCCGCGAGGCAAAAATCTGCTCGGCGCGTTTCACCAGCCGGTTCTGGTGGTGGCGGACAGCGCGGTGCTCGACAGTCTGTCGCCGCGCCAATTCCGTGCCGGCTATGCCGAAATTGCCAAATACGGCGTGCTCGGCGACGCCGCATTCTTCGCCTGGCTTCAGGCCAATCACGCGGATATTTTCACAGGCGGCCCGGCCCGCGAACATGCCATCGCCACCTCCTGCCGCGCCAAGGCCGCGATCGTGGCGCGCGACGAACGCGAAACCGGCGAGCGCGCGCTGCTCAATCTCGGCCATACTTTTGGCCACGCGCTGGAGGCCGCGACCGGCTTTTCCGACCGGCTGTTTCACGGCGAAGGCGTTGCCGTCGGCATCGTGCTGGCGGCGGAACTATCCGCCGAACTCGGGTTGATCGCGCCCTCCGACGCGGCGCGGGTAGGCCATCACCTCGCCGCGGTGGGGCTGCCGACCCGATTGCGGGACATCGCGGGATTTGCCCAGGAAGGCCTCGCCGACGCCGACGCGCTGATGGCGCTGATGGCGCAGGACAAGAAGGTCAAGCGCGGCCGGCTCACCCTCATCCTGCTGCAGGCGGTCGGCCGCGCCGTGATCGCTCCCGACGTCGAACCTTCGCTGGTTCGCGATTTTCTGAAGGCCAAGCTGGCGAACGGGGCATGATACAAGGACGTGGAAGCTCGTTTGCCGCAAAGATCATGCTGCAACGATAGATAAAGTGATCGTCACGTCATGGACTGGTTTACATTATCCATTGTCATCGCCTGTCTTCTGGTCTCCGCGTTCTTCGCGGCGAGCGAGACCGCGCTGACCGGCGCCTCGCGCGCGAGCATGCTGCGGCTGTCGAAGCAGGGCAATCACGAAGCCGACGTCGTCTCCAGCCTGTTCGCCATGCGCGAACGCTTGATCGGTGCGCTGCTGCTCGGCAACAACATCGCCAATATCGGCGCGTCGGCGTTGGCGACCGGCATTTTTACGGCCTGGTTCGGCGAAGTCGGCGTGCTCTACGCGACCGGCGTCATGACGGTGATGGTGGTGATTTTCGCCGAGGTGCTGCCGAAGACCATCGCCATCAATGCGCCGGACCGGGTGTCGCTGGTGGTGGCGCGCCCGATGCGGCTGATGGTATTCCTGTTGGGACCGCTGCTTACGGTCCTTGAGGCGATCGTCCGGCTGCTGATGCGGATGCTCGGCATCAAGATCGGCGCCAATCAGCCGATACTGTCGCCGATCGAGCGGCTGCGCGGTGCCGTTGACCTGCTGCATCACGAAGGCAAGGTCGAGAAGCAGGACCGCGACATGTTCGGCGGCTTGTTGGACCTTCGCGAACTGCAGGTCTCCGACGTCATGGTTCATCGCACCGAAATGGTTATGATCAACGCCGATCTGCCGCCGGAGGAGCTGGTGCGCGAGGTGCTGGCCACCGAATACACCAGGATTCCCTTGTGGCACGACAAGCCGGAAAATATCATCGGCGTGCTGCACGCCAAGGATCTGTTGCGCGCGATCCGCGCCGCCGAGGGCGACACCTCGAAGATCGATGTCTCGACCATCGCGCTGCCGCCATGGTTCGTGCCGGAGATGCGGCCGGTGTCAGAACAGCTCAAGGCGTTCCGCCGCCGCAAGACCCACTTCGCGCTGGTGGTCGACGAATACGGCGAAGTCGAAGGCATGGTGACGCTGGAAGACATTCTGGAGGAAATCGTCGGCGATATTTCCGACGAGCACGACGTGGTGGTGGCCGGCGTCCGCGCCCAGCCCGACGGCTCGGTGGTGGTCGACGGCTCGGTGCCGATCCGCGATCTCAACCGCGCGATGGACTGGCATCTTCCCGACGAAGAGGCGACCACCGTCGCCGGCCTCGTCATTCACGAGGCGCGCTCGATCCCGGAACGCGGCCAGAGCTTCACGTTCCACGGTTTCCGGTTCCGGGTGCTGCGGCGCGAGCGCAACCGCATCACGGCGCTGCGGATCGTCGCGGTGCCGCGCGAGGCCGAGGTCGAGGAGAAAAAGCCGAAGCGGGCGGGAACGGCATTTTAAGCGGAGCGCTATCGATGACCACGATCGCAATCGCAGGCGAGCCGAGGGCGCATGCTCCGCGCGGAAGTCTCGGGGTGCTGGCGCTCGGCGCGCTCGGGGTGGTCTATGGCGACATCGGCACCAGCCCGCTCTACACCATGAAGACGGCGCTCGACTGGGGCGGCGGCGCCACCCCGGAAGTCGCGATCGGCATGCTGTCCCTGATCGTGTGGACGCTGCTGATCACCACTTCGATCAAATATGTCGCCGTGGTGATGCGGGCCGACAATGACGGGGAGGGCGGCATCCTGGCGCTGATGTCGCTGCTCGGCATCAAGCACGGCAGCCGCCCGCTGGTGATCGCGATCGGCGTG
>NZ_JBEKXH010000119.1:0-28910 GCF_049512235.1 Bradyrhizobium sp.
CCCTATCTGGAAGCTTTCGCCAAGGCCGGCTGCGATCACATCACGGTGCATGCCGAGGCTGGCCCGCATCTGCATCGCTCGCTGCAGGCGATCCGCGCGCTCGGCAAGAAGGCCGGCGTCGCTCTCAATCCGGGCACGCCGATCTCGGCGATCGAATATGTCATCGACCTGATCGACCTGGTGCTGGTGATGTCGGTCAATCCCGGCTTCGGCGGCCAGGCTTTTATTCCATCCGCGCTTGGCAAGATCGGGGATCTGCGCGCCATGACCGCCGGACGTCCGATCGACATCGAGGTTGATGGCGGCGTCAGCCCCGCTGTGTCAGGCCAGCTCGCCGCCGCCGGCGCCAATGCTTTTGTTGCCGGCTCGGCCGTGTTCAAGGGCGGCACCGGGGAGGCCTACAAGGCCAATATTTCCGCGATAAGAGGGGCTGCGGCGCTGGCGCGCGGGGAAGCGATCTAGAACGACAATAGACGACGATTCGGTGAAACCTGTCAGTTCATGTACTACATCATCGTGGGAGCCGCGCTCGCGCGCGTCGCGAAGCGCGATCCTGGGATCTTCCAGCGTTATTGCGACGAAGCAATCCATAGCGCGGCGTACGCGGCTGTGGATTGGTTCGCTCACCGGACGGCGCCTTGCGCCGAGCCGGGGGCTCGCAATGCCGCCCCTTCCGGCTCTTCTGCGGTCGCCGGCTCCTGCAGCGAAGCCAGCTGCGGCGGCCGCACTACGGTAACGCTGCAGACGGCTTCGGACGCCACTTTGGCCGAGACGCTGCCGAGCAGCCTGCGCCTGATCGAATTCTGCCGCGCGCCGATCACGATATGATCAACATGGTTGGCCGCGGCAAATTCGAGGATCGCGGATCCGGGGTCGACCGCCTCCAGCACATGAACCGTCAGTCTGCTTTCATCGAGCTTCAGCGGCGACGCCCAATGCCGCAGCGCCACCAGCCGATCGACGTGCTTGTTGTTGCCTTCGTCATCGAGTGTGCGGTCGATGGTGATGCGGCCAAGTTTCAGGACGCTCAGGCACGCCAATCGTGCGGATGGCAATGTCGCCAGGATGCGTTCAGCGGTGACGCGCAGCGCCTCGTTCAGTTCGCGTGACTGCTCCGTGGTATCGATCGCGACCGCCACGATCGGCCCCGACGCCAGTTGGGCGGCGAGGTCGGATTTGCCTTTCGACTGCGTCACGTTGCCATTGAAGCGGCGGCGCCAGACGGTGCTGAGGGGATCGCGCTGCAGCCGCTCCGAGCGCGCGGTCAGTTTGATCTGATCGGGATGGGCGAGTTCGAAGGCCAGTTGCGACGCCGTCGGGTAGCGCCAGACCGGCTCGATCTCGAGGCAGCGCAGCACGATCTCCTGCAGCCAAGGAGGATAATCGGCCCGCCATTTGCGCGGCGGATGCGGATCGCGCCACAGCCGCCGCCGCATCCCGGCCATGGTCTCGGATTCGCCGAACGGCCGCACGCCCGTGGTGAAAAAGTACAGGAGCACCCCCAGCGAGAACAGGTCGCTGCGCGGCTCATCCCTCACCCCGAGCAGCCGCTCCGGCGCCATGTAGGGCGCGGTGCCGTAGGGAATCCGAAACTCCTCCTGCAGCAGATCGGGCAACTGATTGTGATGGGACAAGCCGTAGTCGATCAGCACCGCTTCGCCGGAGGGGCGAAACATGATGCTGCTCGGCTTGATGTCGTGATGAATGACATTTTGCCGATGCAGGTCGGCCAGCGCCGCGGCGACTTTCCCGGCGATGGCCGCAGCCTCTTCGTAAGGCAGCGGCAGATCGGCAAGCCGGCTGTAGAGTGTTTTGCCTGGAATGACCTCGATCACGACATAGGCATGGCGGAGGAAATCGCCGGCGGCGAAACAGGCCGGCACGTGAGGACCCGATAACCGCGGCAGGATCATCTGCTCCATTTCAAAACCGACGATGGCCGCGGGATCCTCGCCCTCGGATACCCGAGGTATTTTCATCAGCAGCGGCACGGACAGGTCGGAGCGGGTCACACTCCACAGCGTCGCCATGCCGCCATTATGGACACACTCCCCGATCGTGAAGCCATCGATGACGGCGCCGGGACGAACTGCAAGCTTGGCCATCGCCTACCTCCCGACCAGCAGGCGATCGGCCAGCCCGTGCGGCAGGCCGTTGTCGCGAATTCGCATCGCGGCGCTATCGACATCATAGGGCACGCGGCAATAGGTGATCTCCCGCGACTCCGTATCGAACATGGCAAACGAGGCCGCCGGATCGCCGTCGCGCGGCTGCCCGACCGAGCCCAGCACGGCCAGCCAGCGCCGACCATGCAGCAATTTCACCGCAACGCCCACGGTCGGAACGAAATCCGTCATCGTGCCGGTCACCGACATGGAATAGAGCGCCGGCTTGTGGATGTGACCGCAGAACGTGACCGCGGCGCTGGTTGCCAGCATGCTGCGTCCGGCATCCGAGGCGGTCTGGACATAGCGCCATTGCTCGGGGTTACTCGCCTCGGAGTGAACGTAGAGGCGATCCTGGTCCCGCAGCGTCAGCGGCAGTTCCGCGAGGAAACGCCGCTGCGCGGCGCTCAGCCTGCCGCGGGTCCATTCGATCGCGGCCTGGGCTTCGGCATTCATCGATTCGGCCGATGTGCCGACGGCATTGTCGTGGTTGCCACGCACCGCCATGGCGCCGCTTTCGACGAGGCCCATCACCGTCTCGACCGTCCATTCCGGATCGGCGCCATAACCGACGTAATCGCCGAGGCAAATCATCCTCTCCGCACCTTGCGCCCGCGCAAAGTTAAGACAGGCGCTGAAAGCCTGCCGGTTGGCATGAATATCCGTAAAAACCGCCAGCCGCACAATCTCCTCCCGGAACGATCCTACCGACCGGTTCGCTGGCAGAATTGATGGATATCAAACACCGGGCTTGCCGGAGGCGCGCAATCTAGCGCTTGGGCGGCGCTTCGAGGCTCTGGAGCAGCAAGGCCAGGAGCGCGTCGATCCGCGCCGGAAGCGCAGGATCGTTCCATTCCTCGGCGTGGGCGGGATGATGGAAGCGGCTGGTGGCGTCGAACAGCGCCCGCGCGGAGGCTTTGACGTCGGCGACCTGGTAAGCGCCCTGCTTGACGCCGTCGGACAGAATATGCGCGATCTGATCGACCAGACCGTCCTTGTGCGCCTTCACCACCTTGCAGGCCTCCTGCGCCAGCGCCAGATAGGTCGCGAACATCTCGGGGTCGTCGCATACCTTCTTGTGCTTGATCGCAATCATCGTGCGCAGCCAGCGTTCCAGCCTGGCCGGTGCCGGCCCGGAGGCTTCCGCGATCTTCAGGAGCGGCGCGTTGGTTCGGTCGAGCCAGCGTTTTGCAACGGCTTCGCGCAGCGAGGCCTTGCTTGGAAAATGCCGGTAGACGCTGCCGTGGCTGACATCGAGCGCGCGGGCGACATCGACCACGGTGGCCTTGGCCAGCCCGTAGCGCCGCAGCACGTCCTCGGTGACCTCGAGAATTCGCTCAGGGGTCAGAACCACCGTCTCGTTCATGTGCGCACCATGGGTTTCCCGCTGTCGAGCAGGGCCATCTGCGCCGCAGGGTGCAGCGTGATGCCAGCATCGAGCGCGGCGTGCATGGTGTCCATGCTCCCAATCTCATCGGCGCGGCCGTAGAAATCGGACATTCCCATGCAGCCGAGCACAACGGCCGAAACCTGTGGTCCGTTGCAGCCGAGCGTTCGCGAAGCCGTCGGGCGGGCGGTCATGGTGTCCCCTTTTTACGCCTTACGAGCCAACCGGGCGGCCTGCGCGGCGAGGTGGCGGGCCACGCGGACGTTGACCCAGTGCTGGATTTGGGCGGTCAGATGCAGGATTTCGATAGTCATGGCGGTAGTCCTTTGCAAATCCTTAAGTTCGTGGCTGGCAGACCGGCGAACCAAGGGACGCTATTGGCGTCGGATCGCATGTGGGTATCTCGCTGACAGATTACAATATCTGTCAGTCAATATTTCGTGATCTATAGCGGCCGCGGTGGCGCTTCGCTGCCCTCGCTGTGCCCTGCTGGCCCTGCTGGCGTTTGTCTGGCCCGGGCGGCTCTGCTAAAGCGCAGCGTAACCCCGATAATCGCCCCGTGAGCCACGAGTCGTCGATGATTTCCCGCTATACCCGCCCGGAAATGGCCGCCATCTGGGAGGCGCAAACGCGCTTCAAGATCTGGTTCGAGATCGAGGCCCATGCGGCGGATGCGCTGGCGGAACTCGGGGTCATTCCGAAGCAGGCCGCCAAAGCGGTCTGGGCCAAGGCCGGCGATGTCATCTTCGACGTCGAGAGGATCGACGAGATCGAGCGCGAGACCAAGCACGACGTCATCGCCTTCCTGACCCACCTCGCGGAAATCGTCGGCCCCGAGGCGCGTTTCGTGCACCAGGGCATGACCTCCTCCGACGTGCTCGACACCTGCCTCAACGTGCAGCTGACCCGCGCCGCGGAGCTGCTGATATCCGATGTCGACAAGGTTTTGGCGGCGCTGAAGAAGCGCGCCTTCGAGCACAAGATGACGCCGACCATCGGCCGCTCCCATGGTATCCATGCCGAGCCTGTGACGTTCGGGCTGAAACTCGCTTATGCCTATGCGGAATTTTCACGCGCCCGCGAGCGGCTGGTCACAGCCCGCAAGGAAGTCGCGACCTGCGCGATCTCGGGCGCGGTCGGCACCTTCGCCCAGATCGACCCGCGCGTCGAAGCCCATGTCGCCAAGGCGATGGGACTTCAGCCCGAGCCGATCTCCACGCAAGTCATTCCACGCGACCGCCACGCGATGTATTTTGCAACGCTTGGCGTGATCGCCTCCTCGGTGGAGCGGCTCGCTACCGAGATCCGGCATTTGCAGCGCACCGAAGTATTGGAGGCGGAGGAATTCTTCTCCGAGGGCCAGAAGGGTTCCTCGGCGATGCCGCACAAGCGTAACCCGGTGCTGTCGGAAAATCTCACCGGCCTGGCGCGTATGGTGCGCGCCTATGTGACGCCCGCGATGGAGAACGTCGTGCTCTGGCATGAGCGCGACATCTCGCACTCCTCGGCCGAGCGGATGATCGCGCCCGACGCCACGGTGACGCTGGATTTTGCCCTTATTCGCCTGGCCGGCCTGATCGACAGGCTCCTGATCTACCCGGAAAACATGCAGAAGAACCTCGACCGCCTGGGCGGCCTCGTTCATTCGCAGCGCCTGTTGATTGCGCTGACGCAAAAGGGCTGCAGCCGCGAGGACGCATACCGGCTGGTGCAGCGCAACGCCATGCCGGTGTGGCGCGGCGAAGGCGACTTCCAGACGCTGTTGAAAAAAGACGCCGATGTGAAAAAATACCTCAGCGACAACGAGATCTCCGAGCAGTTCGATCTCGGCTATCACTTCAAGCACGTCGACACCATTTTCAGGCGCGTGTTCGGCGAGAGCTAGCGGCGTCCATGGGCCCTGCGTCCAGATCGAAAAATTCCAAAAAGGTCTGATGGCGGCCATGCTGGACAGGGACGCGGACGGCCGGCTGATCCGCAAGACCGGCGTGATGAGCATCGTGCTGTCGGGCGGCGACGTCAGACCCGAAGATCCCGTCCGCATCGAGCTGCCGGCCATGCCGCACCGGCCGCTGCAGCCGGTTTAGGCCAGCCGTCAAAACGATTGGAATCGGATCTGGTTCTCCCCTCGCCCCGCGAAGCGGTGGGGAGAGGAGCTTATAAGCTCATCCTGAGTTCCCCATATAACAGCAATAACAACTGAACGGTAGCCGCGGATCGGCTAGGATCGCTTTCGTGGCTTTAGCTCCGACGATTCTCGTGTTCGATTCCGGCCTCGGCGGGCTCACCGTGTTGCGTGAGATCGTCGCGACGCGGCCCGACGCGCATTATGTCTACGTCGCCGATGACGCCTTCTTCCCCTACGGTCGCCATGGCGAGGACCAGATCATCGCCCGCGTGGTTCCCCTGATCGGCGAACTGATCGCAGCCCACACCCCCGATCTGGTCGTGATCGCCTGCAACACCGCCTCGACCCTGGTGATGTCGCATCTGCGCGCGCAGTATCTGGTACCCTTTGTCGGAACCGTGCCGGCCATCAAGCCCGCCTGCGCGCAATCGAAAACAAAACGCGTCTCGGTGCTCGGTACCAGGGGCACCGTCAATCGCGAATACACCAAGGCACTGATCCGCGATTTCGCGCAAGGCTGCGAAGTAACGCTGGTGGGCTCGGCGGAGCTCGCCGCGCTGGCGGAAGCGGCGCTGAGCGGCGTGGAGGTCAGCGATCACGACCTGTCGGCCGAACTGGCGCCGTGTTTCATCGCAGGAAGCGAAGATCATGCGGCGCGCACCGACACTGTCGTACTGGCCTGTACCCATTACCCGCTGCTGATGGACCGGCTGGTCAGGCTGGCGCCCTGGCCGGTCGGTTGGATCGATCCGGCGCCCGCGATTGCCCGGCGCGTTGCGGATCTGCTTCCGCCGCCGAACGGCGAAACCGATCAGGCCGGCGCTGAAATGATATTTACGTCCAGGCGGCCGCACGCGCTGAGCCGGGCGTTGACGCCGTTCTTTGGCGGTCGAATCCCGGCCTGACAGGCTGATCATGCTTTGCGACCGGCGGTCGCGCTGCTAGCTTTTGCGGCGATCGTCGCTCGCGCGAACCTTTGCCTGATGGAGCCCTGATTTGATGCCCGCGCCCCTGAACCGTCTGCGCCAGCAATGGCGCGAGAAGCGCCCCACCTTCGGCGCGATCGCGACCATTCCGAGCCTTCAGACCGTGCAGATCATGGCCCGTTCGGGGCTCGACTGGATCATCGTCGATCTCGAGCATGGCCCGATCGATCTCGGCTCCGCGCACGCCATGATCACAGCCACGTCCGGCACGCCCTGCGTACCCCTGGCGCGGATTGCCGCCAATGAGGCCTGGCTGGCGAAAGCGCCGATGGATATCGGTGCGCTCGGGATCAATTTTCCGATGATCTGCAGCCGCAAGGATGCCGAAAAAGCCGTCCGCAGCGTGCGCTATCCGCCGCGCGGCGAGCGGCTCTGGGGCCCGTTCCACGCCCCCTTTCGTTGGGGCGTCTCGATGCCGGAGTACATGGCAACCGCGGACGACGACATGATCTGCATGATCACCATCGAGCACGTCGAGGCGGTCAACCACATCGACGAGATCATGGCGACCCCCGGCATCGACGTCGCGGTGATCGGACCTGGCGACCTCGCGACCAGCATCAACAAGCGCGGCCCCGACGACCCCGAAGTGCTCGCTTTGATGGCGCGCGCCGAGGCCGGTATCCTCAACAGTGGCGTCCCGATCGGCGGCGTGGCGCGCACCACAGACCATGCCAATGCGATGATCGACCGCGGCTATCTGGCGCTGGCACTCGGCTTCGACTGGTCGTTGTTATCCGGCGGCATCGCAGCGCGTTTCGAGGGCATCAAGCGCTGAACAAGTTGTGCAGCCCGGCTGCTGGCAAAGCTCACGTGCTTTTCCCACGCCGCTGGCACTGCTAGTCTCTCAACGGCATCGCGGGGATTTCCCGTTCGATGCCCCTTGCTGCGCGGCAGAACGCCGCAATCCGCGAGTACAAGACATTGAAAGGACTTGGGATTCATGGAGTGGACAAAACCGGGCCAGCCGCCTCGCCCGGGCCATAAACAGGAACCATCTGGCCTCAGGCCGGCTGGTTCGTGCTAGATGAGAGAGGCTGGCGGCAAATCCTGATCGCCGGCTTGATGTTGCGGGAATTCGAGTGGAACGATGCGCGGTACGGTCCGAAAAATATCAATGCCGCGCCGTCTCGTCGCCGATCTCATGCATGCCTCGTCGCGCGTGCCATTTGTGTCGCTGCGGCGCTGCCTCAACGTCCGTCAATTGTTGGAGGCTCGCGCGCTGACCGCAAAGCCGCCCGGCTGGGCGGCGATCTTCGTCAAGGCATTCTCGCAGGTCGCGAATGACGAGCCGGTGCTGCGCACGCTCTACGCCAAATGGCCGTGGCCTGGTTTCTATGAACTGCCGACGAGCGTCGCAATGATCGCCATTGCCCGCGTCGAAGACGGCGAGCATTGCGTGATGCCGCAAAAGGTCACGGCGGCCGATAAGCTGCCGCTGGCCGAGATCGATGCGCAGATCCGGCGCGCCAAGGATGCGCCGATCCGCGAGGTACCGGCCTTTCGAAAGGTCATGCTGGTGACGCGGCTGCCGCTGCCGCTGCGCCGCCTGGTCTGGCTGGTCGGGCTCAATTTCGGACGCCAGCGCGCCAACTATTTTGGCAGCTTTTCGGTGACTTCGGTGGCCGCCTATGGCGGCGGGGAACTTCATGCGCTCAGTCCCGGGCCGTTTGTGCTCAGTTATGGCGTGGTCGAGCCCGACCAGACCATCGACGTCTTGATCCGCTGGGATCACCGGATTACCGACGCTGCCCTGATCGCCAAGGCCCTGACCAGGCTGGAACAGGTGCTGAATACAGATATATCGGCCGAATTGCGCGGGCTTCGGCAGCAGGCCGAGCCGAAGCCGGTCCGGGCGGTCGCGACCTGATCGACCGCCCAGGCCGATTCGCGGGGCGCCGCCGTCCGGGGGCTGTGATTTGACATTAACGCGGTTTCTACCTAGAAACCCTCTGCTCGCGGGCCGTTTTCGGCCCGCGATGCGTTTCGCGACCCGTGGTCTTTTCCCTTCAGCTTTGGGGGTTGGACCTGTCGGCTTCGGGAAATTCCCGCGGCACAGGAGGGCGCGTCTCCTCAAAACTCAAACGTAACCAAGAGGACGCGATGACCAAGCGCAGTGAGGCGAAATACAAGATCGATCGCCGGATGGGCCAGAATATCTGGGGCCGCCCCAAGAGCCCGGTGAACCGCAGGGAATACGGCCCCGGCCAGCACGGCCAGCGCCGCAAGGGCAAACTCTCCGACTTCGGCGTGCAGTTGCGCGCCAAGCAGAAGCTGAAGGGCTACTACGCCAACATCAGCGAGCGCCAGTTTCACGGCATCTATGTCGAAGCCGGCCGGATGAAGGGCGATACCGGTGAAAACCTGATCGGCCTGCTCGAGCGCCGTCTCGACTGCGTGGTCTATCGCGCCAAGTTCGTGGCCACCATGTTCGCGGCGCGCCAGTTCATCAATCACGGCCACGTCAAGGTCAACGGCCACCGCGTCAATATCGGCAGCTACAAGCTCAAGGTCGGCGACGTGGTCGAGGTCAAGGAATCCTCCAAGCAGCTCACCCATGTTCTGGAAGCGAGCCAGCTTGGCGAGCGCGATGTGCCCGACTTCCTCGATGTCGATCACACCAAGATGACGGCGAAATTCGCCCGCATCCCCGGTCTGTCCGACGTGCCGTTCGCAGTGCAGATGGAACCGCATCTGATCGTCGAATTCTATTCGCGCTGATTTTCGTCATTTGCGTGAGATCGCAGGCCCCGGTTTTGCCGGGGCCTTTTAGTTCCAGCTTCACAGAATAATTCTTCATGCCCGGGGTTGTCGTAAACATCCAGGTCCTTGCGTTCTCACAGTAGCACGCAAGAGCTGATGTGGCCGGGATAAGGACAGGCCCGGCCATTACGTTGCAAGCCGAGAGCTCGCCATGACCTACGCCCCTGCCCCACGCGATCCCGAGGCACAGCCGGTACGCATCAACCTGTTGTCGGATACCCAGACCCGGCCGACGCCCGGCATGCGCGAGGCGATCGCGCGGGCCGAGGTCGGCGACGAGCAGATCGGCGACGATCCGACGGTTAATGCACTGTGCCAGCGGGTGGCCGATCTGCTCGGCAAGCAGGCTGCGGTGTTCATGCCCTCCGGCACCATGTGCAACGTCGCGGCAACGCTGACGCATTGCCGGCCCGGTGACGAAATCCTGGCGCACGAAACTGCGCATGTCATCGCCCGCGAAGGCGGCGCGCATGCGGCACTCGGCGGCTTCCAGATCATCCCGCTGCCGGGCCCCGACGGACAATTTTCGCCCGATGCATTTCGTGCCGCGCTTCACCCGCGCAGCCGCTATCAGCCGCCGCAGACGCTGGTCAGCGTCGAGCAAACCGCCAATCTCGGCGGCGGCACGATCTGGAAAAAGGCCGATCTCGACGAGGTCGTGCAGATCGCAGGCGGCAACGGCATGGCCACCCACATGGACGGCGCGCGGCTGTTGAACGCCTGCGTCGCCACCGGCATCAGCGCCCGCGACATGGCGGCGGGCTGGGATTCGGCATGGCTCGATTTTTCGAAAGGCCTGGGCGCGCCGGTCGGCGCCGTCATCGCAGGCTCCAGCGCATTCATCGACGAGGTCTGGCGCTGGAAGCAGCGGCTGGGCGGCTCGATGCGCCAGGCCGGCATTTGCGCCGCCGCCTGCGCTTACGCGCTCGACCACCATGTCGAGCGGCTCGCCGACGATCATGCCAATGCGCGGGCGCTGGCGCGGGGCTTGGCGCAAATCGCGGGCGTCGAAGTGCAGGAGCCCGAAACCAACCTGGTGTTCTTCAAACCCGACGGCGCCGGCGTCCGCGGCGAGAACATGGTCGAGCGCCTGCGCCAGCACGGTGTGCTGCTCGCCACCATGGACGGCCGCATCAGGGCCTGTACCCATCTCGACGTAACCGCCGACATGATCGACGAAACGGTGGGGTTGGTACGGGAAATCGTGCGGGGGGCGTAGCGCAGCAGTTGATCCAGTTATTGACCCCACGCGCGTCTACATATTCTCCCGCAAGAAGCCTGCGATCTCTGCCTCGATGCGGCGGTGGACGGCGGCGCGATCGACGCCGGGGGTATCCTTGCAGATCGCGGGCGCCTCGCTTTGCAGCTCCGGCGGACACGGATCCATGAAGATGAAATGACCGCCGGGCGTTACTTCCATTCGCGGCGGGCGCGGCAGCGCGGCGGCAAGTGCGAAAATGTTGCCCTCGGCGCCAAGATCGCTGTGTTCGGCACGATAGAGCAGCGCGGGCATATCGACCGATTTGAGCCCGTCCCGATCAAACAAGGCGCCGAACGGCTCCATGAGAACGATTGCCTTCAGGGAAAGCGCATCCGACGACTTTGCAAACACCGCAGCGGACGGCGGGACTTCGGCGGGCACGCCATCACAAGCCCGGGGATCGTCGGTGCGATTGCGGCAATAGGCTGACAGATGCGCGAGGCTGGGAATCGCGCCGGCAACGACCAGCGCCACCGCGCCGCCGAACGAAAATCCCATCATGGCCAGCCGCGCCGGATCGGCGTGCGTCGCGAAGCGTTGATCCGACAGCACCAGATCAAGCGCCTTGTGGATTTGTCGCGGCCGATCCTGCGGCGGGTCGTCGGTACCGGGATGAAACGGCGCCACAACAATGAAACCCTGGCGCGCCAGCGACGCGATGAGGTCGCGATGGATCAGCGAGTTGCCGCCGCGCCGCCCGTTGCCGTGCGAAAACAGCACGATTGGAAAGGGCTTTCCGGCCGCGATCGGCGCATCGCGGCTGGCCGCGATCGTAAAAGGACCGATCTGAAAGGGAACCTCCGTCGCCTCCGTTGGATACGCAATCAAGGCATCGAACGGCACGACATCCTGCACGGTGACGCGCGTGACGGCGGCATGAAACGGCGGTGGGTCGGGGGTCTGCGGGTCGGCGCGCGCACGAAGGTTGCCGGTTGCCAATAGCGCGAGTACTGCGATGAGAACACGCATCTGATCCGCGATACGGTGCCGCAGCCCGGATGAGCAAAGCAACAGCCGGGATCCCTGCCGCGCTACGGTTTGTTTCACCTCTGCAGCGCCTGATAGACCAGCGTCTTCAGCTCCGTCTGAATCCGTCCGCGCTGCGACGGCGACTGCATCATGCAGATGACGAACATATCGTCCCTGGGATCGACAAAGAAGAACGTGCCGCCGGCGCCGTCCCAGCGATATTCCCCGGCCGGAAGAAGCGCATTTTCCGGCCGCGTGCGCACCGCGAAGCCGAGACCAAAACCGCTGTCGGCGCTGGGAAAATAAAACTGGCCGCGGGTAATTTCTGTCGCCGGCCCGATATGATCCGATGTCATCAGCGTTACTGTCTCCGGCTTGAGGTAGCGCCGTCCATCCAGCGTGCCGCCGTTGAGCAGCATCTGCGCGAAGCGCGCATAATCGGCTGCCGTACCGACCATGCCGGCGCCGCCGGATTGCCAGCGCCGCGGTACGGTCGGATCGTCGAGGCCGGCTACGGGGCGGGTAAAGCGATCGGCGGGCAACGGCTCGGCGATGCGCGGCCGCTGCGCCGGGTCAGCCACCGCGAAGGCCGTATCAGGCATGCCCAGGGGATCGAGCAGCTGTTGCTTCTCGAAGGCGAACAGCGACTGGCCGGAGATTACCTCGATGACGCGGCCGAGCACGTCGGTCGAGTGGCCATAAATCCACCGCGTTCCCGGCTGCTCGGCGAGCGGCAGTTTGGCCAGGCGCGCCGCGAACGCCGCATTGTCGAAATCGCCGTCGAATAAATCAGAGTGGGCATAGATACTCTGAACCGCACTGTCGCCGTAGAAGCCGTAAGTGAGCCCCGAAGTATGGCGCAGCAGGTCCTCGATCGTGATCGGACGGTCGAGCGGCTGCAGCGCCAGGGCCGCCTTGCCGCCTTCAACCGGCCGTTCGACGCCGACTTTCACATCGGCAAACTCGGGGATGTATTTTGCCAGGGGGTCGTCAAGCCTGAGCTTGCCGGCGTCGACCAGCATCATCGCCGCGACCGAGGTGACCGGCTTCGACATCGAATACAGTCGAAAGATGCTGTCCGCGGTCATCGGCCGCTTGCTTTCGACATCGCGCACCCCAAAACTCTCGAAATAGACGGGATGGCCGTGCTGCTGGATCAGGAGAACCGCACCCGGAATCTTGCCGGTCGCAACCTCGTTGCGGAGATAATCGCCGACGTGCTGCAGCCCAGCCGGCGAAAAACCTGCCGGAGCAGGAAGCGGCGATTCGGCCTTGCCGGTGTCAGGCCGGCCGGCGGCGCAGGCGACGAACAGAAGCGCAAGCGCCGCCGCGATACAACGGCGGCGCGTAATATTCTCAGTTCTCCATCGCTTCATGGATCAGCTTCTTCTCCGCTGCCTGGGCGCGACCGCAATCGATAGCCGCGCCGCATAGGCCAACCCGCTCAAATGACATATGTTCATGTTCCCTGCCCGAATTTTGCCGGAAGATCAGCGAACGGCTTGCGTGGTACAAGGGCTAACCGCTTCAGCCTCGCCCGCATTTTGATGGCTGACTGCGAGCTACCTCCGGGAGCCTTCGCCTCATGATCAAACTCGTTTCGGCTCCCATAAGAGGCCTTTTCAGATTTCCTTTGGTTCAGTTCGCGATCGTGATTGGGGTGATTCTCTGGCTGCAGGCCGCCGACGATCATTCGATGTTCGGACGGATCTTCTCTGGCCTCGACAAACTGGTAACATCCACATTGGAGCTGGTTTCGTCAATTCTGACCGTAAAGTCCTTTACCAGATCCTGGCTCACATTCGGCTTCATGATTGCGTATGTGTATCTCGCCGGATCGTTCCTGCTGTGGCTTGCTCGCCTTGCGTTCGGCGCTGCAGTTGATTTTGCCGGGCGTCACAATTTGCTCTACCTCAGAAGCACGATCGCCCGTGAGCGTGGCATCGGAGCCTATCGTGCATGGGTACCGTTCGAGCGCATCAGGCCTGCCGAGGTTTCTCAGCGAGACTGGGAAGAAGCATTTGCCTGGCCGGCCAATAACAAGCCGCCGTATCCGCCGCTGCGACATCGCGTGCTTCGCTCAATCTTATTCTATGCCGTCGCAATCCTGGTTGCCGCGTTTCTGCTGCAGTTTTTCACACCATTTCCAGTCCTGACTTGGATCGTCGGATGGCCCACCGCGAAGCCGCCATAGCGGCCGGCTCAATCGATGCAAGGGCTGCCCACCTCAGCCATTGCCTGCGCATGGAGCCGGGCGCTGTCTTCGGAAAAGCAGCAGAAAATCACCCTGCTGACGACCGGTGCCGAGGCCAGCGCCCCCGATGTGGCCGAGACTGCGATCTGGGCCGCGCGACCGGCGGGAAAACCATAGATGCCGGTAGAAATGGCGGGAAAAGCAACCGAGGCAAGGCCGTTACTCTGGCACATCTCCATGGCGCGGATATAGCACGACGCCAACGCCTGATCTTCGCCCGCCCGACCGCCGCCCCAGACCGGGCCGACGGCATGAATCACATGCCGCGCCGGCAGACGGTAGCCCCTGGTAATCCTGGCGCCGCCGGTTTTGCAACCACCGAGCGGGCGGCATTCGGCCAGAAGCTCAGGCCCGGCCGCGCGATGGATGGCGCCATCGACGCCACCACCGCCGAGCAGCGAGGTGTTGGCGGCGTTGACGATGGCGTCAACCTCCAGCCGGGTGATGTCGGCAACGATGACTTCCAGCCGCGCCGAGCCGACCAGGCGCGCCACAAGGCTCAGGCGGAGGCCGCCGCGCTGGCCGTGACGCCCTTGTCGGCAAAGAGCTGTTGCAGCTCGCCAGCCTGGAACATCTCGCGGATGATGTCGCAGCCGCCGACGAACTCACCCTTGACGTAAAGCTGCGGAATGGTCGGCCAGTTCGAATAGGTCTTGATGCCGTTGCGGAGCTCGGCGGATTCCAGCACGTTCAGGCCCTTGTAGCCGACCCCGACATGGTCAAGGATCTGCACCACCTGACCGGAGAAACCGCACTGCGGAAACTGTGGCGTTCCCTTCATGAACAGCACGACGTCGTTCGACTTCACTTCGTTGTCAATGAATTGCTCGATGCTCATTTTTGCGTCCTTTGCAAACCCTCGGGCCGGCGTCAGCCCGCTCAACCCGTCACTCCCATATATGTACCCCGAAACCCCTGTACAGCCAAAGCAAATTGGCGCGGAGTGGTTATGCGCGGGCCTCACGGCGCGCTAACCCATGGCCCGGCCATAGCCGTCTGGCGGCGATGTCATAGCCCTAATGGTCTGCTTGGAGGCTTTTTTCCCGCGCGGAAGCCCCTATCTAGGACAGGCTATGCCGGGAACCCCCCGGGCCGTGTAAAGTTCTCTCCCGAACCGGAGATATCAGTGACGAAACCAGCATCCGCTGCGGCCTCGCTCGCCGCCCCTTGCCCGTCATTATTCTCCGATTCCGGCAACCTGGCCCAGGATTTGGTGGAAGCCTACCTTGGCGTGCGGGACGAGACCGAGCGCCGCGCCGCGTCCCTGACGCCAGAGGATCAGTCGGTCCAGTCGATGCCGGATGCCAGTCCGGCGAAATGGCACCGCGCCCATACCACCTGGTTCTTCGAGCAATTCCTGCTCGGCGAACACTGCCCCGGTTACACACCCTTTCACCGGGATTACGCCTATCTGTTCAATTCCTACTACGTCAGCGCCGGGCCGCGCCATGCCCGCCATCAGCGCGGTCATTTGACCCGTCCCGGCACAGAGGAGATCACCGCCTACCGCCGGCATGTCGACGCCGCGGTGGTGAAGTTTTTTCACGAGGCCAGAGAGGATGCGCTGACCGCGATCCTGCCGCTCTTGGAAGTCGGTCTCAATCACGAGCAGCAGCATCAGGAATTGATGCTGACCGACATCCTGCACGCCTTTGCGCAGAACCCGATGGCGCCAGCTTACGATCCGGCGTGGAAATTCCCCGCTTCAACCCGCAGCGCGGGTCACCCTCAACGAGGGCATCCACAGCATCGGTCATACCGGCGAAACCTTCCACTTCGACAATGAGAAACCGGCGCATCGCGCGCTGGTCGGGCCGGTACGGCTGGCACGCAACCTCGTCACTAATGCCGAGTGGCTGGCATTCATGCAAGACGGCGGTTACGCCACGCCGACGCTGTGGCTGATGGACGGCTTTGCGACCGTCAGCAACGAGGAATGGAAAGCGCCGGGTCATTGGCGTGAGATTTCAGACCAGTGGCACATCATGACGCTGGGTGGGCTGCAGCCGGTCGATCCCTTGGCCCCGGTCTGCCACGTCAGCTATTACGAGGCGGACGCGTTCGCGCGCTGGTGCGGCAAGCATTTGCCGACCGAAATGGAATGGGAAGTCGCGGCCCGGGCCGGCCATCTCGGCGATGCCTTCGGGCCCGTCTGGCAGTGGACCCGCAGCGCCTATGCCCCCTATCCCGGCTATCGCGCCGCCCCGGGCGCGCTCGGCGAGTACAACGGCAAGTTCATGGTCAATCAGCTGGTGCTGCGCGGCTCTTCGCTGGCAACGCCGCAAGGCCACAGCCGTATAACTTATCGCAACTTCTTTTATCCCCAGCATCGCTGGCAATTCACAGGACTCCGCCTCGCCGACTACGCCCCCTGACCATTGGCATTTTGATTAATCGCGCCGGATAGCGCGTTCTGGAGAGTATCATGAATGTGCATGCCCCGGCTTTGGCCAAAGCACACAGCTTCGACGAACAGACCTTGGCGTTTGCCGCCGACGTGATCGACGACCTGTCGCAGCACCCGAAGCGGCTGTCGCCGAAATATTTCTATGACGCCGCCGGCTCCGAACTGTTCGAGCAGATCACGCGGCTGCCGGAATATTACCCGACCCGCACCGAACTCGGCATCCTGCGCGACCGGGGCTGCGCGATATCGGCGTTCGTCCCTGATGGTTCGGCGCTGGTGGAATTCGGCGCCGGCGCCACCACCAAGGTCCGGCTGCTGTTGAACGAATGCGCGGTCGGCGCCTACGTCCCGGTGGATATTTCCGGCGATTTCCTGCAAGCTCAGGCCGACGCGCTGCGGCAGGATTTCCCCACCCTTGACGTCCATCCGGTCACCGCGGACTTCACCGCGCCGTTCGCCTTGCCCGAAGCCGTCAGCGCGATGCCGAAGATCGGGTTTTTCCCGGGATCAACACTCGGCAATTTCGAGCCGCACGAGGCCTGCGCGTTCCTGCGCAGCGCCCGCAACATCCTTGGGCAGGGCGCGCAGATGGTGATCGGGGTCGATCTCGAAAAGGACGAGCGCGTATTATACGCGGCCTATAACGACAAGGCCGGCGTCACCGCCCGCTTCAATCTCAATGTGCTGCAACGCATCAATCGCGAACTCGGCGGCAATTTCGACCTCAGTGCGTTCATCCATCGCGCGATCTATAACCGCGACCGTCACCGCATCGAAATGCACCTGATCTCCAGGAAGGCGCAAACCGTGCGGGTGCTGGGGCGCAGTTTCGCGTTCCGCGCCGGCGAAAGCATCCACACCGAGAACAGCTACAAATACAGCCTCGAGCGCTTCACCGCGCTGGCGCGCGGCGCGGGCTGGACGCCGCGCCATTGCTGGACCGACGCGGCCGCGATGTTCTCGGTTCATGCCCTGGAGGCTTCGGACTGAGACGCATCGGATCGAGATTCCGACGGGCCTGACAGCAGCGAGATCGATTGCTGTGACGGATAGCGCCTGCGGCGCGAGGCTCACATGCCGCCTCCTCCGCCACCAGCTCGTAGAGACGTTTCGAAATCTCTGTCTAAACCACCGGGTTCAGCAGGCGCGTAACCGAAAGCTCCCGGATAGCCCTTCTTCGAGCCCTTGGCTTGCATCTCACGCAGCGGCGCGTAGCCGAACCCGCCTGGGTGATGTTTCTTAGGGACCTTATGCTGCGGACCCGGTGTTTTGCCTGGTACACCCTGCGCATGCACGGCCGGTGCGGCGGCGACCAAAGCGGCGGCACAAAGAGCGATGATCATTGTCTTCACTTTTCAGTCCTCCCTGCTCGGAAAAAGTCCGCGCAACGGCCTGAAATTACAACCATCCCGTGAACGGGCCACATCACGCTGCGGTGAAGGCGTGGCACCTCGATGCGATGAAAACGACGGGGCGGGAGTTGGCTCCGGCCCCGTCATCGCAATTGAACGGACTTACTTGCCGATACAGGTGGCGACGGTCTCGGGCGTGCAAACATCGAGACCGGTATAGGTCGGATCGGCGGGCGCGGGCTTTCCGGATTTCATCGCATCCAGCGCTAACATCGTCTTATAGCCCATTTCGAACGGACGCTGGCCAACCTGGCCGAGCGACAGGCCTTCCTTCATCTGATCGATCTGCACCGGCAGAGTGTCTGCCACCACAAGGGCAAGTGCCTTGGAGGCGATCTTATCCTTATAGGGTATCACCGCGGCGCGGTTTGCGTCGGGAATGAACTGCGGGAAGCCGCCGGTAGGGATGAAGGCATCGAGTTTCGGGTTCTTCGCCATGATGTCGGTAAACTGCTGGACGGATACCGGGAAGTCGTCATTGGTATAGAGCGGGCAACCAGCAATCTCGGTCCAGCCGTTCTGGCCAGTCAGGCGGTCGCCAGGGGAAGCGGCCGATTTCTTGCCCGACAAGGTGTCGCGAATGCCCTGCATCCGTTCATTGTGGTTAGCCGCAGCGGCGCCGCCCGACTGGATGCACACCGTGCCGCCCTTCGGCTTGATCTGCATGGCGAGCTTGGCGAGGTTCACGCCGATCTCGTAATTATGCGTGCCGATATAGGCGGCGCGCAGGCCCTTGCTGTCGGGCAGGAGGTCGGAGTCCCAGGTAAGAACGGGAATGCCCGCATCCTTGGCAGCTTGCAACGCCACTGCCGCGGCCGCGGCATTGGATGGCGATACGGCAATGCCGTCCACCTTCTTGGCAACGAGATCCTGCAAGATCTGCACTTGCTCCTCGCCGCCGCCGTGTTCACCGGGGCCAATATACATGCACTCAAAGGCGCCCTTTGATTCCGCTTCGGCTTTCTTGCAGCCGTCGCGAGCCTGATCGAAGAACGGATTGTTCATGTTCTTCGGCACCAAGGCGAAGATATATTTCGCCTGGGCGCCGGAGATGGCCAGGGACATAGCGCCGAAGGCGATAGCCGTGCCTAATAGAAATGCTTTCATGTCGTTTCCTCCTCATTGACCTTCACTGATTGCCCGCAGTGAATTCGGTTTCTAACGGCGCTTCTTCGGGGACAAATGCTGCAAGATGGCCGTCGTGATCGACGTGCCCCCAGTTTGCATGCCAAGCAGCACCGCGAGAATGATGAAAGCGCCGACGAATGCGCCCTGCCAATTGGAATCGATGCCAGCCATCAACAAGGCATTGCGGATGACCTCGAGAAAGGCCGAACCGATGAAAGCCCCGAAGGCGGTGCCTGACCCACCCATCAGACTGGCCCCGCCGATCACGGTCGCCGCGATGACGCGCAGCTCATAGCCCTGCCCCATGGCATTGATGGCCGAGCCGTTGTAGCCGAGCAGCAGAAGAGAGGCCAATGAAGCGGTGAAGGCGGAAAATACATAGGCTTGAAACTTGATCCAATCGACCGGAACACCGGTGAGCCGGGCAGCCTGCTCGTTGCCGCCGATCGCAAACAAATGGCGGCCCCAGGCCTTGGAATTGAACACATAGCCAACGATGAGGGCCAACCCGATCAGGACCCAGAAATGCGAGGACAATTCGGGAATCCAGTGCGGTGCCCAACCGGCCGGCGCGTGCAAAGGCCATTTTGCCTGACCAATGGCCTTGACGATCGGGGCGTCGGGCCCGAACTGATAGAGCATCTGGTTGGCCGAAAACACCACCGCAAGCGACCGCGCCATCGACAACATACCAAGCGTCACGACGAAGGGAGGCATACCGACATAGGCCACGAAAAGGCCGTTGACCATGCCGCAAGCAAGCCCGGCAATCATCCCCATCGTGAAGGCGACGTACCAGGAGTAATGCCAAGTAAGAAACAGGCCGGCGACAATCGCCACCAGGCCCATCACGGACCCTACCGAGAGGTCGATGCCGCCGGTAATGATGACCACGGTCATCCCCATCGCCATAATCCCGATCGGCGCGAAGTTGCGCGTGACATTGGCAGCATTTTCGGTGGTGCCGAAGGTCGGTTCATTGATGGCCATGACCATGACCAGCACGATAAGCGCGATCGTCACCCAGAATGGCTGGCTCGACAAGAGGCGCGCAACAAGGGTCTTCTCCTTGGTCCCCACCACATCTGAAATTGCGGCATGACCTGTTTCTTGCGCTTTGGTAAGATCATGCTGCACGGATCGCTCCCGTAATCAGGCCGGTGATTTCCTCCGGCGATGTCGACGCGGTTGCCTTGTCGGCAACCTTGGTGCCGCGCCGCATGACGATGATGCGGTCGCTCACCGCGAACACATCGGGCATACGATGGCTGATGAGGATGACCGCCACGCCCCGGTGCTTCTGACGGCGGATGAGTTCGAGCACCTCGGCTACCTGGCGCACCGAGATGGCGGCGGTCGGCTCGTCCATCAGCACGAGCTTGGCGTTGGAAAGCCGGGTGCGGGCGATGGCTACCGCTTGGCGCTGGCCGCCGGACATTTTCTTGACCAGATCGCGCGGTCGCGTTTCGGATTTCAGTTCGTCGAACAATTCGCCGGAGCGGTCGATCATCGCCTGTTTGTTGAGCACCCGAAAGGGCCAGATACCCTTGTTTTGCTCGCGGCCCAGGAACACGTTCTGCGCGGCGGTCAGATTGTCGGCAAGGGCGAGATCCTGGTAGACGACCTCGATGCCCTTGGCGCGCGCCTCGATGGGCTTATGGAAATGGCAGACCTCGCCGTCGACGAGAACCTCCCCGTCCGTTGGTGGAAAATTCCCGGCAATCAGCTTGACCAAGGTGGACTTGCCGGCACCATTGTCGCCCATCAACCCAACGACCTCGCCGGGCTCGATCGACAAGCTGATGTCGTTTACCGCGTGGATTGCGCCGAAACTCTTCGATACGTTACGAACTTCGAGCAGCGCCACTCTAGCACCTCCCTGTCATGCGGCTCTTCCGGCACTTTCCGTTCAACTGGTTTATCATAATCGGGGTTTCCCCCGCAGTCGCGGCGACAACGATTGCGGCGCCTACTCTATTACTTGCCACCTCTGCGATTTGGATGATCGAACCGCAGTATCGACAATCTTCTGAATTTCCCAAGCTTCGCGAAAATCCGGCCCGCGCCTCTCCCCGCCGGCGATAGCTTCGAGGAATTCAGCGACCTCGATGGTCTTGAGATCGTTAAAGCCAAGTTGGTGTCCCGGCGCGACGCAGAACAGCCCGTAGGGATGATGCTGAGGCCCCGCCTCGATACGGGTGTAACCGTTATGGCGTGGATCGCCGCCCGCGCGATAATGAAGAAGTTCATTGAGGCGTTCTTGCGTATAAACAAGAGACCCCTTTGTGCCAGTCAACTCAAAGCCGAGCTGCATTTTTCGTCCTGTCGCCACCCAGTTTGCTTCGATCGTTCCCCTGCATCCCCGCTCGAATCGCACGGTAAGGCGCGCAATATCGTCGACTTCGACAGCGCGGCGCTGCGATGAGCCTGATGTAATTGGCCGGCTTTTGACCACGGTTTCCAAATCAGCATCGACCTCGCTGACGGGGCCGAGAAGAAAGCGGGCCATTCCGATGATATGGCTGCCAATATCGGCGATGGCGCCTGCTCCGCCGCTGGCATCCACGCGCCAATTGTAAGGAACTTCGGGATCCGCCATATAATCTTCGGCGTGAATGCCGCGAAAACCGGTGATTGCTCCGAGTTCCCCGGCCGCAACCATTGAACGCGCAAGTTTCAGCATCGGATTTTTGATATAATTGTAACCAACCTGCGTCACGACGCCGGCAGCTTCAGCGGCGTCCATCATGTCTTTTGCGGCGTCGGCATTTGGCGCGATCGGCTTCTCGCAATGAACGTGCTTGCCCGCCGCGATCGCCGCAAGAGCCATTTCCCGATGAACGAGATTTGGCGTCGTGATCGAGACGATTTCGATATCTGGATCTTCGACGAGAGTACGCCAATCGGCTCGCCAACGGTGAAAACCAAATTGCCTGGCGGCTTGCTCTGCCGCTCGCCCATCGATATCTGCAACTGATTGCAAGACAGGACGCAGGCTGCCCGGAAAAATGCCTGCAACCGCCCTATAGGCAAAGGAATGGGCCTTGCCCATGAAGCCGGTGCCAATGACGCCTACACCGATGTCACGCACGTCGTTGCAATCCTTTTTCAATTCAAACTTTGACAGCTCGGCCCGTCAGGGCAGACTCAAGGGCGCAGTCGGCCAAACGAAGCGCTTGGCGGCCATCATGCGGGGTAGTAGGCATCGGCGAACCGTTTTCGAGCGCGCCGACAAACTGCTCGAGTTCCGTTTTGTAGGCCTCGGCATATCGCTCCAGGAAGAAATTCAGCAGCGGTTCGCGCACTTCGGTTTCGGTCTTACCCCAACGCCGAACAGTGGTCGGTCGCAGATTTTCGTTGAGGAGCATGCCGGCCGATCCGAAGATTTCGAACCGCTGATCGTAGCCGTAGACCGCCTCGCGGCAGCAGTTGATATGGCACTGCCGGCCCGAAGCGGTGCGCATCTGCACCATGATTGTGTCGAAATCGTCGAGATCCGCTAACCCGGAATCCACAAGTCGGCTCGCCGTCGCCATCACCTCGATCGGCTCTTCGCCGAGCAGCCAGCGCGCCATGTCGAAATCGTGAATCACCATGTCGCGAAAAATTCCGCCGGAATGACGCATGTACTCACGCGGCGGCAATCCCGGGTCGCGGCTGGTGATGATGACCTGCCGCACGTCGCCGATTTCGCCGGCATCGATCGATCGGCGGAGCCGCCGGGCGCTGGCGTCAAAGCGACGGTTGAATGCCACCATGACGCGGCCGTTGAGCCGTTCAATCTCATGGACAGCAGCATCCACTTTGGCAATGTCGAGGTCGATCGGCTTCTCGCAAAGCACGGCCTTTCCCATCTTTACGGCATGGAGCATCAAACTGACATGAGTATCTGTCGGTGAGCCGATGATAATGGCATCGACATCGGTCCGCTCGATCGCCGTGATCGGATCAAGCGAGGCCTCACAACCAAGATGATCGGCGAGGCTCCTGGCCGCGGTGCCGTATGGATCGGCAATCGTGACAAGCTTTGCCATGGGATTTGCCGCCACATTGGCCGCATGGATCTTCCCGATTCGTCCAGCGCCGAGAACCGCGACTCGCAGCATATTGGAAACTCCGGTCTATCTCGAGCCCAACCGATTGCCTTCGCCAGACACGCATGGATGCGCTGACGCGAGGGGCGTTAGGGATATGAGTAACTTCGCCCCGCACCACGTTTCGAGGTGATTTGAACCTCAGGAGCCAGCACTTCAAGCGCCAGCAGACTGACGCATGGTCGTTAGGACATGACGAAATGATCGGTCAGGCTTACCTCCCGTGATCGCGGCCGCTTGTGCGGCTCTGCCATTTGAAACATTACAAATATAATCCGAAGTTGTCGACCGCTTTTCAGCAGATCGCGCGATTCTTGACCCAGATACAGGAGGACAATAAATACTCCTGAAACCAAATATGCACCGTTGCAGGTATCGGAATTTCGGGAGGAAGGCGCATGTCGACGGTTCGCTGCACCATGGCGCAAGCCTTGGTCCGCTATTTGTGCAATCAATTTACGATCATCGACGGCAAAGAGCAGATGCTGTTTCCCGGCGTTTTTGCCATTTTTGGCCATGGCAACGTCACCTGCCTGTCGGAGGCTTTGGAAGCCGTAAAAGATACTCTGCCGACTTGGCGTGGCCAGAACGAGCAGTCTATGGCGCTGGCCGCTATTGGCTTCGCCAAAGCCAAGCGCCGCCGCCAGATCATGGTCGCCACCTCCTCGGTCGGCCCCGGCGCAACCAACATGGTAACTGCCGCCGGCGTTGCCCATTCCAACCGCCTGCCGGTTTTGCTGCTTTCCGGCGATACATTCGTCAATCGCCGCCCCGATCCGGTAATGCAACAGGTTGAGCACTTCGGCGACCCTTCGATCAATGTCAATGATGCCTTCCGCGCCGTGACGCGTTATTGGGATCGTCTTACCCACCCGGAACAGATTGTCTCGTCGCTGCCGCAGGCTGTCGCTGTCCTGCTCGATCCGGCGGATTGCGGCCCGGCTTTCATCGCGCTGCCGCAGGACGTACAGGAAATGGCCTGGGATTATCCGGAAGCCTTTTTCAAACCGACCGTCCATGCCATTCCGCGTCCGCGCGCCGACAAGGATCGCCTGGCTCAAGCGCTAGAAATTCTAAAGAGCGCCAAGCGGCCGCTGATCATTTCAGGCGGGGGCGTGCGCTATTCCGGCGCCGAAGATGTCCTCGGCGCGTTTGCGACGGAGCACGGCATACCGGTTGCCGAAACCATCGCGGGCAAAGGTGCGCTCACGCACCATCACCCGGCCCATATCGGCCCAATTGGCATTGTTGGCTCGACTTCAGCCAATGCCCTGGCGGCCGAGGCCGATGTCATTTTGGCTGTCGGCACCCGCTTGATGGATTTTACCACCGGCTCTTGGACGTGCTTCGCGCCAGAGGCGAAATTCATCTCGATCAACGCTGCGCGCTTTGACGCGACCAAGCATCAGGCCCTCGCGGTCATTGGCGACGCGCGCGAAACCCTTGCCGAACTGGCAGTCTCCCTCGAAGGGTGGAGGGCAGACGCCAAATGGACCAATCACGGCAAGTCCGCGTTCGCCAACTGGAACGCAGCGCTCGATTCCTATCAAAGGCCCACCAACGAACCCGTTCCGACCTATGCGCAGGTGGTTGGCATCGTCAATTCTCATGCGGGCGAGCGCGACTATCTCATCACCGCCGCCGGCGGCCTGCCCGGCGAAGTGATGAAGAACTGGCGCGTCAAACAGCCCAATACCTTTGACTGCGAGTTCGGCTTCTCCTGCATGGGCTATGAAATTGCGGCCGGGTGGGGTGCGGCCATGGCCGACCCAACCCGCGTTCCGATCGTCATGGTGGGTGACGGCACTTATATGATGATGAATTCGGATATCTATTCAACCGTTCTCACCGGCCACAAGATCATCCTGATCGTTTGCGACAATGGCGGCTATGCCGTGATCAATCGCCTGCAGAACGGCAAGGGCGGCGCGAGCTTCAACAACCTCATCAAGGATTGCCGCGTCAAGGAACCGTTTGCCGTGGACTTTGCCAAGCACGCCGAATCCATGGGTGCGCTGGCACGAAAGGTCGAAAGCCTCGCCGACCTCGGCGCGGCCGTCGACTGGGCCAGGAAAACCGACCGCACCACCGTTTTGACCATCGTCTCGGACGCCTTCACCTGGACACCTGGTGATGCCTGGTGGGATGTCGGCGTGCCCCAGGTCAGCGCCCGCGCGAGTATTCTCGAAGCCTCAAAAGCCCAACGCGAGGGCCGCAGCAAACAGCGTGTCGGCGTTTAATCCCGCCGTTGCGCAAGTGACAAACATCGAAATTGCCGGAGATTCTTTCTTATGAAAGCGAAGTTGGGCATCGCTCCGATCGCATGGTGGAACGATGACCTGGAGCAACTGAGCGACGACGTTTCGCTCGAGGAATGTCTGCGTCAAGCGGGTGAGGCAGGTTTCACCGGCATGGAGACAGGCCGCCGTTTTCCGATGGATGCTGAAGTGCTTGGCCCTATCCTGAAAGCCCACAGAATGAGCATTTGCGGCGGCTGGTTCTCGGGTCTGCTGCTTGACGGTGACATGGAAAGGGAAAAGGAACGCATTGCCCCGCAAATGGCGTTGTTCAAAGCGGTCAACGCGCCCTGTATTGTTTACGGCGAATGCGCCCGCACCATTCAGGGCGACCGTTCGAAGCCTCTGGCCACGAAGCCCCAGCTTTCAGAGGACGAAATCAAGGTCTATGCCCGCAAGATGACGAAGTTCGGCGAATGGTGCGCCGGGCAGGGCATGCCTCTGTCCTATCACCACCATATGGCCGCCGTGATCGAGACAGAGCCGGAGCTTGACATGTTCATGAAACATTCAGGCGAAGGCATCCCGCTGCTTCTTGATGCGGGCCACATGGCTTTTGCGGGCGGCGATGTCATGCGCGCCATCGACAAGCACCACAGGCGCATCACGCATGTTCACACCAAAGATGTGCGCATGGATGTGATCGACAAGCTTGATCGCAGCAGAGAGAGCTTTCTTGACGCGGTCGTCAAGGGCGCCTTCACGGTGCCTGGCGACGGCTCGCTCGATTTTGAAGCCATCCTCAAAAAACTCGCCGACCACGGCTATGAGGGCTGGTTTGTGGTCGAGGCCGAACAAGATCCTGTAAAGGCGCCGCCGGCCGAATACGCCAAGATTGGTCACCGCGCCTTGACCCAGGCGCTTGCTGCAGCAGGTTACAGAATTGAAGGGCAATCGTCATGAATAAGCTGACTGGAAAAATTGCCGTTATTACCGGTGGCGCACAGGGGCTCGGCGCAGCAATTGCGAGGTTATTCGCCGATCGTGGCGCATCCGGCATCGTGACCTGCGGCCGCTCGGCGTCAAAAGGACAGGCAAAAGCCCAGGAGATTCAAGGTGCCACAGGCACAAAGGTTGTGTTCGTCGCCGCCGATTTAGGCAAGATCGAAGATTGCCGGGCCGTCATCGCCAAGGCTGACGCCGAATTCGGCCGCGTCGACGTCCTGGTGAATGCCGCGGCAATAACGGATCGCGGCACGATCATCGACACGTCGCCTGAATTGTTTGACATGATCTTCAATGTCAACGTTCGCGGTCCGTTTTTCCTGATGCAGGAAACCATAAAGATCATGCGTCGGGAAAAGATCGAGGGCAATATCGTCAATATCTGCTCAATGTCGTCCAAAGCAGGTCAGCCGTTCATCGCTGCCTATTGTTCGTCAAAAGGTGCTCTGGCAACGCTTACGGAAAATACGGCCTATGCGGTCATGCGCAACCGTATCCGCGTCAACGGTCTGAACATCGGATGGATGGCCACCGAAGGCGAAGACAGGATTCAGGTTCAGTATCACGGTAGAAACCCGGATTGGCTGAAAGAGGCGGCGGCTGTACAGCCGTTTGGCCGTCTTATTGACCCTCGTGAGGTTGCGCGAGCCGTTGCTTTTCTGTCGAATGCGGTGGGTTACAGTTGCGTTTTTCGAATTTTTGGCAATGTTGATTGTCCTAAGAAGCTTGCTTCAGCTCTAGTCGTTCAACGCAGCCGCGCAGCCAGATTTGGTAGGTTTCGGTCGAGCCGCCGGTCAGCTGGAATTCGACCTGTAGACCTTTGGAGTGACTGCCGCGGACAACAAATGGCAACCCGATCGACAGTCCGGCAAGTTTTAGAGTTCCGGTATCCCCTGGATGCATGTCCAGTTGGCAAAGCAGGTGGGCACCGGTCGCGGATATGTCGATCAATTCGCTGTCAAACCGTTGATCGCGACGGTCAAGGATTTCACTTTTTACCGCAACCGCATAGCGAGGTGAGGCACGCCGGTTGGCGTCTTCGGTCGAGGACCGAACGGTGCGCACCAGAAGTTTCTGTAAAACGGCTATCTTTTCGGTGACCTCGCCGATCGCCACACGAACGCCCTTCGCCTGGCCATCAACCTGTTGCGCTCCGGAACTGACGCCGTGCATCCTCGACGATACTTCGCGGGCTGCAATTGCGGATTGGCGGACGTTCTCTGCAATTTCTCGCGTCGAGGTTCCCTGTTGCTCCACCGCTTGCGCAATCGCGGTCGCGGCGGTATCGATCTCATGAATCCGGGCACCGACTTCGTCAATCGCAAGGACAGCGGCCTTTGCGAACGATTGAATCCCGGTGATCTGACGCTCAATGTCCTGGGTCGACTGCGCGGTCTGATGCGCAAGGCTTTTGACCTCCGCGGCGACGACGGCAAATCCGCGTCCGGCTTCTCCTGCCCGCGCCGATTCAATTGTCGCGTTCAGGGCCAGCAGGTTGGTCTGCCCCGCGATGGCGCCGATCAGTTTTGTCACTTCGGAGATTTTGGCAATCGCATCGGTCAGCGACTGTAACGTGCCGATTGCGCTTTCACCGCTGGTCACCGCGTGCCGGGTCACCTCGGTGGTATTGCGCACCTGGACCGCGATCTGCTGACTCGCCATGGCCAGTTGTTCCGCCGCAGCCGACAAAGTCTGGGCATTGGTCAGAGCCTCCTCGGAGGCGGCGCTGACCGACTGCGTGTCGACGGAGACGTTGGTAGCGATTTTCGACATGTCGTTGGCGGCAAGATCGACAACGCTTGCCTTGTCCTCGATTTCTTTGACCGACTTGACGGTTTCGCGTTCGACAGTCGCCGCCATTTCCAGAATCGCATTCTTCCTGATTTCCAGAGCTTCCGCCTCCGCCTGTTCCCTCACTTCGGCCTGGGCTTCGGATGCTCGGAGGATTTCATCGGTGCGTTCTTGAAGTTTGCGTTCAAGCTCGGCATTGTTGGTTTCGATGCGTTTACGGCTGCTCTGATTCAAATAGAAAATAAGGCTGCCGAGCAGGACGACGAGTAAAGCTGCCCCGTAACCTGCCATTTCAAATGCGCCGACTGCCTTGGCATCGGCGCTGTCGGTGAATTTGCTGTTCGGGAAACCGGCCCAAACGCTCCAATGGCTGCGCGGGTCATTGACCTCAATCGGAATGACTTCGGAATAAAGCAGGCTGGTATCGGAGACGGCATCGGCGACGTCCTTGGAAAGCAGTGCCTGGCCTTGGGTTGACGGCAGGATGGCGTATTTGTAGTCGGGATTGACCAGAGCGAAGTTAGCGTCATGCACCAGGCTTCGTAGAATGTTGGTGCGGATGATGGCGCTGATGGTGCCTTTTAATTCGCCTTTGGCCGCGTAAAACGGCACCGACAAGACGGCACCTTTGCGGTCGTCATCAAGCCTGGTTTTGATGAACTCGGCGTTATCGCAGGTGATGACTTCTTCACCCGTGATCATCGGCGGAGTGTCGTTGCTGACCGCGCCGCTTGTGCCGAAATGGGTCTTGAGCCAATTGTTATGTTCGTGCAGCAAACGATATTCGTAAATCTCCACTTCTTCCGGTTTGTTCGGATCTTTGGCTTCCTCCTCCGGTTTTGTCTCACCGGGAAATTTTTCCGAGCCGTCGAACATGATAATGGGGACTTCGGCCTCTTTCGTTTCCGGATCGACGGCTTCGG
>NZ_JBEKXH010000120.1:0-15588 GCF_049512235.1 Bradyrhizobium sp.
GTGGTCCCCTCACCCCACCCTCTCCCGCGCTAAAGAAGCGGGGAGAGGGAGTGAGAGAGTTGGGGCCACCTGACTGGCGCGCTTAAGCTAGCGCATATCGGGGAGAACCCTATCCGAATCGATCGATTTGACGTCTGGCCCAAGATGCCACTATTCCGCCGCGACCAGCCTCGGCGCGGGGCCATCGAGGAAATGGGCGGGAACCGCTGCAACCTTCGATCGATAGATCAGGCACGAGCAGCGCAGCAGCGAGGCAAAATTAGGCACTTCGCCGCAATGCTCGAGAACCTCGGTGTGCAGACGCGTCAGGAATTTCGCAAGACTCATGTCTTCCTTGCCCGCGATTTCCTCCAGCGTATCCCAGAACGCCATCTCCAGGCGGATCGAGGTCGAATGGCCACCGATGCGAAGCGACCGGGTCTGCGATTGATAGTTCCGTTGCGGCTGGTGAGCGAACAGCTGGCACATCGGCATCCTCCCATCTTCGTTTGGCTTTTTTCTTATTTGGCTTTTTTATTTTGTTGGCCTCGGCAAACGATATACCCGGCCGGCACAGCTCACAATGTTCCCGTCATGGCCTTTAGGCCGCAGACCAAGAGCGCGCGGGCTGGCGCCATCCCCTTGCTCGGGCAAGCCTTTTTGTGACATCGGGCCTCCCCGCCCGGTCAACAATGGTGAACAATGGGGAGAGTTTGCAGAAAGTCGCCTGGCCTTTGCGCACCGGCCTCCCGCCATCCGGCAAAAGCCCCTAGATTGAGCCTCCGCTTTCGCCCGAGTCGCTTCGAACCCATGCCCGTCCGCCAGCTCCCCGAACAGCTCGTCAACCGCATCGCCGCCGGCGAAGTGGTCGAGCGTCCCGCCAGCGTGGTCAAGGAACTGGTGGAGAACGCCATCGACGCCGGCGCCGGCCGGATCGACATTTTCAGCGATGGCGGCGGAAGGCGGCGGATCGGCATCACTGACGACGGCAGCGGCATGACCGCTTCCGATCTGGCATTGGCGGTCGATCGCCATGCCACATCCAAACTCGACGACGAAGACCTGTTGCGCATCCGCACCCTGGGCTTTCGCGGCGAGGCGCTGCCCTCGATCGGCGCGGTGGCGCGGCTCGGCATCACCACGCGCCATTTGAGCGAGCCGCATGCCTGGTCGCTTTCGGTCGAAGGCGGCGAGAAATCCGCCATCATGCCGGCAGCCCTGAGCCAGGGCACCCGAGTCGAGGTCTCGGATCTGTTCCATGCGACGCCGGCGCGGCTGAAATTTCTCAAGACCGATCGCACCGAGGCTGAAGCCATCCGCGAAGTGGTGCGGCGGCTTGCCATGGCGCGGCCCGACATCGCCTTCACGCTGGCCGGCGAGGAACGCGCGCCGGTCACCTGGGCCGCGGCGCTGCCCGGCACGAGCGGCCGGCTGACCCGGCTCGGCGATATCCTGGGCAGCGAGTTTCGTTCCTGTGCCATCGAGGTGCGGGCCGAGCGCGAAGGCGTCGTGGTCGAAGGTTTTGCGGCCGCCCCCGCGCTGACCCGGGCCAATGCGCTCGGGCAATATCTGTTCGTCAACGGCCGGCCGGTGCGCGACCGACTGATCCTGGGCGCGGTGCGCGCGGCCTATTCCGACTATCTGCCGCGCGACCGTCATCCGGTGGTGGCGTTGTTCGTGACGCTCGATCCCGCAGGGGTCGACGCCAATGTGCATCCGGCCAAGACCGAGGTCCGATTCCGCAACGCCGGCCTGGTCCGTGCCCTGATCGTGCACGCGCTGAAGGACGGCCTTGCCCGCGAGGGCCGGCGCACCGCCGCCAACAGCGATGGCGCGGCCATTTCCGCGTTCCGTCCGCCCTTCGAGCGGCGTGCCAATTGGGACTGGCGGCGATCGCCGGCCTACCCGGTCGGACCGCGGCCCGCCTTCGAGGGTGCGGCCGCAACCGCCTTGGCCGAACCCGGACAGACCGCGTTCGATGTCGGCGCGCCCTCAGCGGATGTGCGTTTTGAAGACGCCGCACCAACCGATCTGCTCGATCGTCCGCTGGGCGCGGCACGGACGCAAATTCACGAGACCTATATCGTGTCGCAGACCCGCG
Organism: Bradyrhizobium sp.; assembly: GCF_049512235.1. Taxonomy (GTDB): domain Bacteria; phylum Pseudomonadota; class Alphaproteobacteria; order Rhizobiales; family Xanthobacteraceae; genus Bradyrhizobium. Next base: position 2,081 of record NZ_JBEKXH010000120.1, read on the forward strand.
ACGGCCTCGTGGTGGTCGACCAGCACGCCGCGCATGAACGCATCGTCTATGAAAAATTGAAAGCATCGCTGGCGCGTCATGGCGTGCAGCGGCAGATCCTTTTGATTCCGGAAATCGTCGAACTCGACGAGGCTGTCGTGGAGCGGCTGGTCGACCGCGCCGAGGAGCTTTGCTCGTTCGGACTTGCGATCGAATCCTTCGGCCCGGGCGCGGTGGCGGTGCGCGAGACGCCCTCGCTGCTCGGCAAAAGCGATGCAAGCGGCTTGCTGCGCGACCTCGCCGAGCACATGGCGGAATGGGACGAGGCGCTGCCGCTGGAACGTCGGCTGATGTATGTCGCCGCCACCATGGCTTGCCACGGCTCGGTGCGTGCGGGCCGAAGGCTCAAGCCGGAAGAGATGAACGCGCTGCTGCGCGAGATGGAAGAAACCCCGAATTCCGGCCAGTGCAATCACGGCCGGCCGACTTACGTGGAGCTCAAACTGAGTGACATCGAGAAGCTGTTCGGGCGCAGGTGAGGCCGCCGCATCCGCATACCCGGCTGTCATCGCCCGGCTTGACCGGGCGACCCAGTACGCCGGGCCGTTCGTGATCAATCGTTGGCGTCTCTGGAATACTGGGTGCCCCGCTTGAAGCCGGGCATGAGGAGTGGTGGTTGGGCGAGCGGCTCGGTTCGCAAGGCGGGCAAAGGCGCCCTTTGCGCCGTGCGCACCGAAACCATGCAGAGTTTGCGGCATTGGTGGCACGCCATCGGTTCGCGCGTTCGCGCGACCCAATGGTTTTGCCCTCCCTACGCAAACACGCGCAAGAATGTAAATTCGGTGTCGTCATACACGCGCCGCTCCAGCTGTCCGAAACCTTCCGGCGCCACTAACTCCGCCGCTTTTGCCTCTTCGACCACCAGCAGCGCGCCCGGTGTGAGCCAGCCACCATCGCGCAACGACACCAGCGCCTTTTCGGCCAGCTGCATGCGATAGGGTGGATCGAGGAACACCAGCGCGAACGGCTCCATCGGATGCGCCGGGCCGAGACGGGTGGCGTCGCGGCGGTACACTTTCGTCACGCCGCCCAAGCCCAGAGCCTCCACATTGTTGCGCAACAGCGCGCGGGCTTCGGTGCCGTTATCGACGAACAGCGCGAATTTGGCCCCGCGCGAGATCGCCTCGATGCCGAGCGCGCCGGTGCCGGCGAACAGGTCGAGCACGCGGGCGTCCTCAATCGGATCGTCATAGGCATGGATCAGAATATTGAACAGCGACTCGCGCAACCGGTCGGCGGTGGGACGAATGTCGCGCGAGGCGGGCGACGCCAGGGTGCGGCCCTTCAATCGCCCGCCGACGACGCGCATTCACTACTCGTCCCTTGGCTTGAGATCGCGCTTGCCGTGGTAGCCGCGCTGCGGACGGCGGGGCGGCCCGTAGCCGTTGGCCTCGGCTTCATTGCGCGCGCGGGCTTCCTCGCTGCCGGTGCGCTGCACCAGCACGCGACGGCCCTTGCGGTCGGCGATCAACGCGCTCTTGCCGGCGGGCCTGAACGGCTTTTTGTCGGCCGGCGCATCGGCCGCTTCATCCTCGGTTTTGGCAGCGGCTTCGCCCTGCATCGGCCGGTTGAAATCCGCGCCCGCCAGCGCGGCAATCTTTTCGCCGAGTTGGTCGCGCAGCACCCGCGTCTTGACCTCCTCGACTTCGCCTTCGCCGAGCTCGGCCAACTGGAATGGACCATACGACACCCGGATCAGCCGGTTCACCTCGAGACCGAGATGCGCCAGCACATTGCGGACCTCGCGGTTCTTGCCCTCGCGGATCGCAAACACCAGCCAGACATTGGCGCCCTGGTCGCGCTCCAGGGTTGCATCGATCGGGCCATATTTGACGCCGTCGACCTCGATGCCGTTTTTCAATTCATCGAGCTGGGCCTGCGTCACCTCGCCATGGGCGCGAACGCGATAGCGCCGCAGCCATCCGGTATCGGGCAATTCCAGCGCCCGCGCCAGCCCGCCATCATTGGTCAGCAGCAACAGGCCCTCGGTATTGAAGTCGAGCCGGCCGATTGAGATCAGCCGCGGCAGCCCCTCCGGCAAATTGTCGAACACGGTCGGCCGACCTTCGGGGTCGGCATGGGTGGTCATCAGGCCGCGCGGCTTGTGAAACAAAAACAGCCGGGTGCGCTCGCGCGGCGGCAACGGCTTGCCGTCGACGGTGACGACATCATTGGGGGTGACGTCGAGCGCCGGCGAATTGATGACGCGGCCATTGACGGTGACGCGGCCCTGCACGATCCATTCCTCGGCGTCGCGGCGCGAGGCGAGGCCGGCGCGCGACACCACCTTGGCGATCCGCTCGCCGGATTTCTTTTCGCGCGGCGGACGCGGCGTACGCCGCTCATCCGGCGCACGCTCGCGATAGGCGCCGCGGCCACCGAACGCCGGGCGTTTTGCAAAAACCTTGCCGTCGTCCTCGTTGTCGCGGCGCGGCCGATCGGCATCGCGGTCAAACGAGCGTGGTTCACTGCGCGGATGCTCTTGCCAGGCGCTGCGGCCTTCGCGGGGGCGCTCGAATTTCGGACGCTCCTTGCGGTCCTCGCGCGGACGATCGAGCTTGGGCCGCTCGCGAAACGGGCGATCCTCGCGCGAGCGCGAAAACCGCGGGCGCTCATCGCCGGCGCGCCCATCCCGCGGCTTGTCCAATCGGGGCTTGTCATAACTCCGCGCGCCATCGCGGGATGGGCGGGAATTGCGCCCGGCATGATCGGGCGAACTGGCGTCGCGCTTCTGCCACGGTTTGGAATCGCCACGATCGGAGCCGCGATCTCCTGTGTCTCGGCCACGGCTGCCGAAATCCTTACGCGGCCCGCGGTCTGGCGCGCCTCGGGAAAACTTATTTTTTTCGCCGCTAAATTTCCGCTCGGATCGATCGCCATCCCGCGACGGCCGCGCCGCGTAAGGGCGATCTCCTCGGGGACGTTCGCCGTCCTTGCGGAAGCCTTCGCCGCGCGGCGCATGGGCTCGCTTCTCACCACCGCCCTTCCGCGGCGCGTAAGGCTTCCGGTCGCCGAATTTCTTCTCGGAAAAACGCGAGGCAGGGCGGGCGTCGCCACGATCGGAGCGCGGTGCACGGTCCTCGCGATTGGCGTTCGGACGATCGCCGCGCGGCGTGTGTGGGCGCTCTTCCCCGCCACGGTCGTCGCGGCGGGGAAGCTCATCCCGGTTGAAGCGTGCAGGACGAGGAGCATCACCATAATCTCGGCGCGGAGCATCACCGCCACGGCGGGGTGGAGCGCCTTCGCGTTTGCCGGCGTACGGTTTGCCGGAGCCCGAATAGGGCTTCTTATCAAATGATCGGGCGCCCTCGGGCCTGGCGGCATAGGGACGCTTGTCACCCTCGCTCTTGCCGGCAAACCCGCGCTTGGCGAATTTCTTGTCCGGTCCCCGGGCCGCGCCGGAGCGGTTCTTGCCGCCCGCGGGCCGATCGCGCTTGCCGCGGGAATCATTGTTTTTATCGCTATCGCGGGGCATGAAGGGTCTCGCTTCGGGTGAAGGTACAAAGAGCATCATGCGCGCCCTCTGGTTCGGGCCGCATTCTCACGCAAAACCGGTATCCACTTTTGCTGAAGGCTTAATCTATTAGCAGGTTTCTTCTGATGATACGAGGCATGACCGTCCCCTCTTTCATGGATTTGGCGCTGAAATCGGCGGAAAACGCCGGAAAATCCGGCGAAGTACCGATCGGATGCGTGATCGTGCGTGATTACGAGGTCATCGCCACGGCCGCCAACCGCACGCTGACCGACCGCGATCCGACCGCGCATGCCGAGATATTGGCGATCAGGCAAGCCGCTGAAACCATCGGCACCGAGCGGCTGGTCGATTGCGACATCTACGTCACGCTGGAGCCGTGCACAATGTGCGCGGGCGCCATCTCGTTTGCGAGGCTAAGGCGGCTCTATTACGGCGCGGCCGATCCCAAGGGCGGCGCGGTGGAATCCGGCGTGCGGTTCTTTGCCCAGCCGACCTGCCATCACGTCCCTGATGTCTATTCGGCCGTGGGCGAGCGCGAAGCGGCGACGCTGTTGCGGGATTTTTTCAAGGCAAGGCGGTGATGCGCCGACAGCGACTGGAACACTGCTGTCATCATCCGCGAAAGCGGATGATCCAGTATCCCAGAGACGCCGGAAATTGGCCGGCCGTAGCGTACTGGAGACCCGCTTTCGCGGGTAAGACGAGCCATATTGCGGGCTCTGCTTGCGCCCATCACGACGCCAGATAAAACTCCCGCAGCGCCTTCGCGGTCGCATCCGGGTTTTCCTCGGTGAGAAAGTGGCCGGAATCGACCGGCTTACCCGCGACATTGGTCGCCCATGTTCTCCAGCTGTCGAGCGGGGTGGCCGCGGCAGAGGCGACGCCGGCATCGCCCCACAGCGCCAGCATCGGGATCGTGATCTTGTTGCCGGCGTCGCGGTCCGCCTTGTCGATCTCGTAGTCGGCATAGGCGCCGGCGCGATAATCCTCGCACATCGCATGCACCCGCGAAGGATCGCGGATCGCCGCCAGATAATGCGCCAGCGCGCGCGGGTCGATGGCGTCGAGATTTTTCTTTTTGGTCTGGCTCGCCATCTTCTGGCGCAGGAAGAAATCCGGATTGCCGCCGATCAGCGTCTCCGGCAAGGGCTGAGGCTGCGCCAGAAAGGTCCAGTGATAGATCTTCAGCGCATAAAGGCGGTTCATCCGGGCCCAGTAGTCATAGGTCGGCAGAATATCCAGCACCGCGAGCTTCGACAGCCGGCCGGGATGATCGAGCGCCAGCCGATAGGCGACGCGGCCGCCGCGATCGTGGCCGGCCAAACCAAAATGCACATAGCCGAGTTGCTCCATCGCCTCGATCATGGTTCGCGCCATGGCGCGCTTGGTGTAGGGCGTATGATCCGCGTCGCTGTCCGGCATATCCGACCAGCCATAGCCCGGCAGATCGGCGATGATCAGAGTGAACTTGTCGGCAAGCTGTGGCGCCACGCGATGCCACATCACGTGGGTCTCCGAAAAGCCGTGCAGCAGCAACAGTGGCGGCCCGTTGCCGCCGACGCGGGCGAAAATGCGTCCTGATGAGGTGTTGATCCAATGTGGGGCGTAACCGGGATAGAGGTCGGCAAGATCGGGCATTTTCAAACTCTCACATCATCATCCGTCACCGGGTCGGCGCCATGCGCGGCCCGATGACGGGCTGCAGCGGATGATCCAGTAAACACCAACATCGGCAACGACAACAGACGCCGCGGCATGCTGGATACCCCGCTGGCCCGGATGTGACGACGTTGCTTCAATTTTTTTGCCGTTGCCGCCGGCTCGACCCGGATATAAGCCATCCCACAAGCTCGATCATCAATCAACCAAAACGAGGAAATGTCATGTCGATCGATTTCGAAATCCCGGCCGAGGCCAGGGCAATCCGCGAGAAAGTCCGCAAATGGGTGCAGGAAGAATGCATTCCCGCCGAGAAGGATCTGGACTCTAAACCGTTCGACGAAGTGCTGGGTCAACTGCGGACCAGAGCGCGCGCGCAAGGGCTGTGGTGCCCGTTCGTCCCCAAGGAGTATGGCGGCATGGGCCTTGGCCCGCTTGCCAATGCGCTGGTGCAGATGGAACTCGGCGAGAGCTCGCTCGGCGCGCTGTCGATGAACACGCAGGGGCCCGACGATGCTTCGATGCTGACCATCCTCGCCCACGGCACCGAATACCAGAAGGAAAAATTCTTAAGACCGCTGCTCAACGGTGAAAAGCGGATCTGTTTTTCGATGACGGAAAAAGCCGCCGGCGCCGACGCCACGGGCATGCAGACCCGCGCCGAGAAGGACGGCAATGAAAATTACATTCTCAATGGCGAGAAATGGTTTTCCTCGTCCGCCAGCGTCGCCGATATTGCATTGGTGATGGCCAAGACCGATCCGAATGCGCCGCGTCACAAGCAGTTTTCAACCTTTATCGTGGAATTGCCGAACCCCGGCTACCGGATCAAGCGCAATATCAAGAACATGGCGATCGAGGGCGCGCATTACGATGAACTTGCCGGCGGCCATTCCGAAATCGAGATCAAAGACCTCATAGTGCCCGCCGACAATCTGCTCGGCGGCGAAGGCAACGGTTTTAATATGGGCCAGCATCGCCTCGCCTATGGGCGCTTGCGGCATGGCATGCACAACATCGCAAAGGCCCAGCGCGCGCTCGACATGGCGGTCGCCCACGTGACCGGACGATCGACCTTCGGCGTACTGCTCGCCGACCGTCAGGCGGTGCAGTTCATGCTCGCCGAATGCGCGAGCCAGCTCTATATCGGGCGGCTGATGCTGCTGCACATCGCCTACAAGGCGGAAAAGGGCATGGACCTGACCCAGGAAAACTCGATCGCAAAAGTGTATCTCGCCCACATGGTGCACAAGGTGATCGACACCGCGATTCAGTTGCACGGCGCGCTGGGCTACAGCCAAGATACCGTGCTGGCGAAGTGGTACACCCAGGTGCGCTCGCAGCGGCTGGTCGACGGTCCCGACGAAGTACACAAGTGGAAAGTCGGCCGCAACGTCATCAAGGCTTTTCGTGAGCACGGCACCACGGCGTCGGCGGCAGGTGGCGATTTGCTTTGAGGCGGAAGGTTGGAGGCCGTCAGCAACAACGGCGCGTGACTACCCGCCCGCCTGCTCGCGTTGCACTGCCTGCCAGCCGATATCGCGGCGGCAGAATCCGTCAGGCCATTTGATGCGATCGACCGCCTGATAGGCGCGGCGCTGCGCTTCCGTGACGGTCTTGCCCAACGCGCACACGTTCAGCACCCGCCCGCCATTGGCGAGAATCCTGTCGCCGTCGGCCTTGGTCCCGGCATGAAATAGTTCGACGCCTTCGATCGCGGCCGCCTCATCGAGGCCTTCGATGACCGAGCCCTTGCCGCACTCACCGGGATAGCCCCTGGTGGCCATGATCACCGTCAGCGCGACATCGTCGAACCAGCGCAGGCTGAAATGTTTCAACTGTCCGTCAGCGCAGGCGATCAGCGCCGGCAGCACATCCGACATCATCCGCAGCATCAGCACCTGGCATTCCGGATCGCCGAAGCGGGCATTGTACTCGACAAGCTTCGGTCCCTCTGTTGTGACCATCACGCCGGTATAGAGCACACCCCGGTAGGGCGATCCCATCGCCTGCAATGCCCGCAGCGTCGGCATGATCATCTCTTCCATCACGCGAGCGCACATCGCCTCGGTCATGATGGGCGCTGGCGAATAAGCGCCCATGCCCCCGGTGTTCGGTCCCCTGTCGCCATCGAAAGCGCGCTTGTGATCCTGCGCGGTCGCCAGCGGCAGCGCGTGTTCGCCGTCGCACAGTGCGAAGAAGGAGGCTTCCTCGCCCAGCATGAATTCCTCGATCACGACCTCGGCGCCGGCTTCGCCGAAACCACCGCCGAACATCATGTCGACGGCCGCGATGGCTTCGTCCTCGGTGGCAGCCACCACCACGCCTTTGCCGGCGGCAAGGCCGTCGGCCTTGACCACGATCGGCGCACCCTGCGCACGGACGTAAGCCCGCGCGGCTTCGGGGTCGGTGAAATGCCGATAGGCCGCGGTCGGAATGTTGTTGGCGCGGCACAGTTCCTTGGTGAAGGTTTTCGAACTCTCAAGCCGCCCCGCCGCCTTGGTTGGTCCGAAGGCCTTGAAGCCAGCCGCGTCGAGATCGTCGACGATGCCCGCGGCAATCGGCGCATCCGGCCCGACCACGACAAACTCCACTGCGTTGCGTCGGCAGAAATCGATCACCGCGGCATGGTCGGCGATATCGAGCGCCACGCATTCGGCCTCGCGCGCGATGCCGGCGTTGCCGGGCGCGCACCAGAGTTTTGTCAGAAGCGGCGAGGCCGCGATTTTCCACGCCAAAGCGTGTTCGCGGCCGCCGGAACCGAGCAGGAGAATATGCATGACAAGCAACCGGATGAGGGGGCGCCTACCGCGTCGGTCGCACGAGTCCCCCTCTCCCCGCAAGGGCCCCCGCAACAGGGAGAGTCCGGTTAAATTCGACGCCTAACCGGTTAGATCCTGTCTGGCCAGGGACGGACTTCGCCGACCCCCGTTTCGCTCATGACACTGCGATTAATCGCATTTTCGCGGTTTTGGCGCGGCTTTTCCGGCGCTTGATTGCATTATAATAATTTACAATCTTAGATTGAAAAATTTTGAGGCGTCATTCAGGAAGAGGATGAGCGAGCCTAGGCCGGCCGACCCGAGGCCGCGATGATTTCCTGCAGCGTCGCGACATGGCGGGCGAACGCGGCGCGACCGGTAGCCGAAGCGGTCACGGTGGTCTGCGGCTTCTTGCCGACAAAGGCCTTGTCGACCGCGACATAACCGGCCTTGGCCAGGGTTTCGATGTGGGCGCCGAGATTACCGTCTGTGGCGCCGGTCAGCTTTTTCAGCTTGGAGAATTCCAGTCCAGCGCCGGCCGGCAGCGCGTTCAGCGCCGCCATGATCTTCAGCCGCAGCGGCTGGTGAATGATCTCGTCGAGTTCGGCCATGGCGCTAGCTCCGGCGCATCCAGAGCCCGCCCAGGATCAGGCCACCGCCATTGACGAACGCCATCCACAGATCGAAGGCGGGGCCGATGAAGAAATAGCCGATCAGGGTCAGCGCCGTGATGCCGAGGCCGATCGCGACGAAGGCCGGTCCGACCCACAAGCCGACAATGGTGTAGATCAGCATGCAATAGAGTGGCCAGAACGTTCCCTGCTGACGTGGCGTGAAATGGCCGAACCAGCAGCAGAAGATCCCGAAGGCGATGAACAGCAGGAAGGCGACCAGCGTCCGGACATCGATGGTCCGGATTCGGGTGCTGGGATAGCCGAACGCGCTGATCGGGAATGAAGCCGCGGTCCCCGCGACATAGACCGCGATCCACGCATAGCCGGCTTGGCGAGGATACAGATAGGTCACGATATAGCCGGCAAAGGTCAGGGCACCCCATAAAATCATGAACAGGCTGGCGAGCTGGTAGATCGTTGACTGCCGGACCCGGCGCGTCATATCGCTGATTTCGCTGAGCGCCTCGCTGGCCTGCTGGCGATCGATCATTATCGCACGACCTCGTGCTGAATCGGCTGGCTATCCGAAGCCGGTCGATGGCGTTCGATCAGGACGTAACCGATCGCCGTCACAACCATGGTTGTCGCGGCAGTAACTATCCAGACCTGCTCCCGGCTGGCGAGATAGGTGCTGCGCACCACGAACTCGCTCAGGGCGGCGGCCAGCAGACCGACATAGGACCATGACATACAATAATAGTGCCGAAGCATCCAATTCGGCGGACGCGGAATTTGCAACAGCGGGACCATGCCGGCCGCGATGGTGACCAGATTGACGACGGCACCGACATGAAAAATGTTGAATCGGCCGGTGAACTGATAAATCAGCATGGCCGCGCCGTCAGCGATCAGCGTGGCACAGACATAGGCATAGCCCCGCGCGCGATGCGGCGCGCCGCCCTTGCGGCGCCGCAACTGGATCAGGCCGACGGCGATGCTGGTGAGGGCCAGCGCAGAATGGATGGCTCCCGCCAGGGTTAAACCGTAGATCATGAGTCCGCTCCCGACCTCGCGACGTCGTCGGCAACGACGGAGACCGCTTTGGGATCGCTGACAATGCCCATGTGATTGACGCCGTCGATCAACCGCACCTTGACCGATGGCGCAGTGGCGCGCACCGCCTCGGCATATTTGTCCGCCAGCATCAACTCATCCTCGGCGCCGGCGATAATCGTGAGAGGCTTGGTCGCGGCAGCGAGATCGGCGCGGAAGTCAGGATGGTTGGCGAAATTACGCATCAGGCGATCGCTGTAGGTCGGTACCAGAATCTTTCCGGAATTTGGGGGTACGGCGAATGCCAGCACCGGCAGCCCCTCGCAGCAGTCGATCCCGATTTTGCGCAGCGCCAGCAATCCAATGATGCGGGGAAGATCCGGGCTGGCCCAGCCGCCGGAATTGGGCCGGTTGGTGGGGGCGTCCCAGCCCAGATAGGGCGCCAGCAGCACCGTGCGCGCGAACAAATTCTGGATCGGCGAGGCCGCGACGCGCAAGGCAAAACCGCCGCCGGCGGAGTGGCCGATCAAAGTGAGCGGTGCGGTTGGCGTGGTTTGACGAACGACCGCGACGAAATCGGCGAGATCGTCCTCGAGCTGGCCGAGATAAGCGATATCGCCGCGGGTCCCTGACGCGCCATGGCCGCGAATGTCCACGGCGTAGGTTTCCACGCCGTGCGCCGAAAGCGCAGCCGACAACGCGTGGATGGTGGTTCCGCTGGAGCCGGACGAGCCGTGAATCACGATGGCCGCACGGCCTGTCGAGGGGTGGCCCGCGGGATAATGGCGGAAGCCAAGCCAGCTGCCGTCACGGGCCTGGAAGCGTTCGATGTCCGGCAATCCGGAAAAATCAACCGCCTTTCGAGCTTCGGAGATCGAAGCCAATTCCGGCGGCGCTCGGACCGGCCTTGCGATCATCGCGGTCAGCAGCAGCGTGACCAGGCCAAGGGCGGCGAAACCTGAGATCAATACCTTGAGGCCGGCGGAAACGATCGTGGCAGCCATGAAGCCCTCCTCTGAATTTTAAATACAGATTACTCTGTAATATGGAGTAATCTGTTTTGCAAGACCCGATTTGCGGCGCCGGCCAAAATCCCTACCTTGGGCGCCAACCTCGAAAGTCCGATTCGACGCCGATGCCCCCTGCCGAAGCCCTGATCAACGCGCCTGAATTTACGGTGTCCGAGCTGTCCTCCGCCCTGAAGCGGACGGTGGAGGACGCCTACGGCCATGTCCGGGTGCGAGGCGAAATCACAGGTTTCCGCGGGCCGCATTCCTCCGGGCACTGCTATTTCGCGCTCAAGGATGATGGCGCCAAGATCGAAGCGGTGATCTGGAAATTCGCCCATGCCAGGATGCGCTTCAAGCCGCAGGAAGGGCTCGAGGTCATCGCTACCGGCAAGCTCACCACCTATCCCGGCTCGTCGAAATACCAGATCGTGATCGAGGCGATCGAGCCCGCCGGGATCGGCGCGCTGATGGCGCTGATGGAAGCACGCAAGCGCAAGCTTGCCGCCGAAGGGCTGTTCGATGAGGCGCGCAAGCAGTTGTTGCCATGGCTGCCGGAAGTGATCGGCGTCGTTACTTCGCCGACCGGCGCGGTGATCCGCGATATCCTGCATCGATTGCAAGACCGCTTTCCGCGCCGCGTATTGGTGTGGCCGGTGCGGGTGCAGGGCGAAGGCTCGGCCGAACAGATCGCAGCCGCGATCCGCGGCTTCAACGCTTTGCCGCAATCCGGCGGGATTCCCCGCCCCGATCTCTTGATCGTGGCGCGCGGCGGCGGCTCGCTGGAGGATCTCTGGTCTTTCAACGAGGAAATAGTGGTCCGCGCCGCCGCCGACAGCATGATCCCGCTGATCTCGGCGGTCGGTCACGAGACCGACATCACGCTGATCGATTTCGCCGCCGACAAGCGCGCGCCGACGCCGACGGCGGCGGCCGAAATGGCCGTCCCGGTGCGCCGAGAACTGCTCGTCGAGGTGGCCGCGCTTGCGCGCCGGACGCTGCTCTGCTGGCAGCGCGGCCAGGAGGGCCGCCGGCACGAACTACGCGCGGCAACCCGTGCCCTACCCGCCGCCACCGACCTTCTGGCGATCCCGCGGCAGCGGCTGGATGGCGCCGCCGCGTCGCTGCCGCGCGCCTTGAGAGCCAACAGCCACGCCCATTTCCGCCGCTTCGCGCAAGTTAGCGCCCGGCTTACTTTGCGGGTGCTGCGCGGGCAGGTCGCCCAGGCCAGACACCGCCTGACCGTATCCGGCGAACGGCTGACCCATTCCACGGCCTCGCTGTTGCGATACCGGCGGGATCGCTTTGCCGGACTTGCGGTCAGGCTGAAGACCTCAAGGCTCGCCAACGCGCAGGCGCAGCGCCAGAAAATCGCCCGCGACCGCGAACGCGCGCAGCGCCTCGCCGAGCGCGCGCGGCGCGCGCTCGCGACCAGCTTGCAACGGCTGCAGGCGCGAATCGCCCACAGCAGCCAATTACTGGGGGCACTGTCCTATCGCAGCGTGCTGGCGCGCGGTTTTGTTCTGGTGCGCGATGAGCAGGGCCATGCCGTGCACGCCGCAGCTAGTATCGGACCGGGCGGGCGGCTCGATCTGGAATTCGCCGATGGACGCGTCGCCGCTACGGCCGATGCCGGCCGGCCGGCGGCGAGTCCCGCTAAGCCGGTTACCGGCGAGCCGAAGTCCCCCAGGCGCGTTGCAAAGCCTGGTGGTCAGGGAAGTTTGTTTTAGTTCGCTACCGGCCTTTGGCTGAACCCCTTGGATTAAACAGGCTGGATGGGGGGCGACGAAGCATGGCGACCACAAGGGTCGCCCTACCGAGATCGACATGACGTAGGGCGCCCCTTGTGGGCGCCCTGTTTAACGTCATTGCGGGACCGAAAATTCAATGCCTAAACCGGTTAGTTTGAGCTGCACTTAACCTCTCCCCGCTCTGCGCCGGAAGAGTGAAAACTCACCTGGCCAGCCACTCGGCGACGCGCTTTTGCGAATCGGCGCGCGCTTCATCGTCGGTGCCGAGATGGCCGCGTTCCGGCAACGTCGCATCGGAGGAGGTTGCAGCAATGGCGTGAGGCGGAAGATTGGCGCGATCGAAATCGTGATAGGCGCCGGGATAGACCACGATCCGCGCCAAAGCGCTGCGCCCACGCGCGCCGTCAACCATCTGGCGGCAGGCCGGCGGCGAGCTGACGTCGTCCTTGGCGCCGATCAAGAGCAGCGTTGGAACCCGCGCGCTCCAGCCCAGGCCCGACGAGATCCGGCAATTGGGATAGAAGGCAATGGCGGAACGGAAATCCGGCTCGATGCGACGCGATGACAGTTGCGGGCGCACCGCCCACAACAGCGCGCTGGCGCCATTGGCCCAACCCAAAAGGCTGATGCGGTCGCGTGCGGCCCAGGGTTGCTGCACCAGCCATTTTCCGGATGCCAGAATGTCCTCTACCCGTTCGCGGCGGGCGCGCACCAAGTGCTCCTTGACGCGGCATTGCGGGCCGAGCTCGCGCGAACCATAGCTGTCCGGCAGCAAGACCGCGTCGCCCGCTTTCAACAATTGCTCGGCCCACTCGCGATAGCGCGGCAGCACCGGCTCGGTGCGGCCGGCCAATCCGCCACAGGCGTGCAGCGCGATGACCACTGGAAAAGGGCCGTCACCCTCTGGTTTGTAGAGCTGGGCGTGCAGCGTCCCGTTGTCCGCGGGAATGTCAACCTGATGCGGCGCAGGCAACGGCTCCGCATCTGCGGCAAACGTCGCGGCAAATAGCGTCAGGCAGACAATCGCCGGCAGAAGGCGCATCGAATGTGCTCGATCGCAGCGTTCCATTCGCCACAGGCTAGCATTTGCGAAAGCCGCAATTCATCACAAATCGGTGGGTTCGCTATCGCGACCTGGCCGCATG
>NZ_JBEKXH010000121.1:0-15531 GCF_049512235.1 Bradyrhizobium sp.
GGGTGTTTTCCGGTGCCTCGCTGTGAATACTCGTGTGCGTGATGGCCGTTTTCTGCACGCGAGGCTGCGGGTGCCACTGGGCATCCGGCATTCCCCACGCCCTCTGTTTGGGCGGAAGTCTCCTGCAACAGCCCGGGCGCCTCGCGCCGCGGGGCTGCGAACGTATGCTAAAAGTGCCCGTCATTGCGAGGAGCCCTTGCGACGAAGCAATCCAGCTTTCTCTCCGCGGCGGCAAAGCTGGATTGCTTCGCGGAGCCTGTCATCGGGCGCGCGTTCGCGCGACCCGTTGGCTCGCAACGACGATCTCAGACTATCTTTGCGTGGCTGTTTGAAAAGTGCATCGGAAATTTGAAGGGTGGGCAAAGCCACCGGGTCGCGCGAATGCGCGAGCCGATGGCGTGCCCACCAGCTTACTCAAGCAAGGGGTGGGCACGGCGCGAAGAGCGCGTTTGCCCACCCTGCGAATCAACACTGGAAACTGCATGCCCCTGTTTCCGGACCTGTATTAACAGGGCTTATCAGGGAAAAGGTGCTGTCTCTCGCAGACACAACTTTCCCGATCGCCTGGATAGCCCTGCTTTTCGGGATAGTTCCGGCGGGCCGAAGCCCGCCGCCGTCGGCGCGGGGCCGGGACTGTCAGCGCTGGCGCCCGGCTCGCGCCCGGGACTTGCTCAGCGGTTGCGCCAAAAGTCGCGGCGGCCCGCGGGGGCCTTCGTCGTCGGCCTGCCACTGCCCGGCCGCCATGATCGCGGTGCCCATCGCTGTTGAACCGAAGGTGACGACGAACCCGAACAGCAACAGCCCGAGCGCGGTACCGGGCTCGCGGTCGGCGAGGATCAGATCGCGCAGACCAAAGGGATTGAGCACCAGCAGGCCACCGACCAAAAGCGCCGCCAGCGCCGTTCCCGTGGCCAAGTTGATTAAAAGCAGCCGGAACAGCGGCACCTGCCAAAACCGAACGCGGCGGGGTATTTTTGTCCGGCTTTGAACCTCTTCTGGCATCGCTCGCTCGGCTGCACTGGCGCTGTCAATCAATTTATCAGAAGTCGCCGCCCGTTCAAACAGTGCCGCGCAGAAGCCGTTTTTGGCCTTCAGGCAGTTGACGTGGCAACATCCGCGCAAAATGGGATCAGGCCTATGTCTCGACATCATGACGGCGCCTAGCCTGGTAGTCTGGTACAATACCCGTTGTCCGGTCTGCGACGCCGGGATCGACTGGCAGCGCAACAAACTGCTGACGGCGGTGCGTGCCGGCCGCCTCGCATTCCGTGACATCAACGACCAGCCCACGGCGCTGGCAGCCTATGGCGCCTCGCTCGACGACATCAGGCGCCGCCTGCATGCCACCGACGCCGCCGGCCGTCTCATCGTCGGCGCCGATGTCATGATCGCGATCTGGCGGATGACATCAGGCGAAGGCTGGCTGGCGAGGCTGTTCGGCAATCGCCTGATGCTGCCGCTGACGCGCTTTGGCTATGATCGCTTTGCCGATGGGCTGTTTGCGTGGAACAGGTGGAAGGGACATTGGTGAAGACGTGCCGACAATTGCTTATTTCTATGGAATTGCGTAATTGGCGGCGAGCACGGGCCGGTACGCCGCTGGTCAGGATCGCGGGCCTCGATGATGATTAAAGTCGCAAAAATCAAATGTCTCGGTGGACATCGGCTGCGCGCCACCTTTAGCGGCGGCATGGCGGGAGAGTATGATTTCTCCACGATCGTCAGCGAGGGGGGGCCGATGGCCGAACCCCTGCGCGATCCCGCTTTCTTCGAGCGCGTATTCCTTGAGGATGGTGCGCCGAGCTGGCCGAACGGCTTCGATGCTGCGCCGGGCTGGCTGCGGCGGGAGATCGAGGCGGCAGGGGCGCTTGCCCGGGATGCGGTGGCTTGACGCAGCAAACGCATTCGCCTGGTCGAAGCAAACGAGATACCGCAATCCGGACGGCGCAACGTGGCGTCCTCGTAAGGAATCATTTCGACATGTCCATCATTCGTCCCTTTATCCTCTTCTGCGCCGTCACCATTGCCACCCCCTCCTTTGCCGCCCGCTGCGGCGGCGATTTCAGTTCCTTCGTGGCAAGCTTCTCGTCGGAGGCTGCATCCGCCGGCATCTCGCAGGGCGTGATCGGCTCGGCGCTGTCGGGGGTGGGCGAGGACATGGCGGTTTTGAATTTCGACCGCCGCCAGCGCTACACCTTCAACAAGAGCTTCGAGCAATATGTCTCGACCCGCGTCGGATCGGGGCGCATCAACGGCGGCCGGGCGATGCTGCAGCGCCACGCCGCGCTATTGGCGAGCATCGAGGCGCGGTTCGGCGTGCCGCGGCAGATCCTGGTCGCGATCTGGGGGCTGGAGACCGATTTCGGCAAGGGCGACATGGGGAAATTGCCGGTGATCCGCACGCTGGCAACGCTCGCGCATGATTGCCGCCGCTCCGAACTGTTCCAGGGTGAATTGCTCGCTGCGCTCAAAATCGTGCAGCGCGGCGACCTGCCGCTGCGCGACATGATCGGCGCCTTCGCCGGCGAAATCGGCCAGACCCAATTCCTGCCGTCGTCCTATATCAAATACGGCGTCGATTTCGACGGCGACGGCCGCGTCGATCTGCGCCACAGCGTGCCCGACGTACTCGCTTCCACCGCCAACCTGCTGCACACCAACGGCTTCAAGATGGGGGCGCCTTACGACGAAGGCAGCGCCAACTTCGAGGCCATGCGCGAATGGAATCACGCCACGATCTACCGCAAGACTATCGCCTATTTCGCCGATCAATTGGTGGGAAGGTGAGCGTGACGCGCAACGTAGAAACGGTCATTGCGGGCCTTCGTCTCAGGTCGGCGTGCGCCGACCCAAGGCACATCCCGGAATGACAAACTCAATTTTCACGCGTTGTCCTGCTTCCCCGCCTTTGCCGTCTTACCTATCCGGCGCACCAAAAGGCAAGCCCGCGCCGACGCCTTGTTCCCCGTGCTGCGATGGCTTAGTCTGGTTCTGCAACACCTTGACGGAGTACCGCCGATGTCTCTTGCGTTCCTTTTGACCTCGCTGATCGTGATAGCGTCGCCGGGCACCGGCGTGCTGTATACGCTGGCGGCGGCACTGACGCACGGCTCCCGCGCCAGCATCGCTGCGGCCTTTGGCTGCACGCTCGGGATCGTCCCGCATATCGCAGCCGCCATGCTCGGCCTCGCCGCCGTGCTGCACACCAGCGCGCTGGCTTTCGCGGCGCTGAAATGGTGCGGGGTGATCTATCTATTATTCATGGCCTGGCAGGCGCTGCGCGAGAAAGGTGCGCTCAAGGTCGATGCCGGAGCCGACGGCCGCTCGTCCCGGCGGGCGATCGTTACCGGATTCTTGATCAACATCCTCAACCCGAAGCTGTCGATCTTCTTCCTGGCGTTCCTGCCGCAATTCATCGCGGTGGATGAAGGCCATCCGCAGTGGCGGATGCTGCAACTGAGCGGCGCGTTCATGGCAATGACCTTGGCGATGTTCGTGGCCTATGGCCTGTTCGCAGCCGGTGTCCGCGACCGCGTCGTCACGAGGCCAAGAGTGATGGCATGGCTGCGCCGCGCCTTCGCCGGCGGGTTTGCCGCACTCGGCGCAAAATTGGCGTTCGCGGACCGGTAGATGTCCATTTCTCATGGGCGAGCCGCACCTGCACCAACCCGAACCATGAGGCCCGGCATTGGCCGCTGCGAACAATAGCCCTCACTCATGCCCCGAAGGGTGAGGACATCGTCGCTATCATTAAAGACCGGGAGGCGGGCTCAAGGCTCGCGCCTGAGCAAAAGTTGATCTGAGCGCGCCGGGTACCCGGGCAGAGCGAAGCTCCACCCGGGCTTGAAAAGTTTACTTCTTCTTGGCTTTCTTGACCTTCTTCGCCTTCTTAGCCTTCTTCGCTTTCTTAGCCATAGCATCCTCTCAGTGTTCAATGGATGGAAACGCCACACGAGGCATGCTCGGCGGAGGCCCAGCCTCGCAACATCCTCAAATGTGATCCCAACAGATTCGCGGGCCACTGCCCCGCGCTGTCACCCCGGTGTAATCGCGTTATCCACAGCTGTTATGCTGTTTTGGCACATTTTCTCTGGCGCGATGCGCGTTGTCCGTCGCGATGCGCGGCGCGCCTGATCCTTGGAGCGCTGATACCGGTTGCGCCCTGTCAGGGTTAACAAGGCTCAAATGCGATCCGCATCGCGCGACAAATCCTTGGGACCAACGCGCGATCAGAGCGTGCCTCGATGCATCATTGCAATCTTCATCAATTCAAAACCACGGCGCGGATATACTGCGCCGCGGTGAGCCTCCGTTAAGCGCTCGACCGTACCTTGGCCGCCAGCAAGGAGGATCGTCATGGCCTGGCCGTCCGATAACAGGGGAGGCAGAGACATTCGCTCTCCGCATTCGCAATGCTGAGCGTTCCGACGCTGTGGACGGTGTTCGTCGTCAACTTCCTCGCCCAGGCTCTTTTCTGGGCGTATGTCGCGCGCTGCTATCCCAAATTCCCGGCCGCCCGGTTCTGGGCTGGCGCGGCGTTTGCCGCAGCCGCCGGCTCGGCGCTGGCGACGCTGCGCCTCGCCATCGATTCGCTGTTGCCGCTGCTCGCGGCCGGCACCCTGATCATTTTCGCTGCCTGCCTTGCGGCGATGGGCATCAGGCGGTTTTACGACCAACAGCCCTCCTGGCGAGGCACCGCGCTGATCGCAGGACTAAGCTTCGCCGGCCTGACGTTCTTCACGATCGGCATCGACAGCCTGCCGATGCGGATGCTGGTCTATTCGGTGGGCCAGTCCTTGCCGCTGGCGCTGACGCTCGGACTGTTGCTGTCGGGGCAGGACGGTCGCAAGAACCCCGGCGCTCGGCTGTCGGGCCTGGTCACAATTGTCATCGTGGCGATCAATGTCATCCGCGCCGGCGGCAGTCTGCTGCATGTCGGTGGCGATTTCTCCTTCATCCACTATAATCCGCTGCAGGCGGCGCTGGGGCTGGGGCTGCTATTCCTGTCCAATGCGTGGAATTTCGGCTTCCTGCTGATGGCGATGGATCGGCTGCGCAATGAAGTCGCCGACCTGGCATTGCTTGACGATCTCACCGGCGTTGGCAACCGGCGGCTGTTGTCGCAGCGCCTGGTCGAGGAATGTTCGAGGTCGGAGCGAAGCGGCCAGCCGTTCGCGCTGCTGGTGATCGATCTCGACGGTTTCAAGGCGATCAACGATACGCACGGCCACGCGGCAGGCGACGCCTGCCTGCAGCATTTTACCCTGATGGCGCAAACCCGGCTGCGCTCCGGCGATATGCTGGCGCGCAGCGGCGGCGACGAGTTCTGCATCGTGCTGCCCGCCTCAACCCTGCATGACGGCGCGGTCATCGCTCGCCGCATCCTGGATGTTTGCCGCGCCGACGCCGAGGCCTGCGTCGGCGCCGACATCCCGATCGCGCTTTCGATCGGGGTGGCGCAGTGGACCGGCGAGATCGGCCTTTTCCCGGACCGGCTGATCGCGGCCGCCGATTCTGCGTTGTACGCCGCCAAGAAGGCCGGCAAGAACCGCCATGCGGTCTATGACCCGTCGGCGGCGCTGGCGCCCGGGCATGGCGCAAAGCCCGAACCAGCCCTGCGCTGGCACGCCTGAAGCGTGCTATCCAGTGCGTGCTTTTCTTCGCACGGGATGTGAGACCGATGAATTTCCGCCTGCTCGCGGTGCTGCTCTGCGTCGCCATCTTGACCCCGGCAGCGGCGCAGACGCCCGACCTTGTGGCCATCGCCAAGGCATCGGGCAGGCCCGAGATCCCCGGCCTCAAGATGGTCTGGCTGGCGCCGTGGGGTGAGGTGGCAAAGGCCCATCCCTGGCGCAACATCATCGTGCACCAGACCGAGGGGCCGGCCGGCTCGGCGCGCGGCGGGGCCGAAGCGCAGGCCAGAAACCCGACGCGGCGCGGCGTCACGGTCTGGGTCGAAACCGACGGCACGGTGTACTGGGCGGTGCCGGAAGATCTGGTGCCGACCCATGGCGACGGCGCCAACCGCAACGACAATAAGTTCATCGACAATGGGCCGACCTATCACCAGGTGATCGGCAGCAATTCAATCGGCGTGGAGTTCGCCGGCAATTATCCCGACGTGACGCGCGGCGCGACCGAGGCGCAGATCGCGGCGTGGCGGGTTTTGGTGCAGGTAATACGGGCCCGCTATGACATTCCGCTGCAGCGGGTCTACGCCCATGACTGGATCGACTTCAAGGACGCCCGCTATTGCGAGGGCTGCGCGCTGGCTACGCTGGCGCGGCAGTGGGGGCCGTAGGGCATTATTCCTGGTCGGCTGGAGGCCGCTCGCCGTGCAACACAATCTTGGCGCACTGTTCGGCGTTATAGCTGGCGCAACAGGCAAGGCTCAGGCAGGGGAATTTGCAATGTCAGCATCGATCATCTGGCCGGTCGCAGCGAGCCATCGTGATCTATTTCGGGTCTTTGGCATCCGCGCCCTGCGCCTGTTTCCGGCCGTTGTGCTGTCGCTCTACGCCTCGGTTGTCGCCGCCGTGGAGGCGCCGAGCAAGCCGTTCCTGGAAAAGAACAGCTTTTATCTGTCGTCCGCCGGCTTTCTTGTTCAGCTCGCCAACGATCCGGCTGGACAAAAAGCGCTGCGCACGCTGCCGGCGCATCGCTTCGTGGTCAACGGGGTTGGCGACGCCGTGCGCTATCTTTATGCCGAACCGCAGCACTGCGTCTGCATCTTCGTAGGGACCCAACAGGCCTATGACAGGTACCGCAAGATCCTCGGCCAGCCGCTGGCGCCGACCGACAATGTGCCTCCTGATTACAAGACCCAGGCCGGCGTGCTGTTGAGCGGCCAGCCGCTGCGGCAGAGCACGCGCGGCGATCCCACCACGCTATCGGACTATCTCAGCACTCTTTCCCCTCATTATTGAGGCGGCCTACCGGGACCGGCACCTGCGACAGCGCCAACAAAAAAGCCGGCGTTGCCGCCGGCTTTCCTCTGTCGCGCAATTCGTCGGATCAATGCGCGGCTTCCAGCGCCGCCTGTTCCTGCCTGGCAATGGTGCCCTTGACGGCGGACTGCACCTTCTCGAAGGCGCGCACCTCGATCTGCCGCACACGCTCGCGCGACACGCCGAACTCGGCGGCGAGGTCTTCCAGCGTCATCGGTTCCTCGGCCAGGCGCCGCGCCTCGAAGATGCGGCGTTCCCTTGGGTTGAGCACGCCGATGGCGCCGTTCAGCGCCTCGCGGCGATGATCGAACTCCTCGTGCTCCGCCATGATGGCTTCCTGGTTGGGCGCGGTATCGACCAGCCAGTCCTGCCATTCGCCGGCCTCACCGTCGTCCCGGATCGGGGCGTTGAGCGAGGCATCGCCGCTCAGCCTTCGGTTCATGTCGATCACGTCCTGATCGGTCACGCCGAGGCGCTTGGCAATCAGCTTGACCTGGTCGGGGTGCAGATCACCCTCATCCAGTGCGGAAATCCTGCTCTTCGCCTTGCGCAGGTTGAAGAACAGCTTTTTCTGGTTCGCAGTGGTGCCCATCTTCACGAGCGACCAGGAACGCAGAATGTACTCTTGTATTGAGGCCTTGATCCACCACATGGCGTAGGTAGCGAGACGAAAACCCTTGTCGGGCTCGAACCGCTTGACCGCCTGCATCAGGCCGACATTGCCTTCCGAGACGACCTCGGAGATCGGCAATCCGTAGCCGCGATAGCCCATGGCGATCTTGGCCACGAGCCGGAGATGGCTGGTAACAAGGTGATGTGCCGCGTCGCGATCGTCATGCTCGCGCCAGCGTTTGGCGAGCATGTATTCCTGCTGGGGTTCCAGCATCGGAAACTTGCGGATCTCGGCGAGGTAACGGGATAAGCCGGATTCTCCATTGAGAACCGGCAAGGTAGCTGTACGGGCCATTGTGTAGCGCCCTCCAGAGGTTCAGGCCCCCGACATCGGCGGGCCAGGCAGGCGGCCGCTTTGTCAAAGCCAGTCGCGCTGCGATGTTCCACGGTATATATTCAACGCAGCTGCAACATACACTGAATCGGGGTCGATTTGGAAGGATAACAGGGGTCACGTCCCCGTGTGGCTAATATAACGTATTGGCATAGCTGTGCTTTTTCAGGAGACCTGCGTCATTGCGTCGCCTGCAGCGAATTTCTGAGGCGCGTCAGGTCGTCGGGTAAATCCGCGATCCACTTCATGATGGCCCCGGTTTGCGGGTGTTCCAGCACCAGCAGGTATGCATGCAGCGCTTGGCGATCGAGGGCAGCCAGTGCGGCCTGGCTCTTGGGGCCGAGATGGCCAGCCTTGGTTTTGAAGTGCGGGCCGTAAACGCCGTCACCCATCAGGGGATGGCCGATATGAGCGAGATGCACCCGGATCTGGTGGGTGCGCCCGGTTTCCAGCTGGCAGGCCAATAGCGCCGCGATCGCTTTACCGTCGCGGCCCTGGAAGCTTTCCTGAATTTCCCAATGGGTGACCGCGTCGCGGCCGCCTTCGCGCACCGCCATTTTCTCCCTTGCATGCGGATGGCGGTCGATCGGGGCATCGACGCTGCCGCGCTGGCGGTGCGGCACACCCCAGACCATGGCCATGTAACCGCGGCGCATCGCGCCGGTGCGGCCGTGATCGGCAAACTGGGCGGTCAGCGATTGGTGCGCGCGGTCGTTTTTTGCCACGACCATCAGCCCGGTGGTGTCCTTGTCGAGCCGGTGCACGATGCCCGGCCGCTTGACGCCGCCGATCCCCGACAGGCTCGCGCCGCAATGGGCGATCAGCGCGTTGACCAGCGTTCCCGTCTCATGGCCCGCGGCGGGATGCACCACGAGGCCGCTGGGCTTGTCGATGACGATGATGTCGTCATCCTCATAGATAATGTCGAGCGCGATATCCTCGCCCCGTGGCTCGGCGGCGACCGCCTCCGGCACGTCGATTGTGATCGTATCGCCTGGTGTGACGTGATAAGCGGGGTCGCGAACGGGGACGCTTTTGACGGCGACCTGCCCTGCCTGGATCAGGGCTTTCAGCCGCGATCGCGACAGTTCCGCCAGACGCACGGCCAGCACGCGGTCGAGCCGGGCCGATCCCTCGTCGCCGGCGACGGTGACCTCCAATTGTTGACCGCTATTCGAAGCTTGTTCCAAAGAAGAGCCGATCCCTGAAGAGTTTTGCCTTAAAGAGTGTTGCATGACCGAAACGATTGCGCCCGAACCGACCCAAGAGCAGGCCGCGTTGTTCGCGCGGGTGCGGCGGCTGATGCTGATTGCGGGCCTTACCACGGCGCTGGCGGTCGCGGCGGTTCTGATCGCCATCGGCTATCGCCTTTTCCGCACCGAGGGAAGCGCGGTGGCCACCGA
Source organism: Bradyrhizobium sp. (assembly GCF_049512235.1). Taxonomy (GTDB): domain Bacteria; phylum Pseudomonadota; class Alphaproteobacteria; order Rhizobiales; family Xanthobacteraceae; genus Bradyrhizobium. The sequence continues at coordinate 9,357 of NZ_JBEKXH010000121.1, forward strand.
CGTCACGGCGACACTGCCGAAAGGCGCCCGCATCGTCACGACCGGCATCGCCGGCGACCGGCTGGTGGTGATGCTGGATATCGGCGGGGCGACCGAAATCCGCACCTTCGATGCCCGTACGCTGCAGCCCAAGGGCCAGCTGAGATTCGTCAGCGAGCCCTGAACCAGGACTCGCCTTGCGGCCAGCCGTTTTCAAGGCTATTCCCTTGAAACATCATTGCTCCCTTCGTCTAGCGGTTAGGACACGGCCCTCTCAAGGCTGAAACAGGGGTTCGATTCCCCTAGGGAGCGCCAGCTTTCACTCTGATTTTCTTGTGCTTTTCAGGGGCTTTCCCCAAACCGTCAGAAGCGGTTTGGGTAAAGTCGATCACGAAAGGCGATCGAGGCAATTCGAATGGAAGAGGTTACCGCCACGCTAATGATCAATCGTGTAACCTAGCCGATGGATGATTGGCTCCAGGATGGGAATCACCGGCGCCAGCTGTTCGCGGTAGGCTCGGTAGCGAAAGCGCGAACGGTCGTAGAGTTGTTCCGTTACCTGGGCGTAGCTGGCCGTCCTGGCATAGCGCCGGTTTTCATGAAAATCCAAGCACCGCGGATCATAGGGGGCGCCGATGAAGCCGAGCATTTCACGTACCATCGTCTCCTGCCCAACGATCACGTCCTCGTATTTCACCGACAGATATCGTAGCGCCATTTCGCGGCGGTAGTGCTCGACCAGCTCCATCACCAGCACGTAGTGCAGAGCGATGCTGGTCAGATCGTAAGCGCAGTAGAAGCCGTGCGTCAGGTGATTGGAAAAAGTTGAAAGCACCGCGTCCAAGGGATGGCGCAGCAGATGAATGATCGGCGCCTGCGGGAAGACAAGTCCGATAAGGCCCAGATGGGTCTCATTGAGAGGCATTTTGTCGGTAAACCAGTCAGCGGTCCTGCGCAATGCGCCGAGTTGGCGCGCACGCTGCAGATAATAGTCGCGCAGATTTTCAAGCCCCTCGGCCTGATCGCCGAACCAAAGCTCCGCCAGCGCATCCGGATAGGACAATGGGCTATTCAGCATGCGCGGCAACAATCCGGTCAGCTCGTTGATGACAGGCAGTTCGTCGCCGGCGGCAATACGCGGATGCGCACTCAGCATCTGTTCGATCATGGTGGTGCCGGAGCGGGGAAAGCCGACGATGAAGATCGGCTGGGCGACATCGGTCCGCACCCCGGCGCGCGGCAAAATTTGCAGACGGGCGGCGACAAAGAAGCGCGTCAAGCGCCGTACCAGTGCTTTGGCCTCCTCTGCCTGATAGGTTCGGCCGGTGCGTGCACGCAGCGTTCTCTTGGCTTCGCTGAAGGCCGCGAACGCCTCGGCGTAGCGCCCCATCCTGTCGAGCAGACGTCCCTTCTCGCTCCATTCGATCGGCCCCAGGCCGCCGCCATCGCGGCGTTGCTCGATTTCATCGATAGCGGCGAGCGCCTTGTCATAGTCCCCGACGCGGCCATGAAGAACTGCTCGCTGCAGCAGTACATTCGGATTGCGCGGCGATAGCCGCTCCGCGGCATCAAGCAACTCGCCGGCACGGGCAAAATCCCGATCGGTCTCCTCCATCTGCGCCCAGCCGTAGAGGGTTTGAAAGATGGTTGGATCGAGACCCACCGCCTCCTGATACAGTAGTCGCGCCTCCGCCATTCGTCCCTGGTTCTTCAGATTCCAGGCGAGGTTGGCGAGCAGGATGGCGCTGGGCTCGCGGAGCAACTCCCGCGCGCGGCGATAGTGATACTCGCCGACCTGGGGCCGCTGGGCTTCCGTCATGATCATGCCCATCAGATTGTGCGATTGCGCATCGTTCGGAGCGATCCGTACCGCGTTGCGGGCGTAATTTTCGGCTTGGACCAACAAGCCTTTGCCGAACAGAAGCAGGGCCAGCCTCTGGTTCGCAATCAGATGGTTGGGATCGAGGCGTACGATCCGCGCCAACAGGGCCTCGGTCGGCGCGGTTCGGTTCTGCGCCGTACAAATCTCGCAAAGCAGCATCAATCCACGGAGATGGTTGGGTTCACGCTCCAGGATGTCGACGAGTAGACGCTCGGCTTCAGCGTCACGCCCCGCAACCAGCGCATTGCGGGCGCCATCGAGGGCCTGCGCAGCCTGCGGCCACGACGCCGTCCAGTCGAGCGCGCAGCAGCGATCGGCCTTGAGCCCGCTGCCACAGCTGCAATCCGCCCGCGGGTCATCCTGCTTCGGGGGAGCCATGATCAAAGAACTCACAGCGCTTGGCGTAACTGCGCCACAAGGTACTTCCAATTGAACCATGCAAGCCAGAGGAATTTGCAACCGATCGATCAGCGTTGGCCCGACCTGCTGCGCGTTCGGCAACCAAAGATAGAGTATTTGCTTTCAATCTTTTGCATCCTGCACTAGCCTTGGAAAACCAGCTGTCAGTCGGAGGTGCGTGGGTTCTGGCTCCGTATCGCCATGGACCATTTCTGCAGATTGCGAAGCACTTACGCCGATTGGATTGGCGACACTTGCCTTTAAATGCCGGCTTGAAGCGATCGGTCGTCGGGGGATGAAGATATGTCTGGCATCAAGCTGAGTGCGTTGGCTCGGAGAGAAAGCCCCGGACAACGGCAACGATTCCAACTTCATTGACGACAACCGACCGGAGCTAGGTCGCGCGAGGATTCGCAATGGCCGACCAATATGATCGTCTCATTAGACTGATATATGAAGGTATCCGCGATGACGCTCATTGGGCTGCCGCGGTGACGCAAATTGCGAGCCAGTTATCCGCGGTCGGCGTCGGTCTCGGAATGCAGGACATGAAAACCCACCAGTTTCGAGGCCTCACGGATCACGGCATAGATCTAAACCTGACCCCGACCTATCGACGCCTCGCGCCAACCAACAAGATATGGATCGAGATCGGTCGGAGACGTCAGCCTTTGACGGATCAAATGGTGATGACGAAGGGTACCTTTAAACGAACGGAGCTTTACGCCGATTGGTTCAAGCCGCAGGAGTTTGACGGCGTCATGGCTTTTCCGGTGCTGTTCAAGGAAAGCATTTCGGCCGTCGTTGTCGCATTTCGGGATAGGACGCGCGTCGACTTTGAATCGGCTGATTTGGCCCGGTTGGGCCGCTTCGCGCATCATTTCGGCCGGGCGTTGAGTATCCGCCTGGATCGGGAGCAAACCGCCGCGGATCTGATCGCCGCGAATCTGATGCTGGACGAAATAAATCATGCCCTGCTGTTGGTTGACCGCGACGCCCGGCTACAGCATGCAAATCGAGCCGGGAGGGCCATGCTGGAAGCGGGCAAGGTCGCACGGTTGCGCAGGGGTCGGCTGGAGATTCAGGACGCAAAAGCCAATTCGATCGTCACCAAGATGGTATCAGGCGGACGAGGCGGCGAGTTGCCGTTATTCAAGCACGGCCCAGAGCAGTGGGTGATCCAGGTCCACCCTTGTCCCGACGGTGTCGGTCTTTCGGGTGCTGGCCGCATGACTGTGAAAATTATAGGTCTGAACCAATACAGCGAGGCGCCGACCCCGGCCCGGCTGCGCGAGCGGCTGGGATTGACGATCCGCCAGTGCGAAGTGATTGTCGAGCTGGCGCGAGGCGGGACTGAGGCGAAGGCGGCAAAAAATCTCGGAATCGGCGAGCCAACCGTGCATGAGCACATTCGTCGGGTCTATGACAGCCTTGAGTTAGGAAGCCGGGCAGAACTATTCGCTTTGCTGGCCCGGCATGGGTTCGATACCATCTCACGTCAGAAGGATTTATGAACTATGTCATCTGCGCAGATGACAAATCGAAGATTTGATTAGGGTCTAATTGGCTGCGCCTAGATTGATCACTCCGTCCAAGGCTCGCGGTGAGAGCATTCCATGCCCTCCAGGGGTTCGCCATGTGCGAAACCGTCCTACCTCCTTTCGCTGCGGCAACGATCGCCGATAGAGGCGGCTTGCGTCGGAAAAACAATTCTCACGTTCTTGCTTTTGCCATCGGCCTTCTATTTGGGGACTGACCGATCCCTTGCCTGCGAACGAGTTTGATACTCCTGCCGCCAACCACGACGACATCGAGGTGCGATCATGGCGAGCCCAAATCCAATCGTTGATCCCAGTCTCGAGCGTAATGTGAATATCCGCGCGGCCGGACCGAGATGCGCGGGTTCTGCCTTAGCATTGCGTTGACGATGGGTGCGCAGATGGCGAAGCACCGACCGCCGGCCACTTTGGCGGCAATTGCCCAGGCTGGGGTGCGATGCGCCTCTCGATTTTTCTGAGGTAAACCAATGGTCACCGTCACCCCCGTGCAGACCACGACCTACATCCTCACCGCCGGCGAGAACCCGATTACCTTCGGCCCTGGGACCAACATCAACGTGCTCGACGCCCAAGGCGAAGTGGCTGTCGGTGTCGGAGTCTATTTGCCAGCGTCTTTCGCTGCGGTTTATGGCGACGCCACAGCCAATTGGACCGTCACGAATCAGGGCATCTTCGAGGGATTGAATGCAGGCATCTTCCTGCAATCGGAGAGTACGGTGACCAACTCCGGCGCCATCATTGGCGGAGGGGCCCCAACTTACGCGTCCGTCGGCGTGTGGCTTTTGGCCAACGGCACGGTCATCAACCAGGCCGGCGGGACAATCACCGGTGGCGATGGCGTTCAGATAGGCGGTAGCGCCACCGTGACCAACGCGGGCTATATCAAGGGGGTGTACGGCTTCGGCTTGGGAATTGTGGGCGGCACGGGCACGGTAATCAACCTGAGTGGGGGAACCATCAGCGGCGGAATCACCGACATCGGAGTCGTACTTTGGGCCGGCGGCACGGTGACCAACAGTGCGGGCGGGACGATCAGCGGTACCTTTGACGGCGTCGGCATCTACGGCGAGGTGGGCGCGGTGACAAACGCTGGCACGATCACCGCGACGGCAACCTATGGCGCAGGCGTGCAGCTCGAAGCCGGCGGCACGGTCACCAACGACGCCGGCGGGATAATCGGTGCCAACCTATGGGGCGTCTACATCTCAGGCGGCTTCGGCACCGTGATCAACGCCGGCTCGATCAACTCAAACGACGAAGGCATCAGACTGCGTGCCGGTGGCACGGTCACCAACAGCGCTGGCGGCATGATCGGCGGCAACCACGGCGTCTACATCTACGGCGGGGTCGGCTCGGTGACCAACGCCGGCACGATCGATTCAAGCCAGGAAAGCATTTCGCTGCGTAGCGGCGGCACGGCGAATAATCTGGCCGGTGGGATGATTAGCGGTTCGATTTACATCACAGGCGGTACCGGCACGGTAACCAACACGGGCAGCATCGCCGGCGGGGTGTGGCTTCAAACCGGCGGTACGGTAACCAACCAGGCCAGCGGGACGATCAGCGGCAATAACCCCAGCGGGAGCTACGGCGTCGGTCTGGGCGCCGGCGGCACTGTAACCAACTGGGGCAAGCTCACCGGGACTCTTCTAGGCATCGACTTGCAGAACGGTGGCACTGTGGCCAACCACTCGGGCGGAACAATATCCGGTGCCTACGTTGGCATTTTGGCTGGCAATCCCAGCAAGGCCTCCGCCGGAGGCGGCGGCACGGTAACAAACGACGCAGGCGGGACGATCAGCGGCGACGGCGGCATTATCGCCGCGGTCAGCCCCGTCTCTGTGATCAACGCCGGCTCCATCACCGGCACGACTTCTGTGACGGTCACTAAGCATGACGTCACCCTGACGCTGGGCGATGGCGTGTCGCTGACAGGCGGCGGCACGGTCACCAACCAGACCGGCGGATATATCACCGGCGCCAGATACGGCGTCTACGTAACCGGCGGTTCGGGCACCGTGACCAACGCCGGCACCATCAGCGGAGCGCAGGCCGCGGTCGATTTCGCCGGCACTGGCCAGAACACGCTGACGCTGCAGACGGGCTCTGTGCTGATCGGCGAGGCCATCGGCAGCACGGCAAGCGGAGCGACCGACGCGCTGCTGTTGCAGGGTTCGGGCACAGCAGACAACGACTTCATCAATTTCGATACGCTCGCTGTGCGGGCGAGCGGCAGCTGGACGCTCGGGGGTAACTCGGCGATCGGCATTACGAGCGTGTCATCGGGAACGTTGGCGGTCACCGGCGACCTGACAACCACCGTCGACCTCTCGGGCGGTACATTGGAGCTGCGGAC
>NZ_JBEKXH010000122.1:0-15498 GCF_049512235.1 Bradyrhizobium sp.
CTTGCTGGGAGAGGACGCCGCCATCGTCGCGGCGCTCGGCCTGTTCTTCATCGCGATCCTGGCCGGCGTTCCCGTCGGCTTCGTCTTGCTGTTGTCGACCGCGACCTATCTGTGGGGAACCGGAACGGCCTCGCTGGTGGTGCTGCCGCAAACCATGGTCAACGGCACCGGCAACTTCATTCTACTGGCAGTACCGTTCTTCATTCTCGCAGGGCTGGTGATGGAGCGCGGCGGGATCAGCATCCGGCTGGTGCGCTTCATCTACGCTCTGGTCGGCCATATGCGGGGCGGCCTGCTTCAGGTCACGGTCGTCAGCATGTACGTCGTCTCAGGCTTGTCCGGCTCGAAGCCCGCCGATGTGGCGGCGGTCGGCACCGTGATGCGCGATGAACTCGGCGAGCGTCATGGCACAGCCGAGGGCGCAGCCGTCCTGGCTGCTTCCGCCGTGATGGGTGAAACAGTTCCTCCCTCCATTGCCATGCTGATCGTGGGCTCCATCACCAGTGTTTCCGTCGGCGCCATGTTCATCGCCGGCCTGGTGCCCGCGGCGCTGATGGCGCTGTGCCTAATGGCCCTGATCTACCTGCGCGCCCGCGCCGCCGGGGCGCCGCGGACGCCGCGCGCCAGCGCCGGCGTCATTGCCCGCGCGGGCCTTACCGCCATTCTGCCGCTCTTGATGCCGGGAACGCTACTGGCGGGCATCCTGCTCGGAATTGCCACCCCCACCGAGATTGCGGCCGGTGCCGTCCTTTACGGCCTTGTGCTGTCGTCCGTGGTCTACCGCGAAATGACCGTGCAGGGGTTTATCCGCATTGCGATCGATACCGCGGCCCTCACCGGCGTTCTGCTCTTCATCTTTGCGGCGGCATCGAGTTTCTCCTGGACCTTGACGGTGGCCTATCTCCCGCAGCGGCTGGTGGCGTTGTTACAGTCGGCCGGCGACAGCCAGGCGATCTTTATGATCTGCTCGATCGTTCTTCTCATTCTGGTCGGGGTGCTGCTCGAAGGATTGCCCTCCCTCAACGTGCTTGCGCCGCTGTTGATTCCGATCGCGGGCAAACTGGGCCTGAGCGAACTGCACTACGCCCTGGTCCTGATCATCGCCATGGGCATCGGAGGCTTCATGCCGTTCGCGGGCGTGGGGTTCTACGTCTGCTGCGCCGTCATGCGCTGCAACATCGAGACCGCGTCGCGCGCGATGCTGCCTTACCTCGTCATGCTGGTAGCTGGGCTACTGATGGTGGCCTTCGTGCCGTGGTTGACGCTGCTACTGCCCCACTATTTCGGCTTTCGAGGGTAGTGGCGCGATGATGCTCAAGGAAAACCGGAGGATACAAATGAATCGCAGGCATTTCCTGAAAACCGGCGCGGGGCTGGCCGGCTTGACGATAGCGGCGCCCACCCTCGCCCGCGCGGCGGCCATGACGATGCGCTTTGCGCATTTCGCGGAAGAGGGCCATCCGGCGAATATCGCCGCAAAGCAGTTTGCGAGCCGCATCGAAGCGCGTACCGACGGCGCGATCCGAGTAGCGATCTTTCCGAACAACCAGCTCGGTGGTCCGCCCGAACAGGCGCAGCAGATCAAGCTCGGCACCATCGATATGGGACTGCCGACCCAGGGCCAGCTCGACAAATACGACAAGGCGTTCGCCACCATCGAGCTTCCATTCATTTTCAACGGGCCAGAGGAGGCTTTCCCGATCCTTGACGGCCCGGCAATGGAGTGGCTTTCCCCGCTCGCGGAACGGCAGGGCTTCATCCTGCTGCGCAATTGGGAATACGGCTTTCGCAATGTCACCAACAGCGTACGTCCGATCAACACGCCCGATGACATCAAGGGTTTGAAGATACGCACGCCGCCCGAGCTGCAGATCCAGGCCTCAATGGAGGCGCTCGGCGCGGTCGTGCAGGCCATCGCCTTTCCGGAGCTCTATCTCGCGCTGTCCCAGAAGGTGGTCGATGGCGAAGAGAACCCCGTCGCGGTGATCTATTTCAACAAGATCTATGAGGTCCAGAAGCACCTGGCGCTGACCCGGCACGTCTACAACAACATGATCCATACCATCGGCGTCAACAGCTGGAAACGGCTGACCGGGGATCAGCAGGCCATCTTCCGGGAAGAGAGCAGGAATTCCGGCGAGTTGATGCGCAAGCTGATGGCCGATTCCGAGTCCGATCAGATCGACAAACTGCAGCGGGCGGGCATGCAGATCACGCGACCCGACCTCGCGCCGTTCCGTGCGAAGATGGAACCGGCGTACAAGCGGATCGCGGATTATGCGGGCGAGGAAAATGTCAGGAAATTCCGTGACATGGTCGACAAGTTTCGCAAAACCTAAGCTATTCCGGCGCATCGCCGGTCGGAGAAATCTTATCACAACACACGCGGGGAGGATGCTCTTGAAACGACGCGACTTCATCAAGCTGGGTGCCGGACTTGGCGCGGCAGCGGCGGGGCTGACGCCACCGTCCGCGCGGGCGCAGGGAAAATCGGTTTTCAAGGCCTCCGACGTGCAGCCTCCGGGCTATCCGACCGTGGTCGCGACCGAGAATCTCGGTAGAAAACTCGCGGCCGCCACCAATGGTCGGCTCTCGGTCCAGATGTATCCGTCGATGCAACTGGGCGGCGAGAAAGAAACCATCGAACAGACGCAGATCGGCGCGATCCAGATGCTGCGCGTCAGCGTGGGGTCGATGGGCCCGATCGTCGACGATATCAACGTCGTCAACATGCCCTTCCTGTTCAGGAACACCGCGCATGCCGAACAGATCATGGACGGGCCGATCGGTCAGGAGCTTTTGGACAAGATCACGGCGAGTCCCAATGCGGGACTGGTCGCATTGGGCTGGATGGATTCCGGCGCGCGCAGCCTTTACAATACCAAAAGACCGATCGAGAGGATCGAAGACATCAAAGGCCTGAAATTCCGCGTCATCGGCAATCCGATCTTCATCGACATGATGAATGCGCTTGGCGGCAATGGCGTCGCGATGGGCTACGACCAGGTCTTCAGCGCGCTGCAGACCGGAGTCATCGACGGCGCGGAGAACAATCCGCCGAGCTATGTCTTCAGTAATCACTATACCGCGGCAAAATACTATTCTCTTACCGAGCACCTGATCATTCCCGAGGTGCTGGTGTTCTCGAAACGCGCCTGGACCTCACTTGGCGGCGAAGATCAGGATCTGCTCAAAAAATTCGCCCGCGAGGCCCAGCTCGAAGAACGCGAGCTCTGGAACAAGTATGAGCAGCTGGCGATGGACAAGGCCAAAGCCGCCGGCTGTCAGATTGTAGAGATCGCCGACAAGGCGCCGTTCCAGCACGCGGTCAAGCCGGTGTGGGACAAATACGGCCCCAAATATCAGGACATGATCGGCCGCATCCAGGCGGTCGGATAGCGCAGCGGCCTGCTGTTTGCGGCGCGTAACTCGAAGCACGCTGCGAGCGGCACGCCTCGCATCTTGTTGGCAATCGGGAAGCATGAGAAAATGGCCGGATCATATCGCCGCGCGATGAATACCCTGTATCTTTTGTGCGTCATCACGGGCTGCACCGCGCTGGTGCTGATTTCGGCTGTTATTCCCTGGGCGGTGTTCACCCGCTATGTGCTCAACAGCGCGGCGTCATGGCCTGAACCGCTCGCGGTGCTGTTGACCATCGTGCTGACCTTCATCGGCGCCGCCGCCGGATATCGGCTCAATCAGCACATGAACGTCTCCTACTTCGCCGACCGGTTGCCGGCCCCATTCCGCCGTCTGCTCGATCTCCTGGTTCAGCTGCTGATGGCGCTGATCGCAGGCTTCATGATCGTCTGGGGCGGCCGGCTTGTCGAAGTCACCTGGTACAACACCATCGCGGATTTTCCATTCCTGTCGGTGGGCGTGACCTATTTGCCGATTCCGGTCGGCGGCGTCTGTCTTTTGCTTTTCGTCATCGAACGGATTTTTCTCGGGGCACCGATGGACCCGCTCGCCCAACACCCGCAAGCCGCACCGTTCGACTGACCCCAAGGAAGAGCCATCGATGGATATCTTTATTCTGCTGGCGACGATGCTGGTCTGCTTTCTGATCGGCATGCCCATAGCCTATTCGCTGGCGCTGGCCGCGATTGCCGGCGCATGGTCTATCGGCATTCCCCTGGAAGCGGTGATGCTGAAAATCTCCGACGGCGTCAGCAAGGTGGCGATGCTGACGATACCGTTCTTCGTGCTGGCGGGCGCCATCATGGCCGAGGGCGGAATGGCGCGCCGGCTGGTGGCGTTTGCTGACGTTCTGGTCGGGTTCACCCGGCTGCGCGGTGGCCTTTCCCTCGTCAACGTGCTGGCCACGACCTTCCTCAGCGGCATTTCCGGCTCCGCCGTCGCCGATACCTCGGCGATCGGCTCGGTGATGATCCCGCAGATGGAAGAAGCCGGGTATCCGCGCGTGTTCGCGACGAATCTGACCATCACCGCCTCGGTTCAGGCCCTGCTGGTGCCTCCGAGCCACAACGCGGTATTGTATTCGCTGGCGACCGGCGGCACGATTTCGATCAGCGCGCTGTTCATGGCCGGCGTGTTTCCCGGCCTGCTGCTCGGTTTCTCGCTGATCATTCTCTGTCTCGTCATCGCCTACCGGGACAAGCATCCGCAAGGCCACACCGCCCAGGCAAAAGACGCGCTCAAGATCACGATAGACGCCGCCTGGGGGATGGTGACGCTCGTCATCATTCTCGGCGGCATTCTCGGCGGCATCTTCACGGCGATCGAAGCCGGCGCCGTCGCCTGCGTCTGGGCCTTCTTCGTGACCATGTTCATCTACCGCGACTATCGCTGGCGCGACCTGCCCGTGCTGTTGCACCGGACCCTGCGCACGGTCGCGATGGTGCTGACGCTGATCGCATGTGCTTCCAGCGTCGGCTACATCATGGCGCTGACGCAGATGCCGGCCAAAATGACGGCATTCTTTCTGTCGATCTCGAGCAATAAATACGTCATCCTGTTTCTGATCAATATTCTGCTCCTGGTGCTCGGCACCCTCGTCGACATGGCGCCATCGATTTTGATCGCGACGCCGATATTGCTGCCGGTGATGCAAAACTTCGGCGTCGATCCGGTTCACTTCGGCATGATCATGCTGTTGAACCTCGGCATCGGGTTATGTCACCCGCCGGTCGGATCGATCCTGTTCGTCGGATGCGCGGTCGGCAAGGTGACGATCGAGCAGGTGATGCGAAAGATCTGGCCGTTCTACGCCGTGATGTTCATGGTGTTGATGCTGGTCACTTATCTGCCGCAGGTGTCGCTGTGGCTGCCGCGGCACGCACTGCGGTGAGCAGCTACTTGCTCACGCGCGTGCCCGGTGCTGCTGTGATGCCTTTCAGTTCGCCTTGACAGTCCTGATAACGCCGGCCGGTTTGGCGAGTTGCGTCGGAGCGGGCTCCGACGTCGAGATGGAACCCGCGAACTCGGCCTGTGCCGCTTCCGCGATCCAGGTTGAAGCGGCCGGCTCTGTCAGAGCCAACGCGACCATCGCGATCGCCAGAAGGGTGGGTAAAGCTAAAACTGCGACATTCCAGTTCCAATTCAGGTGGGCCCGCTTGATGTTTTTGCCTGATCTGTCGAATTTGCCATGCATGGCTGCCTCCACAATGCGAATGTCCCTCCAGCGTGACTTAGCGCAGCGTGCGGTGGCTCACTGTGAGCTGGTTCACATCTTTAAGAAAGCATTCGGAACTGGGTCGGGAACCAACCGCATCGGGTGTGTCCGGCCGCCCCAGAAGCATTTGGGTAACGCGCGCCATGTCACGATCCCAGCGCGCTCGTTAGTGCGATCAGATCGGCATGATCTGTCTATATTTTAATCAGCGCTGAGGAGCATGATCTCAGCGCAAATGCCTCTCGTTTGTGCAAAGGAAGCCGATGCCCCCAGGGTCAAGTCCCAGGGGAGCCGTTTGCAGATCGTGCCCTAAAAATCGCCGTCGTTGGCGGCGCCAGCCTCGATCAGCGCCTGAAGCGGCTCGACCTTCAGCACCACGATGGCCCCGTGTTCGAGCCGCACCCAGTTGCGCGCAGCCCAGGCGCGCAACTGCTTGTTGATGCTCTCGCGGGTCATGCCGACCATCTCGCTGATTTCCTGCTGGGTAATGGCGATCGATCGGCCGCCGGGCGCGAGCTTGTATTTGTCGGTCAAGCGAATCAGCGCGCTGGCGAGCCGGCCCGGCAGATTTTGCAGAATGACTTCCTCGACCTGGTTGCTGGTCCATCGCACCCGTGTGCAAAGCAGCTCGATCAGTTTCATCGCCAGCGCCGGTTGGCTGCGTACAAAGGGAATGAATTCACGACGGTCAATGACGAAAATCTCGCAATTGGTACTGGCAATGGCGTCGGTGGTACGTGCCAGCCCGTCTAGCAGCGCGACTTCCCCGAAAATCTCGCCGGCACCGATCAGATTCAAAATCGCGCTGCGGCCATCGGCAGAGGAGATGCTGATCTTCACCGTGCCGCTGATTACCGCAATCAGGCTGTTGCCAGGATCCCCCTTGGAAAAGATCGTCGCTCCCCGCTTCAGGGTGGAATGTCGGGCATAGCGGCAGAGCTGGTCGAGCGCCTCGGGATCGAGGCCGCAAAACATCGAATGCTTGCGCAGCACGGCCACCAAGCTGCTGGCGGCCGAGCGCGGTACAGCTTTCTGCTCCTGGGGGACGCTGGTCACGACCATTTGATCATTCAGCCCATCATCAACGGAGGGCGCGGGCTGGCTGAGGGCCATGACCTGCGCAACGTCCAGTATAGGCCCGCAATGTGCACACGGCAAGAAAGGCAGGCTAATTTAAGACTGATTTGGTCCGGTTAATTCCCAGAACTCTCTCGAAATGCTCGTGAGGGATGCGAATGATCGTACAACAATTTGGAGTGTGCGTGGCCCGGCCACCCGGCTCCATTCGTTGGCGATCCCCATTTCCTTGATCACGCGGGACTATTTGGCGAGCTGATCGCGCGTCATGACACGCAATTATTCGGGCCCGGCTACCGCGCACGATGAAACGCAGCAGCTCGAGCTGATCTGGGCCAAGGCCGGGGACTCGGCGCCGTCCTCTTCATTCATCGGCAAAGCAAATCTTCAATTGCTTCTGGTGGAGTGGGCTGCCGGTGTCCTGGTTGCGGTTGGTCATGCTCGGATCGCTGCGGATTACGACGACATGATCAATGCGACGGCACCTAAGGAGATCTGGCTCGAAGCAAGGCCTCGGTCCGCAGATGGAGACTGACACATGGTCGCTTCCCAGTGGCACAATAAATGCATGGTTCTTCCGTCTCGGGGATGATTTGGAAATGCCATTGATAAGCCTCGATATTCGCATGCTGCGGTCTTTCGTCTCGGTGGTCCAGAGCGGCAGTATCACCGTTACCGCACGCCAGCTTGGCCGAACCCAGCCCGCCATCACGCTGCAGCTGCAGCGACTGGAAGAACTCACCAACAAGACATTGCTGCGTCACGAAGGCCGCCGCCAACTTCTCACCGACGACGGCGACCTCGTACTGTCTTACGCAAAGTCGATCCTCCGCCTTCACGATGAGATGCTGCAGCGGTTGTCATCGCCGGATGTCGAGGGCACCGTCGTTCTAGGCACGCCGGACCTTTACGCTGCCTTTGTTCTGCCTGCGATCCTGAGCCGCTTTCGCAGGGCATTTCCAAAGGTGCAGGTCGAACTGCGCTGCGAACTGTCGACACCACTGGTTGGACTTGTCCGCCGCGGCGAGATCGATCTTGCGCTGGTTACAAAGATGGAGGGTTTCTCCGGCGGCAAGGTCGTTGGCCAAGAGCAGTTGATCTGGATGGTCGGCACGGATTCCGACGCCCATCGCGCCGATCCGGTGCCGATCGCGGTTCTGCCACCCGGCAACATCTATCGCGAACACGCGATCGACAAGCTGGAGCGCATTGGTCGCAATTGGAAGATCACCTGTGTCAGCGCCAGCGCCGTCGGGCTGCAGGCGGCCGCTGTCGCGGGCATGGCTGTAACAGTGCTGGGTCGCAGCGCGTTGATACCAGGCTTGCGGGAAATCGGCGTCAACGAGGGTTTTCCGCTGTTGCCGCCCATTGACCTCTTGCTTTACCATGCGGCTGGCCGCAACCTCGCTGCCATCGATGCGCTATATAACTATCTTGAGAGCTATCTTGGCTCGGATTCTGGCCGCATTGAATTCGCCGCCGAGACGGCCAGCGCCTCGCTGCGCCAATCGCTCCCTGATGCCGCCGAATAAAACGGCGCTCGATTTACTGCCGCTTACGAAGATGCTGCCTTCGCAGATACTATTGTGCGAAACTTGGCCAATGCCCGGCCCAGGGCCGCACCTGTTCGAACGCAGCGGCGATCCGGAAAATGGTGCTCTCGCCCAGCCACGGCGCGATGATCTGAAAGCCGATCGGCATCCCTTCTGCATCGAAGCCGCAGGGCACGGTCGCGGCGGGCAGCCCGGCAAGATTGATCGGCCAGGAGAACGGCGACCAGCCCAGGTGCTGGTCGACTTGCTGCCCGTCAATCGTGTCGACGCCGATGGTGCCAGCCTCGAATGCCGTGACCGCGACCGTCGGCGTGATCACGGCATCGACATTCTTGAATATCTCGAGGAAGCGGCCGCGCAGCTGGGCCCGCTTGTGAAGCGCCTCGACGTAGTCGATGCCGCGGAATTTCCGGCCCTTCGCAACCACGGACCGAAACTCGCTCTCTGACAGTGCCATGTCCGCCGCCTCGCGATTCATCACCGCCGCGGCCTGCTCGGTGAAGCCGATCGGTTGCAGCACGTCTTCCAGCAACCGCGTCCCCAGCGGGGTCTTGAGTTCGATGATTTCGGCGTCGAGATCCGCCAGCACGTTCGTGACCTCCGTGAAGGCGTTGGCCACCGATGGCGCGACCGCCGCAAAGCCGAAATCGAGGCTGGCGGCAATCCTTAAGCCAGCAAGCGAGCTCTGCAAGGGGCGGAACTGCCGTTTCTCGACCGGCAAACTAACGGCGTCGCGCTGGTCATATTGAGCGACAACTCCGAGCAGCAGTGCAACGTCGGCGACGGTGCGGCCGATCGGACCCGTATGGGCAAGCGAGCCCCACGACGGCGGAAAGAAACTCGGCGAGCGCGGTACCAAGCCGAACGTCGGCTTAAGTCCGAACACGCCACAAAAAGACGCGGGGACACGGATCGAGCCGACGGCATCGGTGCCGATCGCCAGGGGACCGCAGCCAGCCGCTACCGCCGCGGCGGCGCCTCCGCTCGACCCGCCACTGGTGCGGTCAAGGCGCCACGGATTGCGGGTGATACCGGACAGCGGGCTATCGGCCGTCAGCTTGTAGCCGGACTCGCAGGTCGTGGTCTTGCAAGTGAGGACCGCGCCGGCGGACCTGAGCGCCGAGACAACCGCCGAATCCTGATCCGGCACGAACCCGGCCAGCGTCGGCGCACCAGCATAGGCGCCGACTCCGGCAACAAACAGCAGGTCCTTGATGGTGACCGGCACGCCGGTCAGCGCCCCAGCCACCTCGCCCGAGGTCCAGGCCGACGCTGCACGCTCGGCGTCGGTCCGGGCTGCATCGTACATTTCGGTAACCACGATATTGCACAGCGCATCGGTCGCCCGCAGCGCGCCGATCACCTCCTCGATGACGTCCACCGGCGTGAACCGTCCGGAGCGATAACCCGCGATCAGATCGGTGGCGGACAGGCGCGCGAGATCGAACGAGCGCTTTGCAGCGACGATGGGGCCTGAAATAGCTGGCTGCGTCACGACGGTTCGATCATGGCCTGCTCGACAGCCCGACGGGCCATCACGACCACCAGATGGGCGCGATATTCGCTGTCGGCGTGGATGTCGGAGTTGAGTCCCGAGGGCGCAATCGAAATCCGCGCCAGCGCCTGCGGTGAGAAATTCGAAGCCAGTGCATCCTCGATGTCCTGGGATCGAAACACCACCGGCCCGGCGCCCGTAATCGCGACCCGCACCGCGCTGCCGAAGCGCGCCACGAAGGCACCGACCAGCGCGAAACGTGATGCCTGGCTCTTGAACTTGGCATAACCTGCCGCGTCCGGGATCGGAAAGCGCACGGCCAGGATGATCTCATCGCGTTCAAGCGCGGTCTGAAACATCGCCTTAAAGAAGCTCTCCGCCGCGATCTCGCGACGATCGGTGACGATCGTGGCGCCAAGGCCCAGCACGGCTGCCGGGTAGTCCGCTGCCGGGTCGGCATTGGCGATCGATCCGCCGATGGTGCCGCGGTGGCGGACCTGCGGGTCGCCGATCAGGCCGGCCAGCGTGGCAAGCGCGGGAAGTGCGGCCTTGACCGAGGCAGAATTCGCGACCTCGGCATGTGTCGTCATGGCGCCAAGGGCGACGTTGCCGCCACCGATCGTGATGCCGACGAGCCCCGGCAGTGCCGCGAGGTCAACGATTGCCTTTGGCGATGCGAGCCGTTGCTTCATCGTCGGTAACAGCGTCATGCCGCCGGAAAGTAACCGGCTCTCGTCGCTGGCCGCCAATAGCGCGACCGCCTCGGACACTGTGGCCGGCTTGTAATATGAAAACTCCTTCATGGTTCCCTCCTACTCGGCCGCGCGCAGCTGATTGGCGCTGTTGTGAATGATGCGCCAGATCCGGCTTGGCGTTGCCGGCATGTCGACATGATTGACGCCGAGATGCGACAAAGCGTCGACTACGGCGTTGATCACGGTTGCGGGCGATCCGATGGTGCCGACTTCGCCGCAGCCCTTGACGCCGTAGCTCGTATGCGTGCACAGCGTCGACTGGGTCGCAATTTGCATGTTGGGCAGGTTGTCGGCGCGCGGCATGCAATAGTCCATGAATGACGCCGACAGCATCTGGCCGGATGTCTCGTCATAGACGCAGTTCTCGAACAGCGCCTGGCCAACCCCTTGGGCGATACCGCCATGCAACTGCCCTTTGACGATCATCGGGTTGATCACCGTGCCGATGTCGTCCACCGCGACATAGGATACGAGCTCGACCGAGCCGCAATCCGGATCGATCTCGACCTCGGCAATGTGAGCGCCGCCGGGAAAGGTGAAATTCACCGGATCGTAGAACGCCTGTTCTTCCATGCCCGGCTCGAGCACGTCGACCGGGAAGTTGACCAGGCCATAGGCCGCGCCGACCACATCGCCGAACGATTTGGACCGGTCGGTGCCCTGCACGGCGAACGCACCGTTCTCGAACACGATGTCGCGCTCTCCCGCTTCGAGCATGTGGGCGGCGATCTTGGCGCCCTTGGCGATGATCTTGTCGGTAGCCTTGACCAGCGCGGTGCCTCCTACCGCCAGGGATCGCGAGCCATAGGTGCCCAATCCGAACTGGACCTTGTCGGTGTCGCCGAACACGATCTCGATTTTGTCGGTGGGAACGGATAATTTCTCCGACACGATCTGTGCGAAAGTGGTCTCGTGGCCCTGGCCGTGGTTGTGCGTTCCGATCAAGACCGTGATGTCGCCGGTGACGTGGACGCGCACCGTGGCGCTCTCGAAGATGCCGGCGCGGGCGCCGAGCGACTGGACGATGCGCGAAGGCGCCAGGCCGCAGGCCTCCACATAAGTGCAAAGACCGACGCCGCGGAGCTTTCCGCGTGCCTTGGATGCTTCCTTGCGCCCGGCGAAGCCACCCCAGTCGGCGATCTCCAACGCCTTGTCGAGGCAGGCCTTGGGGTCACCGCTGTCGTATTTGAGGATGACCGGTGTCTGATAGGGATATTGCGACGCGTCGATCATGTTCTTGCGCCGGATTTCCGCCTTGTCGATCTTCATCTCGCTGGCCGCGATATCGACGAGACGCTCCAGCAGGAACGTCGCCTCAGGACGGCCGGCACCGCGATAGGCGTCGACCGGTACGGTATTGGTGAACACGCCTTTGACTTCGCAATGGATCGCAGGCGTGGTGTAGACGCCGGCCAGCAGCAAGCCATAGAGGTTGGTCGGAATATTCGGGCCGAAGGTCGACAGATAGCCCCCCATATTGGCGATGGTGCGCACCTTGAGGCCGAGGAACTTGCCGGTTTCGTCCAGCGCCAGTTCAGCTTCGCTGACATGGTCGCGTCCATGGGCATCGGATAGAAATCCCTCGCTGCGTTCGTTGACCCATTTGACCGGCCTGTCCACTTTGCGCGAGGCCCAGGTCGTGATGATCTCCTCGGCGTACAGGAACTGCTTGACGCCGAAGCCGCCGCCGACGTCGGGCGCCACGATGCGCAATTTGTGCTGCGGGATCTTGAGCACGAAGTTGCCCATCAGGACCTTGACCACATGCGGGAATTGGCTGGTGGTCCACATCGTGTAATGATCGCGGCCGGAATCATATTCCGCCACCGCCGCGCGCGGCTCCATTGGGTTGCCGACCAGGCGATTGTTCACCAGACTGATCCGGGCGACATGCGCGGCATTCCGGAACGCCGCTGCCGTCGCCGCGGCGTCGCCGCACTCCCAGTCGAAGCAGGTATTGTTGGGGATGTCGTCGAACACTTTGGCAGCACCTGGGCGGATCGCGTCGAGCACACCGACCACGGCCGGCAGAACGCCGTAATCGACCTCGATCGCTTCCGCGGCCGCGCGGGCCTGTTCGACCGTGTCGGCAATCACGAACGCCACCGCATCGCCGACGCACCGCACCTTGTCGACCGCCATCGCCGAGCGTGGCGGCTCCTTCATCGGGGTGCCATCGACGTTGCTGACGCCCCAGGCGCAGGGCAAGCCGCCGATATGGTCCGCCTCAAGATCCGCGCCGGTAAAGATTGCTTCGACTCCGGGCATAGCCGCAGCCGTCTTGATGTCAACGGCCTTGATGACCGCGTGCGCGTGCGGCGAGCGCAGGAACACGCCCATCGCCATGTTCGGCCGCTTGATGTCGGCGACGTAATTGCCCTTGCCGGTGATGAACCGGCGGTCTTCCTTGCGCAGGATCGAGGCGCCAATACCCGTATGAGCGTTCATGATCAGCCTCCGGCCTTAATCTGCATGGCAGCGGCGCCGGCAAGCACCGCAGCGACGATGTTCTGATAGCCCGTGCAACGGCAGATATTGCCTTCGAGCCAGTGGCGCACGTCGCCTTCCGTGGGATTCGCCGTCTGCCTGGCGAAATCGACCGCGCTCATGATCATCCCGGGCGTGCAGAAGCCGCATTGCAGGCCGTGGTTGAGGTGGAAGGCCTCCTGCATCGGATGCAGGTCGGCACCGGCCGTCCTCGCCAGGCCTTCGATTGATGTAACGGACTTGCCGTCGACGGCGACCGTCAGCAGGGTGCAGCTCTTGAACGAAACCCCGTCGATATGAACGACGCAGGCGCCGCATTGCGAGGTGTCGCAGCCGACATGCGTGCCTGTGAGGTCGAGCGTCTCGCGCAGGAACTCAGATAGCAGCAGAGAAGCCGGAATATCCGCGTTCACTTTCTTGCCGTTGACCAATATTTCGACATTCATGCGCATTCCTCCTGTTACATCTTTCGACCGGCCGGCTTGCTCACGCAAGCATCCGCGTCTTGTCCTTTTCCCATCCCGCCATCACCACGTCTCCAACCGAGAAGGGATCGCGGTAGTAGACCCGGTCCGGCACATAGGCGATCAATTCGTCGCTGCCGATGTTGTCCAGGATGACCTTGACGAAGTTGCCCTGGTATTCGATGGCGCGGACCCGGCTCGGAACCTTGGCGCGCTCGCTGCCGGCGGCGATCTCAGGGCGCGACAGGTCGACATCGTCGCGGCGGATCGCGAAGTTCACACGATCCCCGGCCGACAGGGTCCGCCGCGAGCCCAGCGGCACGACGACATCGCGCATCTCCTGCGCAGTGATGACAGCGCTGTCGCCTTCGATCCGCTCGATCCGACCGCTAAGCACGTTCTGTCCGCCGAGAAACTCGGCCACATAGCGATCACGCGGCTGGTCATAGACCTCGCGGGCCGGTCCTGCCTGCTTGATCTTGCCCTTCTCCATCACCACGACCATGTCGGCGATCGCGATCGCCTCGAGCTGGGTGTGAGTGACGTGGACGAAGGTGATGCCGAGATCGCGCTGCATCCGCCTGAGTTCTTGCCGCATCTGAACCCGAAGCTGTTCATCGAGCGCCGACAATGGCTCATCCAGCAGCAACACCTTCGGGCCGGTGATCGCCGCCCGCGCCAACGCAACGCGCTGCTGCTGACCTCCCGACAGCTGCGCCGGCAGCCGATCGGCCAGTTCCGTCAACCTGACCTTCTCGATCATGGCGTCGGCGGCCTTGCGCCGTTCCGCCGCCGACATGCCGCGCACCCGTAGGGCGAACGCGATGTTGTCGCGGACATTCAGATGCGGAAATAGCGCGTAAGACTGGAACATCATCGCGGTGCGCCGCTCGACCGGCGCCAGACCGACGACCTCTTGACCGCCGATCACGATCTCTCCATGGGTTGGATCCTCATGGCCGGCGATCATGCGCAGGATTGTGGTCTTGCCGCAGCCGGACGGGCCCAGGATGCAGCAATAGGCGCTGTCGACGATCTTGAGATTGACGCCGTCCACGGCCCTGACAGTGCCGTCATAGCTCTTGACGATCCCCGCCAGTTCGATGCTTCCGTTTTCGACAGCCATTTTCGCGTTTGATCCCCTAGTGTGCCGCCGGCCCAGCCGCACGCCGCTTCTGGATGCGCGCGATGGTTCCGAGACAAACGCCGATGATGAGAAACGAGATCAGGGTTGTCACGGTGCCGAGCGCGTAGAGCGACGGCGAGGTGACGTTCAGCGTCATGCTCCAGATCTCCAGGGGGAGAGTGTTGAGCGAGCCCGCGGTAAGCAAAGTACGGGTGAATTCGTCGTAGGACAGCGTGAAGCCGAACAAGGCTACCGCAACCAGGCCCGGCGCCAGAATCGGGACGATGACAAGAACGGTCGTCTGCCATGGACTCGCGCCGAGATCTCGCGCCGCTTCTTCCCAGGCGCTGTCGAACCGCGACATCACCGCGAACATCACCAGAACGCCGAACGGCAGCGTCCAGGACAATTGCGCGCCAAGCGCGGTCGTGTACCAGCTGGTCTCGATGCCAAGCACATTGCAGATCAGGCCGACACCGATGCCGAGGACGAGGCCGGGCGCAACCAGGCTGCCGATCATCAGGTAAAACACCACACTGTCACCGGCGAAGCGCTTGCGGAACGCCAGGCCGGACATGAAAGAGATCACGACCGTGATGAGGGTGACCACTACGGCGAGCCGGATCGAGCGGCTGAATGCGCCCTTGACGTCGCCGGTCCGCACTTGGGTGAAAAGATCAACGAACCAGTGCAGCGACAATCCGCGCATCGGAAACACGAGGCCACCGCGAACATCCTGGAACGACAGAATATAGATGCAGACCATCGGTCCATAGAGTGCGATGACATAAAGGGTGAATAGTGTCGCCAGGACGTAGAATGTCCACGGCCGCCGCCCTGTGCTGGGCGCCAATGCGCGCCCGCGGCGGACCGGCATGGCGTCGGCATCGCTGGCTGCCAGCG
>NZ_JBEKXH010000123.1:0-15433 GCF_049512235.1 Bradyrhizobium sp.
CTGCTCGGCACCAATCCTGCCGTCGACCGCGAAGAAGCCAAGGTCGACAAGTCGATACGGTCGATCTGCCGGGGCTGCTGAGCGCGGCCGTGACCCAGCTTTATTCCGCGGCTTCGCGCAACCTGACCACCGGCTCCGGATGAACCTTTAGTTGCCGCGGGCGCCCCATCAGCACCGGCTGGAACAGCACCGCGGCGGCCATGGTGCACATCAGCGAAAGCGCCATCAGCTTGCCCATGCTCGACATGCCCGGATAGTTCGACGCCCACATGCTGCCGAACGCGATCGCGTTGGTCATGGCGCTGAATACGACGGCCCGGGTCAGCGTCGATTGCAGCAAGCCGGTTTTGCCGGCGCGCCACGCCATGATGTAATAGATCTTGAAAGCGACCCCGACACCGAGCAGCAGCGGAAGCGCGATGATATTTGCAAAATTGAGCGCAAGGCCGTCGAGCACGCAAATCTCAAGGGTGACCGCGCCGGCGAGCAGCAAGGGGACGAGCGTCAAGAGCACATCCGTCAGCCGCCGCAAGGCGATGGCGAGCAGGATCGCGATCGCCGCCAGCGCCAGCGCCGCCGCTTCGACAAAGGCCCGGGTGACGGTGATGCCGGATTCGTAGTAGCTGATGGCAGGCCCGCTGGCGTCGGGCTCGGCCGCCAGCACCGCGGTGGCAAATTTCCTGATGATGGCGTTGTCATCGGGGTTGCCCTTCGGCAGCGCCTGGACGCGGGCTCGGCCGTCCGGCAACACCCAGTCGCGAGTAAGGTTGGGCGGCAGGCTCTTGGCCGTCACCGGCTCGGGCGAGAGACTGCCGCGAAGCCAATCGAGATCGTAGAGCAAGGGCGGCACCAGCGCCGCCTCGGCTTTGGTCCGAACCTCGGCATCGGCGCTGGCGAGTTGCCGGAGCAGATCGGACACATGGCGCGCGGCATCGGCGGCGCTTCCGGTGGCTTTGCCGGCGGCCCGCGCCAGTTCGCCGGCAGCGCCTTTGATCGCACTGACGTTGTCCTGATCGGAGGGCGGCGGCTCTCGCCTGGGCGGATCGAGGGCGGGGCCAAGCCGCTGCGAGGCGGCTTTCAATGCCGCGATTTTCTGGTCCTGATCGGATGGGATAAAACTGTTCAGGGTCAGGACGCGCGAGACCTCGGGCAGCGCCGCGAGGCGTTTGGCCTTTGCGTCGGCCTGCTCGATCGAGGGCGCCAATAGCTCGGCGTCATTGCCACTGGTTTCCGGATCATGCCGCAACTGCCGATAGGTTACCACGGAGGGCGAGGTCGGATTTTGCAGGTCGACCGGATTGATATCGAATCGCAGATGCCACAACAGCGGGGTGCCGGCGAGCGCGATCAGAAGCGTGCCGGCGATGACGGCAATACGGTGCCGCTGCAGGAAATCATCGAGCGGCGCGAGCTTGCGAAAGCCAACAGGGGCGATCTCGCCGGGTGGATTGAGCAGCGCCAGCATGGCCGGCACCAGTGTAATGCTGCACAGGAATGCGATCAACATGCCGCAGCCCGCGATCAGCCCCAACTCCGACAGACCGCGATAGTCGGTCGGCAGGAAGGCGAAAAACCCGACGGCGGTGGCTGCGGCGGCCAGCGCCAAGGGATCGCCGGCCTTACAAGCGGCCCATCGCAGCGCTTCGTAAAGGTCCTCGCGGTCGTGCCGCTCGGCGCGATAGCGCACGCTGAACTGAATGCCGAAATCAACGCCCAGGCCGACAAACAACACGAAGAACGCAATCGAGATCAGATTGAACGAACCGAGCATGGCAAGACCCAGAGCGGCGGTCGCCGCCAGTCCGACCATCAGGCTGAAAAACACCGCCGCGATGATCTTGATGGAACGGAGCGCCAGCCACAGGATGACCAGGACGCCAAGCACCGCGGTGAGGGTGTCGCGCCACGCACTTTGCCGGATGACGGAGAACTGGTCGTCGTTCATCGGCACCTGACCGGTCAGCTCGACGGTGGCGCCGAATTTACCCTGGAGGTCCAGATCCGATGCCGCTTTGCGAATGCCTTGGGTTGCCTTGTGTCCGGGCTGCAGCGCCGCAAAATCCAACGTCGGCTGCACTTCGATGAAGTGCCGCAGCTGGCTTTCGGGTAATGGGTGGCCGTGCAGCAATTCCTGCCAGGAGAATGTCGCCGGCTTGTCCGCCAACACGTCCCTTAAGGTGTGGTCCGACAAGGAGAGGGGAAAAGCCAGCTGGTCGAGCTTGATCTTGCCGGCCTCGACGCCCTCAGCTGCAAACGAGAGCGTCTTCATGGCGCCGCGAAGGCTCGGATCTGCCGCAAGCGTTGCGATCAGCGGCTGCGTCTGCGTCAGTCCCTCCGCGGTCTTCTTGACCTCGGCGGCGGAGCCGAACAGCAGCCCGTTGCGTTCGAAAAATTCGCCACTGTCGGGTTGTCCGACCCTTGGAAAGAGCTTCGGGTCTTTGGCAACGCTCTGCGCCAGCGCGTTGCTGGCCAGCTCGGCATTTTCGGCTGTGGGCGCCTTGACGACGGCGGTAATGCCTCTCTGGGGAAAGGCCTCGGACAATTGCAATTGACGCCGATGCCAGGGCAGGTCTTGCGAAATCAGCCCCTCGACATCGGTATTGATGGAGAATCTCGTGGCGGCGAACCAGGCGGCACCAAGCATCAGCAGGGTGCCGAGCGCAATGACTGTCCACCTGTAACGGGCGCAGAGCTCGACAAGTCGAACGATCGTGGAATTGATCATGGCAAAGAATTTCGCCCGTTACGCAAGAGCCGCGACACTGACGCGGGGAAATCCGCCAACGCGCGGGAAATCGTTCAGTTCCCGGTTGCAAACAGCCCAGGCCTGCAAATGGTTTCGTTAAAGATTGGTCATCGATATCAGAAAGCCGCGATCGGATACCAATGCTGCCGGGTGCGCGATAGGGACCGCGCTCACGGGCTTTGATCTTGCAAAACATTAATCCGGCGCACAGGACCTCGTAATGTGCGATCACCAGTTCCAAGCGTTCAAGATACTTCCGTGACTCATTCTGGAGATGTCATCATGAACGATCAATCCAATACCCCATCTGCGCGAAAAATCATGAGGCCGCGCCGGATCGCCTTGCTGGCGTCCGTCGCCGGTCTCAGCATGGCCGTCCTCGCCATCGGGCCGGGCAGTTACCTCCCGGCATGGACGGCGTCGGCCCATGCGGCCGAGGCGAGCGCGACCCAGGGGCCAGCCGGGTTCGCCGACCTGGTTTCGAAGGTCAAGCCTGCGGTCATCTCGGTCCGCGTCAAGATCGACGACGACGGCAGCAGCACGGCGGTCACCCAGCGCGACGGCAACAGCGCCGATCCCGATCAATCGCCGTTCGAGCAGTTCTTTGGCCAGCGATTCGGTTTCCGTGGCCCGAACGCCACGCCGCGTCCCCATCAGATGATCACCGGCGAGGGCTCGGGCTTCTTCATTTCGCCTGACGGTTACGCCGTGACCAACAATCACGTGGTCGACCACGCCAACTCCGTGCAGGTCACGACCGACGACGGCACCATCTACACCGCCAAGGTTGTCGGTACCGATCCGAAGAGCGATCTGGCGCTGATCAAGGTCGACGGCAAGAACGACTTCAGCTACGTGAAGTTCGCGGATCAGTCGCCGCGCATCGGTGACTGGGTGGTTGCGGTCGGCAATCCGTTCGGCCTGGGCGGCACGGTCACGGCCGGCATCGTTTCCGCTAATGGGCGCGATATCGGCTCGGGACCGTATGACAATTACGTCCAGATCGACGCGCCCATCAACAAGGGCAATTCCGGTGGCCCGGCGTTCGACATGAACGGCAACGTGATCGGCGTCAACACGGCGATCTTCTCGCCCTCGGGCGGCTCGGTCGGGATCGGTTTCGACGTTCCCGCCGCAACCGCGAAGCTCGTCGTCAACCAGCTCAAGGACAAGGGCTATGTCACCCGCGGCTGGCTCGGCGTTCAGATCCAGCCGGTGACCAGCGACATTGCCGACAGCTTAGGCCTGAAGCAGGCCCGGGGCGCGCTGGTCGACAATCCGCAAGCGGGCAGCCCCGCGGCCAAGGCGGGCATCGAAGCCGGTGATGTGATCACCGCGGTCAACGGTAACGCCGTCAAGGATTCGCGAGATCTCGCCCGCGAGATCAGCACGATGGCGCCCGGCAGCGAGGTGAAGCTCGATGTACTGCACAAGGGTGGTTCGAAGCCGCTGACCCTGACCCTCGGTGAAATGCCGGGCGACCATCAGGCGAAAGCGAATGCCGAACAGCCGGAGCGGAATGCGGCAGGCGCGCCGCATCTTGGCCTCAGCGTGGCCCCGGCTGACGATGTCGAGGGCGCCGGCCACAAGGGCGTCGTGGTGACCGCGGTCGATCCGGAAGGTCCCGCCGCGGAGCACGGCATCCAGAACGGGGACGTCATTCTTAATGTCGGCGGCAAGGCGGTCGCGAATGCCGGCGAGGTACGGTCGGCGCTGACACAGGCCAGTGCCGACGGCAAGCACAGCGTTCTGCTGCAAGTGAAGACCGCGGATGCGACACGGTTCGTCGCGTTGCCGCTGGCGAAGGGATGATCCTCGCCGCGTCGATGTCGTAGGGTGGGTTGAGCTCTTCGCGAAACCCACCAATTCCGCCGCTGCGATGGGTTTCGTGACCAGTTCGGACATGCGTCCGATCTGGTCACTCTACCCATCCTACAAGCGGTCAGTTTCATGGAATCGGCCATCTGGGGGGCGGTCTGGAGCGGGCGTGGCGTGGCCTTGCCGTCCACCTGCCAAATAATCCGCTCAGGCCTGGCACATTTGGTTCCGGCCGGCGTTAGCTCCAGGGATCACATGGCTTTGATCCATGTGTTGTTCCTTGTGCCGGGATTTCACCGGGATTTGAGTTGTCGTTTGTTGTGATGATCAGGACGGTCGGATGAGTTTGCTGGGCGCATTAGCTGCATTTACCGCACGGGCGCTGCTGGTCCTGCTGTTCCTGCCGTTCAGCGCCATGGATAAGATCATCAACTTCAAGCAGGCGGTTGGACAGGCTGCGGAGGCGATACCTGACCGATTTCTTGCGACCTCGATGATCTTCGCGGGCCTGGGCGTGGAGGTCGTGATGTCGTCTGCGATTCTAACGGGAACCGCCGATCGGATGGCGGCCCTCATCCTTGCGGTCTACTGCATCGTCACAGCCTTGCTTTGGAAGCAATTCTGGAAAGCACCGGATTTCCGTCTAAGGGGGAACAGTCGCGGTCGCGACACTTTCTGGGATTTTCTGAAAAATCTCGCACTTGCCGGCGGCTTTCTCGCGCTCGCGTTCGGCGCAAGCTCGACCGGCCTGCGAAGTTTCCTGGCGCGTCCGTTGGCGTCGTCGCATCCTTATGCGCAGAGCATGCAAGCAGGCGCATGATGTGCGAACGGCCGACAATACCTTGGCATCTGTGGACCGGCGCCGACGGCATCAGCCGACAAAGGCAGTGCCTGATGAACGAGTTCCCTGGCGGAGTTCAATGGCCATGACCGAGCACCCGCAGTTCGCGATCGAGCGACTGGCCTATGTCAGCCTGACCACGCCCGACGCCGCCGGGCTTTGCAATTTCTTCGAGCGTGCGATGGGCTTTCGCCTGCTGACGGCCGGCCGGGTGTCGGCGCAGGAACTGGTGGGTATATCCGGATCGGCCGGCGGCGCCTATCGGGTCACGCTCGGCCTTGGCGGCGAGGTCATCGAACTCCTGCAATTCGATTCCCCCGGCCGGCCTTATCCAGCCAGAGCCTCGGTTTCCGATCTTTGCTTTCAGCATTTCGCGGTCGTGGTGACCGACATGGCGCTGGCCTATCAACACATATGTTCTTTGGGCGGATGGTCGGCGATCTCCACCGATGGCCCGCAGCACCTGCCTTCGTCATCGGGTGGCGTCACCGCTTTCAAGTTTCGCGATCCCGACGGGCATCCGCTGGAATTGCTGGCCTTTCCGGCGGAGAAGGTACCGTCGCACTGGAAGTCGCGGTCGAGGAACGAGCTCTTTCTCGGCATCGATCATTCGGCGATCAGTGTTTTCGACAGCGCCCGCAGCATTGCCTTCTATCGAGGGCTGGGGTTGCGGGTTGCGGCGCGTTCGCAAAACAGCGGCCCGGCGCAGGCGCAACTCGATGGTGTCAGCAGGCCGCACGTCGACGTCACGGCGCTGGAGCCGCGTCAAGCGACGCCTCATCTCGAATTGCTGGGCTACCGATTCGTAACGCAGGATGAGAAAATAGAGCTTCGCAACAACGATGTCGCCGCAACCCGGTTGGTGTTCGAGGCCCGGCAGTCTTCTGCCGGTGGGGCGGCGCAAAAGCGGGGTCTGATCGATCCGGATGGTCATCATCTTTTGATTGTCGATTCCATCGAAGATGAATCCTCGCAGACCGCCAATGCTCAAGCCAATGCCGGCTCTCGGTCGGTATTCGCCAAACCGGAGTCAGTACGATGACCACGTTCGCAGCGGCCCCACCAGCCGCGTCAACCGCACCGCCGCTTGTCGTTCACAAGGTTCTGACGGGTCAGAAGGCGCTGGTCACGGGCGCCAATTCCGGGATCGGCAAGGCCGTCGCGATCGCCCTGGGACAGGCCGGCGCCGATGTTGTCGTCAATTACGTCGAAGGTGACGATGCCGCCAATGCCGTGGCCGAGGAGATCAAAAAATCCGGCGTCAGGGCCTACGCGCACCGGGCGGACGTCTCATCTGAAGATCAGGTCGCCGCGATGTTTGCGCGAATGATGCAAGAATTCGGCACCATCGATGTTCTCGTCAGCAATGCCGGCCTGCAACGCGACCAGGCGTTCCATGAAATGACGATGGCGCAATGGAACAAGGTTTTGGACGTTAACCTGACCGGACAGTTCCTGTGCGCGAGGGAGGCGGTAAGGGAATTTCTGCGCCGGGGCGTGGTTGCGGCGGTATCGAGCGCGGCCGGAAAAATCATCTGCATGAGTTCGGTTCATCAGGAAATTCCGTGGGCCGGCCACGTCAACTACGCCTCCTCCAAGGGAGGCATCAAACAGTTGATGGAAAGCATGGCGCAGGAACTCGCGCCGCAACGCATCCGCGTCAACGCCATCGCGCCCGGCGCCATCCGGACCCCGATCAACACCGCGGCCTGGCAGACCAAGGCCGCCTACGACCGGCTGATGACGCTGGTGCCGTATGGGCGAATCGGGGAGCCGGAGGATATCGCGCGCGCGGCGGTCTGGCTGGCCTCCGACCACTCCGACTACGTGGTCGGCACCACCTTGTTCGTTGACGGAGGCATGACGCTGTACCCCGGCTTCGCTACGGGTGGCTGAGGAATTCCCATGCCGGACCATTATGATGTCATCGTGATCGGCAGTGGCCCCGGCGGCGCTTCGCTTGCCCACAGGCTGGCGCCGACCGGCAAGCGGATCCTGTTGCTGGAGCGCGGCGATTATCTGCCGCGCTCGCGGGCCAACTGGGATGCCCAGACGGTGTTTGTCGACGGCGCCTATCAGGCGCCCGAGACCTGGCACAGTTCGGACGGGAAAAGCTTTCATCCCGGCCTGCATTACTATGTCGGCGGCAATTCCAAGGTTTACGGGGCGGCGCTGTTTCGGATGCGCGAACGGGACTTCGACGAGATCGTCCACAAGGATGGCCTCTCGCCGGCATGGCCGCTGAAGTATGATGCCTTTGAGCCTTACTATGCCGAGGCGGAGCGGCTGTTCCACGTCCACGGCCGGCGCGGCGAGGATCCCAATGAACCGCCGTCGAGCGGGCCATTTCCCTATCCGGCGGTTTCGCACGAGCCGCGGATTGCCGCCCTCAGCCAAAGCCTGAGCAGAGACGGTTTGCATCCCTTCCATCTGCCGCTGGGCATCCTGTTGGACGAAAAGGACGGCAAGCCGGCGCCGACCAGCATTTGCATCCGCTGCGACGCCTTCGACGGCTTTCCCTGCCTTTTGAATGGCAAGGCCGATGCCCAGGTGATGTGTGTCGATCCGGCGCTGAAGGCCTATCCCAATCTGACGCTGATGACGGGCGCCTATGTTTCGAAATTGCAGACCGATGAAAGCGGGCGGGCCGTCAAGGAAGTTCACGTCACAACAGGCGGCCGCGAAGAGCGCTTCTCGGCCGATATCGTCGTGGTTGCCTGCGGCGCGCTTTCGTCGGCGCTATTGCTGTTGCGATCCGGCAACGACAGGCATCCGAACGGATTGGCCAACGGCTCGGGTCAGGTCGGCCGCAACTACATGCGCCACAACCAGTCGATCCTGATGGCGCTGTCGCACCAGCCGAACGACACGGTTTTTCAGAAAACGCTGGCCGTGAGCGATTACTATTTCGGTGCGGATGACTGGGATTTTCCGCTCGGGTTGATCCAGATGTGCGCGACCTCGCATGCTGCGCAAATCAGGGGCGAAGCGCTGCCGGGATGGCTCGAATGGGTGCCCAAGATGCCGTTCGAGGAAATGGCGGGGCATTCGATGGATTTCTGGCTTTCGAGCGAGGACCTTCCGCGCGCTGAAAATCGCATTTTCTACGATGGCGAGCGAGTGGTTCTCGACGTCACGGAAGGCAACATGGAGGCTCACCACCGCCTGAAGAACAAGCTGGAGCGGATGTTGAGCAGGGCTGGCGCACACCCGTTTTTGCTGGAGCGAAGCCTGTATCTCGGCAAGAATATTCCGATCGGGGGCACCGCACATCAGGCCGGGACTGCGCGTTTCGGAACCGATCCCGCGACCTCGGTGCTCGATGTCGACTGCAAGACCCATGAGATTGACAATCTCTATCTCGCCGATGCCAGCTTCTTTCCATCGATCGGATCGGTGAATCCGACCTTGACCATCATCGCCAATGCCCTCCGGGTGGCTGACCGGATCAAGCAGCGGCTTGAGGCGTAGAGAGATTGGAAGTTCATGGCGAGCCGTATCGAGGATTATGCCGTCATTGGCAATTGTGAAACATTGGCCCTGGTGGGCCGCGATGGATCGATCGACTGGCTCGGTCTTCCACGATTCGACAGCGCGGCCTGTTTTTCGGCGTTGCTCGGCGATGACAGGCATGGCCGGTGGTTGATCGCTGCGGCGGCTGACAGCTGCGCCGTCACGCGGCGCTATCGCGGCGAGAGCCTGATCCTGGAAACGACGTTGGCAACCGATACGGGTAGCGCGCTCGTCATCGATTTCATGTCTCGTCGCAGCGGGGTCTCGGATCTGGTGCGCATCGTGAGGGGGATAAAAGGGACCGTCGCCATGCACACCGATCTCGTGGTGCGCTTTGACTATGGTGCCGTGGTCCCCTGGGTTACGCGCCGCGACGATGGCAGGCTCGAACTCACGGCGGGCCCGGACCGGCTCCTGCTCGAGACGCGGGTGCCGGTTCGCGGTGCCAACTTCAGGACTGTCGGGGAGTTTGATATCTCGGCGGGAGATGAGGTTGTCTTCACGCTGACCTGGTCGCCATCCTATCGCAGCGCGCCCGCGCCGTTTCGAGCCGCGGACGCCCTGACGGAGGCTCTGTCGTTCTGGTCGGCCTGGATGGCGCGCTGCGACAGCACGGGCGAATGGTCGGAGGCTACTTGCCGCTCCTTGTTGACGCTCAAGGCGCTTTCCCATCATGAGACCGGAGGCATTGTCGCCGCCGGCACGACCTCGCTTCCGGAAAAGATCGGCGGAACGCGCAATTGGGATTACCGATTTTGCTGGTTGCGCGATGCGACGTTTACGCTTTACGCCATGCTTGGCGCCGGCTTTCTCGACGAGGCAAGAGTGTGGCGCAAATGGTTGCTGCGAGCGGTTGCCGGCAGCCCGGACGACCTGCAGATCATGTACGGGGTGGCGGGTGAACGCAGGTTGGCTGAGTACGAGGTGCCATGGCTGCCGGGCTATGAGGGATCGGCGCCAGTCCGGATCGGCAATGCCGCGGCCGGCCAGATTCAGCTCGATGTCTATGGTGAGGTCCTTGACACCTTGTATGTCGCAAGGCGCGCCGGGCTTTCGGAGAACGACGCGAGTTGGGCGCTGGAATGCGCCTTGATCGAGCATCTCGCAACCATATGGGACAAACCGGACGAAGGGATCTGGGAAGTCCGCGGCGGTCGCAAGCACTTTACGCATTCCAAAGTCATGGCGTGGGTCGCCTTCGACCGGGCCATCAGATCGTCGGAAGAATTTGGCCTGTCGGCGCCGCTGCAACGTTGGCGGTCCATCCGCAATGTGATTCACCTTGAGGTCTGCGCCAAAGGGTTCGATGCGAGCCAGAATTCCTTCGTGCAGTCCTTTGGTGCGACCGCGCTGGACGCCAGCCTGCTATTGATGCCCATCGTCGGCTTTCTGCCGGCTTCCGATGCGCGGGTGCGTGGCACGTTGCAAGCGATCGAAAGAAATCTCCTGCAGGATGGTTTTGTGCTGAGGTATCGCAGCTCCGAAGGCACCGACGGGCTGCCGCCGGGGGAGGGTGTCTTCCTGGCCTGCAGTTTCTGGCTCGCCGACAATTATGTGCTGCAAGGACGCCTTGATGACGCGCGAAAGCTATTTGTCAGGCTGTTATCGCTACGCAACGACGTCGGGCTGCTTGCCGAAGAATATGATCCGATCGCCAGGCGCCAGTTGGGCAATTTCCCCCAGGCATTTTCGCATCTCGCACTGATCAACACGGCGCGAAACCTGACCAGTGCCGCAGGTCCGGTCCAGCAACGTGCCGCGGGAAGCAGCGCGACGCGCACCGCGCCGGCCGGACGCAGCGCTTAGCCCGGCGGTGGCCGCGACCGCATGCAGCCGCGGCCGAGCTGTGGCGCGGGCCCTGTCACCCCTGCGCAACTCTCTGAAACTGTGTGCCTAATTGAATATCATTGCCGCCCCCTCGCGGTTGGCGCGGGGCGTTGGCCGTGCGCCTGCGAAGCAGTGCTTGCACAGCGCCGCCAAGCCGCCTAATTGGGCGCTGGTCACCCGCGTGAGCCGCCCGCTTCAGGTCTTGAGCCCTTGGAATCCCCGATAGAATTGCCGCAGGGCGCCCCGCGCGAACCGATCCTGACGCTGCCCGGGCCGCTTATGGCCTATGTCCTGCTGCTCGCGGCTATTCACCTGCGCGTGCTGTTGCCGCCGGAGCTGGAAAACTGGACGATCGACGTGTTCGGATTCATTCCGAGGCGCTACGACACGACGCTGCTGGCGATCTCCTTTCCCGGAGGCGCCGGTGCCAAGGTCTGGACCTTTGTGACCTATTCGCTGCTGCACGCCAATCTCACCCACATCGTTTTCAACGTGCTGTGGCTGTTGCCGTTCGGCAGCGCGCTGGCGCGCCGGTTCGGTACGGTCAGGTTTTTCGCGTTCATGGCGGTGACGGCGGCGGCTGGCGCGCTGGCGCATCTCTTGACCCATGAGCACGCGCTAGCGCCGATGATCGGCGCCTCGGCATCGGTGTCCGGTACGATGGCCGCCGCGATCCGGTTTGCGTTTGTGCAGGGCAGTTTCCTCTCGTTCAACCGTGGCGATGCCGACGCCGCCGCGCGGGTGCCGGCGCTTTCGCTCGTGCGTGCGTTGCGCGATCCCCGCGTGCTGGCTTTCCTCGCGGTCTGGTTCGGCGTCAACATCATCTTTGGCGCAGGCTCGCTGGCGATCGGCACCGACGGCGCCAGCGTCGCCTGGCAGGCGCATATCGGCGGTTTTTTCGCAGGCTTGGTGTTGTTTTCAATGTTCGATCCGGTGCCACGCACTGCACAAGATGCTGCAGATGCGTCGAATGGCAGCTGATCGTCGCTTGCAGGACCAAGCGAATTGATTCATCATGTCAGCGAGCTAGATTAGGCAGGCCTGCCCAAGGCGCTGCAGCGAGACCGGCGCCGAACTGTTGATCGAAGGCTCGAGGAAACAAAGAGCGCGCTGGTTCCACGGTGCGTTCGGCGTCAGGGAGACAACGATGACGGTACGTGCAATTCTCGATACCAAAGGCCACCAGATTGAGGGCATCGAGCCGGAAGCAAGGCTTTCGGCAGCGATCAAGATTTTGTCCGAACGGAAGATCGGCGCTGTACTGGTGATGAGCGGAGGCCACATCGACGGCATCCTGTCGGAGCGCGACATTGTGCGCGTGCTGGGCGAACGCGGCGCTGCCGTGCTCGACGAGCCGGTCAGCGCCGTCATGACGCGCAAGGTCATCAGTTGCAGGCCGTCCGACACCGTCGGTGCGATCATGGAAATGATGACGCTGGGAAAATTCAGGCATTTGCCGGTGGTCGAGGAAGGCCAGGTCGTCGGCCTGATCTCGATCGGCGATGTCGTCAAGTGGCGGGTCCGGGAATACGAGAGCGAACAGGAAGCTTTGCGCGACTACATCAAGACCGCCTGATCGCATCCCGCCAACCGCCGATGCCGGCCCTTGCGGGCGGCCCCGAGGACCACCTGCGACACGTCAGGCGCCGGGCGCAAGCATCTGGATCGCTTCCTGAATGGCGTCGATGGCCCGCTCGGCGGCACGCGCGCCGTACGCGATCAGATCGCCGGCGCGGTGGAAATCGAACCAGCCGATCTGGCCGACACGGGGCGAGATCAACAGATCAG
This sequence comes from Bradyrhizobium sp., assembly GCF_049512235.1. GTDB lineage: Bacteria > Pseudomonadota > Alphaproteobacteria > Rhizobiales > Xanthobacteraceae > Bradyrhizobium. The sequence goes on from NZ_JBEKXH010000123.1 coordinate 12,534, forward strand.
GCGGATCGCCGGCCAGGCGAGCGCGGGTGATGCGGTCCTGCATGATGTTGAAGGCATCGACCATGACGCTGGAGATGCCCGGCCGCCCGCCGCCGCCGAAAAACTCGCGCTTCATGGTACGTTCGGGGGAAAACAGCCTGCTGAAGCCGCGCTTGGGCGCTGCCGGCTCGATCGCAGGCTCCGGCGCACTGGGCGGGGCACCATGGGCATGGATCGTGGTGCCGTGCATGAAGACGTCGCTGGAAAGGTTGGCGGCGATGACGATTTCCGCTCCGAACGCGCGGGCGGCCGACACCGGTACCGGATTGACCAGCGCGCCGTCGACCAGCCAGCGGTCGCCGACCAGCACCGGGGAGAATATTCCGGGCAGGGCGTAGGAGGCGCGCATCGCATCGACCATGCGGCCATGGGTCAGCCAGATCTCGTGCCCGGTGCGGATTTCCGTGGCCACAGTGGCAAATTTGAGCGGTAATTCCTCGATTCTGATCGGGCCAATGGCCGCTTCGAGGTGCGTGGCGAGCTTGTCGCCACCGATCAGGCCCGAGCCGTTGAGGCGGATATCGAGATAGCTGAGAACACTTCGCGGCTGCAGGCTGCGCGCCCATTCTTCGAGCGTGTCGAGGTGGCCGGCCGCATAGGCCCCGCCGACGACGGCGCCGATCGAGGTGCCGACCACGACATTGGGTACGATGCCATGGGCGATCAGGGTCCGGATAATGCCGATATGGGCGAATCCGCGCGCGGCGCCGCCGCCCAGCGCCAGCCCGATCACCGGCCGCCTGACGCTGCCAAGACCCACCCTGTCACGGCCCTCGGAGCCGCTCGGACTACGTCCGATCAAAATATCCAGCACTGAAAGTCTCCAGGCAAAGCAGGCTATTCACTGAGGCTCTGTCACGCCAGAGCGTATCATAAGCATGGTTTATGCCGCATCGGGGATGGCGGCCAGGCTGGGAATAGGCTGGGAATATGACTGGAGCGCAACATCGAGGTAGCATTCAGGTTCCCAGCCGGTTCCGGGGCCGCTCTCCGGTGCGGCTGGAGGCTTGAATTTGCCGCGTTTTCGGTGAAAAGCATGTTCCATGATCTCAGGTTCTAACGGCGGCGATCGATCGGGGCGGGGCGGACCCCTGCTCGCGATGCTGGCGCTTGCCTGGGTCCTGGTTCCCGTGATGACGGTTCCGGCCACCGCCCAGATGTTCTCCGATCAACCGCCGCCAGTTCCTCCGGCTTCGGTTCCGGAACCTGCGACGCCGGCGCTCAATCTGGCCCCGCCCTCCGCTCCGGCGGCGATCGCGCTGCCGGCGCCGTTGACCCAGCCGGCCCTCGCCACGGTATCGCCTGTGGTGGCGCCCCCGGGCGCGGCGTCGTCCAGCCAGGCTGTGCTGGCGCTGACGGCGCGCTATGGCAAGGACATGCCGGTCATCAATGGCGGACTGGTGTGGCGGGTGTTCGCGGACCGGCCGGACGAGAGCGGCATCATCAAATTGATCCGGGAGGACAAGGGGGCGACGCCGAATATCGTGCTGCCGCCGGGCGGCTATGTGGTCCATGTCACGTTCGGACTGGTCAGCGCGGTGCGGGCGGTGACCCTGAAAGCCGAGACCGACCGCGAATCGTTCGTGCTTCCGGCCGGCGGCCTGCGCATCGAAGGCCGCGTCGGCGGGTCCAAGATTCCGCAAAACCAGATTTCGTTCGCAATCTACAAGGGCAGTCAGTTCGAAGTCGGCGAGCGCGCGCCGCTGGTGCCCAACGTCGCCGCCGGCGATGTCGCCCTGCTGCCGGAGGGCACCTATTACATCGTTTCCAACTACGGCGACGCCAATTCCGTGGTGCGCTCGGATATCCGCGTTCAGGCCGGCAAGCTGACCGATGTGATCGTCACCCATCGCGCCGCGGTCATCACGCTGAAGCTCGTCAGCGACAAGGGCGGCGAGGCCTTGGCGAACACCGCATGGTCGGTGATCACGCCGGGCGGCGACGTCGTCAAGGAATCGATCGGCGCATTCCCGAAGGTGATCCTGTCGGAGGGCGAATATCGCGCCATCGCCAAGAACGAGGGCAAGGTCTACGAGCGCTCGTTCAACGTCGTCAACGGGGTCGATGGCGAGGTTGAGGTCGTGGCGCGGTGAGCGGCTCGCTGGTGGTGAGTTGGGCACCGCGCTTTGCCCGACCCGCTTGGCAGTCTCCTGTCCCGGACGCTGCGCTGCGCTCGTGGCGCTGCTCCGCCGAGCCGGGACCCATGTCTGATGCTGCTGTGTGCGCCGTGCTTGTGGAAAACTCAGCCGACGCACGGGACGAATCATCTATGATGTCCAGACGAACAGGAATGGCACGACCCTCATCGGGCATTGCATCATGCGCATATTCCTCACTGGCGTCAGCTGTGTTGGCAAGACCACCATAGGGGCACAACTGGCTGGCCTGCTTGAATGCCGCTTTTTCGACTTGGATGCTGAAATCGAGCGTTTCTTCGAGACGTCGATCGAACGCCTTCGAAATCGTTACCTGATGTCGCACGATTTCCGGCTCGCGGCGTCACAAGCCCTGAAATACGTACTTTCTCGGGAGGACAGCTCCGATTGCGTCATTGCGTTGCCGCCGAGCGGGCTGCTGGGTGGCTACTGGAAGGTTGTCAAGGGAACGCGGGACGCGACCATCGTCGTGCTGCGAGATACGCCGCAGAATATTCTCAACAGGATCACGTTTTACGACATCGACTCCCGCCCGCTGCAGAAGCATCTGACGGATCGAGAGCGGGCCCTCTACCTGCGGGAAATAGCCGGTGATATCGCCTACTTCAACACTTCCTACCGCAGGGCGCAGGTGTTCGTTGACATCGCCGGCTGCGACCCCGAGGAGGCGTCGCGCAAGGTGAGGGACTCATTGGCGAGAGCCGG
>NZ_JBEKXH010000124.1:0-15338 GCF_049512235.1 Bradyrhizobium sp.
CCGTTGCACCCGGCCATACCCGGTTCATCAAATCATACTTGTCGATCAACTCGCCGGCCGACTGGACCAGCGTCTCGACGATTTCGAACGCCCGGCTTCCAACGTCAGTCGGAACGCCGTTCAACCGCATCTCACGGCGCGCGAGATCGATTTCCCACGCGCCGAACTTGTAGACGGGCCGTCGGTCCTGGCCTGGCATCGGTGCTCCCCTCGGACGTTTTAAGGCCATTTGGACAGTTTCGCGCAAGAATCTGCGGTTGTTGGGCGACGCTTTTCAGGACTTTTCAGAACTGCCTCAAGGACGGATGCGCCCGCTGAGGGTAGGGTCAGACCGTCGCAGATGCTTTGGGACACCAAGCAATGGCCGCAGATGGACTGATAACGATCGAAAGCCGCTATGGACCGGAGGAAACGATGAACCGGTTCGAGGCCGAGGTTAGGGCCAGGGGAATGACGGTCTTTGCCCATATTGATCACGCCGCGGGCGCGGCCGCCGTCGGGCTGCCGCTGCGGCCGACAGAACTCCTGGTCTTTGGCAATGCGAAGACCGGCACACCGCTGCTGCAGTCGGCTCAGATGTTGGGCATCGATCTGCCACTCAAGGCCTTGGTCTGGCAGGACGCGTCCGGCACCGCGTGGCTGTCTTACAACGATCCTGCATTTCTTGCGCGCCGCCACGGCCTGGACGGCGCGGATAACACGACCGTCACCGCCATGGCAGCCGCATTGGAAGCGATCGCAAGCAAGGTAACAACGCCACCTTGAGCACAGTTCTGCTCACCGAACCAACGCCGAACTTTGGAGCACGCCGATGACTACGATAACGCCCATGATCCGCGCGAGAGCTGACGGCATTCCCGACGGTCGAGGAGATTTGTCATGCTAACGGATCAACACTTGTTCGGGCCGGAGGGAAGTATGGGCGACGCGAAGGGCCGAGTGCCATTGCAGACCTCGGCGGAAGTCGTGCGCACCTGTAATGCCCAAGCTCACGAGCTCGTCGACGCGATCACCGCGGCGGTCACTAACGCAAAGGCCGGGATAAACTTTCTGCGCGCTGAACCGCCAGATCTGGAGGAAGTCCGGCAGGCGCTCAATGGTATCGCCAGCGACGGTAAGCGAGCAGCCGAAATCATCGTTCGACTTCGAGCGCTCATGAACGCCCACAGCGCTTGCAACGCGGATTTTGTTCCCGTTCGAGGTGCTTAAGTTGTATTGAATGACCGCGCGGGTTGCGCGAACTGGAGGTGCCATCGGTTCGCGACCTTGTCGCCGACTGCAGTCATGATGCGCACGATAACGATCTGAGTGGCAATCAGCGACCTATCGGATGGCGGCGAACAAGTCCCATCTGCCCGGAAGGCCCTTGAGTTCAAATGATCCGCGCTCGACAAACTTCAGGCCGGCGCCGGCGACCAGCTCGGTAACCACGCGCGACACCAGTACCTCGTTCGATGCGGACTGCGCCATAACCCGCGCAGCGGCGTGCACCGCGATGCCACCGATATCCGCTCCCCGAATTTCAATCTCGCCGGTATGCAGGCCGGCGCGCAGCGGCAAACCGATTTGCATCGTGGCGGAGCCGAGTGCGAGCGCGCACCGGACGGCGCGACCGGGACCATCGAACGTCGCCAGAGTGCCGTCGCCCGTGCTCTTGACCAGATTACCGCGGTGTTTGCTGACAATCTGCTGAGCGAGCTGATCGTGGCTATCGAGCAGATAGCGCCAACGCTGGTCTCCAATTTTGACAGCATTCCGGGTTGAGTCGACGATGTCGGTGAAGAGCACGGTCGCGAGCACGCGTTCCAGCTCGGTCGAAGTGCCTTGTCGGTGGCCGGTAACGAATTCTTCGATATCGCCATGCAGCGCGTCGGTGTTGCCCAGCCAGGCGTAGTGATCGCCGACAGGATATTCGATATATTGCGCACCCGGAATGTGTTGGGCGAGCTCACGACCGAGTGCGACCGAGACCTGAGCATCGGTCCGGTTATGCAGCACAAGGGTCGGAACCCGCACCGTAGGCAAGATAGAAGTTACATCGATTTTACGGTGAATGTGCAGGACGGTCCTCAAGGCGCCGGGACTGCTGGACAGTCGCTCGTATTTTGCGAATTGGGCGACTGCTTCCGGGTAGCTTGCCTGGCCAGGCGCGATGGTCCGTATCGTCTCGCCGGCGCCCCAGTTCTTCAACGTCTGCTCAACGTGACTCCGCCACAGTTCCCGGGGCATTCGGTCTGCGGCGCGAGCAAACCCGCCAAACAGAATGAGATGCGACACTCGTTCCGGGTAAGTGGCGGCGAACAAAACGCTCATCGGGCAGCCTTCGGAAACACCGAGCAGGACGGCGCGCCGCGATCCAATTGCGTCCATGATGGCGCGCACATCATCCATGCGCTCTTCCAGCGAGGGCGCGCCGTCTATTCGATCCGACAGCCCTTGTCCTCTTTTGTCGAATGCTATTACTCGGGCAAAGTTCGAAAGCCGGCGCAGGAACGCCGTATAACCCGGTAATTCATGCAGAAAGTCGATATGAGAAAACAGACCCGGGACCAGGATCAAGTCGATGGGGCGATCACCCAGTACCTGATAGGCGATGCTGAAGTCGCCGCTGGACGCGTAACGCGTCTCGGGCAGTTTGAAATCGGTCATCGGAACAGACCCGTTTGAAGATCCGATTATCGTCCGTATGACCGATCTGATCAAGGCGCCGTTCGGTGAGCGAAGCAATCCGCAGCCCCGTACGCCGCGCGATGGATTGCTTCGTCGCAAGGGCTCCTCGCAATAACGGTGGAAGATCCCCGGGGATCGGGCTTCTCGACGCGCGTGACAACATCGTCGAATTCGCTCCCAGCAACAGCCCGAAGAGGTGACCGGGCTCGGAGGGGCTTGCGCCGGTAAGGGCCTGAAGCAATCGTGGCAGGACCGGGTTGGCCAGCCCAAGGTTCATCGAATCGAACAGCGTCGTGGTCAGAATGAACAACATGGAAGCTGGGGCGCCTTGCATCGCGTGCTCCACGGTCAGGATCTTGAATTCGTGGACACAGGGCAAACAGCGGGCCGTTTCCATGCTCCGTCGCGGGTTCGACGGGAACATTTCCAAACAGAGAATGTCCGCTTCACGCCCTTTTTCGCCAGCCGCGAAACTTTTCGCGCGACATCAATGGCGATACCGGATGGCCAGGCGAAGGAACCATCCCAGTGTGCGATAGACCTGGTGCTCGGTGTCGACGAGCGGCAGAATCCTTTGGCAATAAGAGGCGGCAAGCTGCAGCGCCGCCAGCGGTCGTGCGAGTTTCCAGGCGCGTAACAGCGAATTTGTCCCGAGCAGGCGCTGCCAGGGCTCAAGATAGGCCTGGCGCATGCGTGTGCGCAGTCTCGGATCGCGCTCCAGCGGCGCAGTGATGGCGTCGGCGGTCAACAGCGGCAACATGCTGAAGAACGGGTGGCCGATGCTCGCGTCCGACCAGTCGAGAAAGCGCGGCCCGTCGGCGCCGATGATGACGTTCGGCGCCCACAGGTCGCCGTGATCGATCGACAAGGGAACACCAAGCCGATCGAGTTCGCCAATCATCTCGCTGAAGCGGGGCAACGCATCACGTAAAGTCTCGATCTCGTTGTCCCGGATGCCCGCCCGGCGCTGCATGTCGTTCATTTGGCCGCCGAATAGCTCGGCGATCCCCGCGTGCAGATCTGCAGACGTGCGCCGCGGCACCCCGCGGGCGACAAGATCGCTGGTCGCGTCGATCGCGCTGACCTGCAGGCGCGCGAATTCTGCCGCGGTGTCGATCCAGGCGGCAGGCCGGTCGCAGTCGCTGAGCAGGGGGCCGGAATAGGCCGGCATCAAGAAGCCGGATCCGGCCCGATAGCGTGCCGCCAGATGCGGGACATTTTGCGGTCGTATTTCCGCCAACCGCTCGACGATGTCAGCTTCGATGTCAAGCGGTGGTGGCGAGCACTTGAGATACCAGCTGCCCTGTTCGGTCGTCACCCGAACGAGCCAGGCAAACTCCCAACACCTGAGCTGCTCGACCGCCGTAACACGTCCCGCCCCGATCGCCGGCGCGGTCTGTTCGAGCCAGCCGAGCGAAGCCTGCGCGAATCCTGGCTGCCACCACGGCCGCCTGGCGGCATGCCGTTGCATCGCCTGCACCGGATCAAAGATGGCGGCATGCGGCGTGATCGAGAAGGGCTTTATCTGTTCGCAGTCTACCGCTCGCCAGGAAGAAGAAGCCGCCTCCAGCGGGCGCACCGATTCGAGCAGATGGACCTGATGCCGCGGCTTGCGGGTCGTTGGATTGATATCGTTTTGCAGGCAGCGTAGCGCAAACACCGGGTTGCCCAGGAGTTGATGGGCCGACCGATTGAGCTCGGCCACCTCGCCGGAACTCACCGGCGGCGCCCGCACCACCGGCAGCATTCCTGAAGCCCGGTCAACCAGCAGCCGGTCTCCCGATGCATCGACGACCACAAGAATGTGTGCGATCATGATCTGCTGCAATCAAATCGGAGCATGATCGGGGCGGGGCCGCTCACACCAGCATCACGCCGTGGTCGTTGACGAGTTCCATGACGCGGCGGCGATAGTCGATGGCCTGATCCATTGATATCGCTGGACAGCATCCTCGCATGAAGTCGCAAAGCAACTCGTCGGTATCGATCATGTCCTCTTCGGCATACTTGTCACGCACCGAAAGCAGATGGTCGTAGTCCACCTCGAGCCCTAGTCTCGTCGCCGCCTGCAGCGCGGAGGCGGGCGTTCGCAGGTAGTCGAAAGCCAGTGAGCCGGGATTGGGATAGAGCAGATTGACGGTGATCTCGGCAAAAGTCCGGGCGTGGCGCGTTAGACACTGACGCAGGATCTCGAAGTTCGTCTCCATGATATCCGGGGTGATGCCGAGATGGGTAACGATCAGTCCGGCGCCAATGCGCGCGCCCCGCTTCGCAGCCTGCTCGACGGCGCCGAGATTGTGCTCAAGCATGTCCTGCGAGCCGTTGCGGCTCGCCGATATGCCCTTGTTCATGGCGCGTAAAGAGATCGTCGAGAACGCCTCCAGTCCGATCCAGAAGGTATCGTAGTTCAAGCGATCCATCATCAGATCGATGCGGTGAAGCTTGTTCGGTTTGAAGGCGTCCGCCCGCGCGTAGCACAGGAAGCGGGGCCGCTCGTCGCGGTGCAAGTCGCGATACCAGTCGGGAACGCCATCGGCCATGCGGTTCAGCAGCGGCCAGAAGGTGAGCGGGAGCTCGTCGGTGGTGACAAAGAAGTAGTTATATCCCTGCTCTACCGCGTTTCGGATGATGGCCCACGAGCGCTCGGCGGTGGCGCCGATCATGGCCTTGCTGCCGGGATTGATCGCGCAAAAGTCGCACGCGTTGAGGGGGACGCCGTAGTCGTTGCGCGCGCCGGCGAATTTCAGGCAGCCGCGCGCGAATTCGATGGTCACGCCGCGGGCGCCGCGGGCGCTCAAGAACGGCATGCTGCGGCGTTGTTCGGCCAAATACAGGGCGTCGTGGTCGAGCGGTCCGCGCGTCAGCGAGTAGTCCACCATCGGCAGCCTGTGGAACTCCTCGGGATCTTCGGGGTTCCTGACGATGCGTGCGCGGTCGACCGGATCGCGATATACCAGTCCCGGATAATGGCGCAGATCTTCCACACGCCGCTCGGCAAGGTCGACGATCAGCCGGCTGAAGCCCTCGACGACATCGTTGCCGTAGAAGCCATAATCATAGACGGCGCGACGTTGCAGAACGGTCTGCCAGATCGCCGAGAAGCCGTCATTGCCGACGAAAGCAACGACGCGCGGGTTGAGCTGCTTGACGCGCTCGGCGATGCGTGTCGAAGCGACATAGTTCGCCGTATAGATGCTGAAGCAGATCGCAAACAGCCTTTGCGCATGGGTCTCCAAATAGGCAAGCAGCCGGTCGTTGCCGGTGACCGAGGCGTCGAAATAGGTGACCCGATGCGGCAACCCGCGCTCGGCGAAATCGCGACGCAGCGCCGTTCCCAGCGTCAACAGTCCCAGATTTGGAAACGCGTTCGCCTGGTACGGCTCATTCGGATCATCCAACAGCTGAGAGGCGGTGTCGGCGGCATTGATGAGCACGACCTCGTCGGCTGGAGTCTGGTTGCCCGAGAAATCCATCCCTGCCTGGCCTACCAGCCGAGCACGTAGGCGAAAAGCAGCGGGGCAACGATCGTGGCGTCGGACTCGATGATGAACTGAGGACACTCGGTGGCAATTTTGCCCCAGGTGATTTTCTCGTTCGGGACGGCGCCGCTATAGGACCCGAAGCTCGTCGTCGAGTCGCTGATTTGGCAGTAGTAGTTCCACAGCGGGACGTTCTCGCCGAGATCCTGCCGGATCATGGGAACGACACAGATCGCGAAATCCCCGGCGATGCCGCCGCCGATCTGGAAGAAGCCCATTGGGTGCTCCGCCGACGCGCGGCGATACCAGGCCGCCAGTTCCAGGAGATAGTCGATGCCGCTACGCATGGCGGCAGGCGAAAGCTTGCCACGCATGCACAATGAGCTGAAGATGCTGCCGAGCGTCGAGTCCTCCCACCCCGGCACAAACAGGGGCAGCGAGCGCTCGCAGGCTGCAACCAGCCAGCTGTTCTCGGGCGCAATCTCAAAATGTTCGTTCAGCCGTCCGCTGCGGATAAGTTCGTAGCAGAATTCATGCGGCAGGCGTGGCGCGGAATTCCGATCGGCCTCGGTCCAATGGTTCTCGATCAAATGCTGGATCTTCCGGATCGCATGGTCCTCCGGGATGCAGGTGTCCGTGACCCGGTTCAGTCCCTTTTGCAGCAGCTCGAGTTCCTGCTGCTTGGAAAGATAACGGTAGCCGGGCAGGCGCACATAGTGTTCGTGGGCAACCAGATTGAACAGATCTTCTTCGAGGTTAGCCCCCGTACAGGTGATCGCATGAACCTTGCCGGCGCGGATCATCTCGGCCAGCGACAGACCGAGTTCGGCCGTGCTCATGGCCCCGGCCAGCGTCAGCATCATCCTGCCGTCGCTCTGCAGAAACCGGCCATAGCCCTGAGCCGCGTCCCGCAGCGTGGCGGCATTGAAATGGCGAAAATGATGATCGATGAAGCTGCGGATTTCGGCGGCCATTCATGCTCCCCATCACCCTGGCAAACCCGCAATGCTCACCTGACTGCCAGGCTCGCGAGTTCAGAACCCGACAGTCGTCAAATCAAGTTTTCGATCTCGCATCGTGGCCATAGCCGGCGAGCGCTGGTCGCGGACCGCCCTCCGCAAAAAGTTGCCGCCTTCTTGTTCGGCTCGATGCTCAGCCCCGGTCGAAGCCCTTCCTGCGACAGCCCCTTGCCCGGCGACACGGAAAACATCAGGACGGCCCTGAAACTCCCGGCAACTCGCAACTCCAGAGCTCGTCAAAGAGTTTGCAATATTTAAGATTGTAACTGCAAAAACCCGAGACTACAATAGTTTACCGGCGGCAACCGGCAGGGCGGGACTAAATCCACCAAATCCACGGACTGTGAGGCTGGTCGACTGCCGAGTTCATTGCAAATCCGACCAGGAGGAGAGATGGACGCGTACGAGATTTTTCTCGATCTTCCGGTCAAGCCGGGACATCATCATCTAATCGGTTATTTTTCCGAAGCGCTGGCAGAAAGATTGCGACCCGACGAAATTCCGATCCGGTTCGTGGTCGCCGCAACAACCGAGGACAGCTACCGGTGTGAAGTCGGCGTTCTGCGCGGGCTTGACCACGAGCTGGCGCGGAAAGACCGGCTGGGCATTTTTCGCTTCAAGGACCGCAAAGTTCACGGCGGTGATGCCTTCAACGTCGTTCACCTGGTTCCGACCGGAATTGGCGCCGAGATCGGCGGGCACGTCGGCGACGCGGGCCCCGCCGCGCGGCTGCTCGCCGCAGTTTGCGACCGCCTGATCACCCACCCCAACGTCGTCAATGCGGCGGATCTCAACGAGCTGCCGGAGAACGGCATCTATGTCGAGGGCAGTGTGATCTGTCGATTGCTGATGGGCACGATCGGGCTTCAGCCGGTGCGCTCCAACCGGCTCCTGGTGGTTGCTCAGGAGCATCGGGTCGAAAAAATCACCCATTATTCCATCAATACCGTCAACGCCGCGCGCGCCGCCTGCGGGTACGACTGCGCCGAGCTGCTGCGGCTCGATCCACCTTTCCACATGAAGGCGTCGTTTACGGAATCCGGCCGCGCCGCGGGGCGGGTCGAGCACCTGGAAAGGCTGTTCGATCTCCTCGCGTTGCGCGCCGGACAATTCGATGCGGTGGTCCTGACCTCGGTCATTGATTACCCCGAAGACGACATGCTTGCCTATTACAACGGGCCTGAAAATACGGTTAACCCGTGGGGCGGCGTCGAATCCATTCTGACGCACGCGGTAACGCATGTGTTCAATCTTCCTTCGGCGCATTCACCGCAATTGGCGGAATACAAGTCCTATGCCCTTGGGGTCGGCCATCCGGTCATGGCGGCGGAGCTGATCTCGGCGGCCTTCCTGCAATGCATCCTGAAGGGACTGTCCCGCAGTCCCCGGCTGATCACCGATCCGGACGCCATGCACAATCGCAACGTGATCACGGCCGCCGACATCTCCTGCGTGGTGATGCCCGACCGTTGCCTCGGCCTGCCGACGCTGGCGGCGTTGCAGCAGGCGATCCCGGTCATCGCGGTGCGCGACGCGACCAACCGCGCGCGCACCGATCTCTCGCTATTGCCGTGGCCGCCGGGCAAGCTGCTGTTTGCCGAAAACTACCTGGAGGCTTGCGGCTTCATTGCCGCGCTGCGATCGGGCGTCGCGCCCGAAAGCCTGCGGCGTCCACTGCATCGGGTGAAGACCTCCGTTGTCGAACCGGTGCCCGAGTCCATGCCGATGCCGAAGTCCCTGATCAGGGAGGGCGCGTTGCGCGCGGGGGGCTAGAATTGATGGCGCCCTGTTACGAGAGCGTCGAAGCGATGCTTGCCGGGGCCAACCCATGGGAGCCCATGCTCTGCATCTGGCCGGAAAAGATCGCGGCCCAGGCGCGTCGTTTTCTTTCAGGCTTTCCCGGGCATGTGCTCTATGCCGTCAAGGCCAATCCGCTGCCGAGCGTGATCGAGGCCTTGCGCGACGCTGGCATCGGCCATTTCGATGTGGCCTCCGATGGCGAGATGGCCGCCGTATCCGCCTGCTGTCCCGGCGCCGAGCTTTACTTTCACAACCCCGTCAAGTCGCGGTCGGCGATCCGCATCGCGGCGAGGTCGCGGCAGATCCGCAGTTTCGCCGTCGATCATGGCGATGAATTGGTCAAATGCTGCGCGGAGATCACCCGGCGTGATCTCGTGATCTTTGTCCGGGTGGCGACGCGCCCGTCGCCTGCCGCACAGGATTTCAGCACCAAATTCGGTGCCAATCCCGACGAGGCTGTTTCGCTGCTGCGCGCCGCCCGCGATGCGGGCTTTGCCTGCGGGCTCACTTTTCACGTGGGAACCCAGTGCCGGTGTCCGCAGGCCTATGCCGATGCCATCGCCGCTTGCGGCCACATTGCAAGAGCCGCCGGCGTCCCGCTGGCTGGTCTCGATGTCGGGGGCGGGTTTCCGGCGGAGTACGACGATGAGGTCAATCCGCCCCTGGAGTCCTATTTCCAGGTCATCGCGCGCAGCTTTCGGGACCTCCGCATCGAGCGCTGCGAGCTATATTGTGAGCCCGGCCGCGCCCTGGTCGCCGAGGCGGGGGCGGTCGTGGCCCAGATCGTGCACCGCCGCGGTGACCGCCTGCATCTCAACGACGGGATATCCGGAAGTTTCGGCGAACTGTCCTATCTGCAGCGGCAAGTGCGTGGGCGTCTTTATCGCAGGCACGGCGAGCGCGTTGCCGCTATCGGCATCGACGCGGCGCGAGACTGCGGGTTTGGCGCCTTCACGCTGGTTGGCCCCTTGGCCTTCGATTCGGCGGACGAACTGCCGGGGCGGTATTCGTTGCCGGCCGATGCGCGGGAAGGCGATTGGATCGCGCTGGACAGGCTCGGAGCCTATGCCACCTGCCTTGCCGCGAATTTTCATACCTATCATCGGCCGCTCGACGCGGTGATTGCGGGGCAACCGCGGCTCGACGCCAGGGAGTGCCGCGATGCAGCCTGAAGCAGCCGGATCGGGCGATGTCGTCTGCGGTAACGACGTCATCCACGGCAACGACGTTTTTGACGTGCTGCGAAGGTCGCGGCCCGCCGAACCTGTTCTCTGCCTGGACCAGGCTTTGCTCAACCACCGTGCCAAAGCCGTCGTAGCGAACTTCGGCGGCGAGATCTGCTATGACGTCGCCGTCAACCCGCATCCCCTGGTCCTGGCCGCGCTGGCGCAGGCGGGCATCAGGCGATTTTCCGTGTTGCGCGTCGGCGATCTGGCAACCCTTGCCGGTCTCGATCATGCCGTCACTCCCGTGCTGCGCCAGCCGATCAATTCCAGGCCCAATCTGCGCATCGCGGCGGAGCATTACGGCGTCCGCGCTTTTGCGGTCGACGATCCGGCCGAACTCGTAAAACTTCGCGAGGAGGTCCCGGCCGACGGGATCGAGGTCGAAATCATGGTCTGCCTTTCGACGATAAGGTCGCCCGGCGAGATCACGGACGGGGCGGCCGACGCGGTCGAAGGCATGGTGCGAACCGCGATCGATTTCGGATTCAGGCCGTCGATTGCCATTCACCCGGGGATATCGTCGGCGAGCGACATTGCCGTCGCGCTGGCCTATTGCCATTCGCTCGCGCGGCGCTGCGGCGTGGCGCTCGATGCCGTCAATCTCGGGAGCGCCGAGCTCGGCCGGGATGATGAAACCATCGAGGGCCTTGGTATCGCGGCTGATCTGCACGCCCGGCTGCTCGGGCTCGATCCAGCACGGCTCCGGCTTGACGCGAGCCGAATGACGGTGGATGGGTGCTGTTCTGTCCTGGCGCAGGTGCTGCTCCGAAAAGGCGATGCCATCTACCTCAATGACGGGCGCTTCGGCTGGCTGCGCCCGCTCGATCGCCGGCTGCGCCGCAACGCCGCGCCCCCGCGTTTGCGGCGCCTGGAGGGCACGCATTCGGCAGCCTCGCGCCGTTTCTGCCTGTTCGGGCCGACCTGCGATTCCTACGATGCGTTCCAGACACAAATCGTGCTGCCTGCCGACGTCCGCGAGGGAGACTGGATCGAATTCCCGGCCATGGGCGCGGACACGATCGCGTGGGCCTGCGCCTTCAACGGTCTGCATCCGAGCTTGTTCGCCGTGATCGCACCGCCGAACGGCCTGCAGACAGGCGCGCGCGCTTCGACGCGCAGCCACCTTCATGCGCGGTTGGCAGAGGAGACAGGGCGGTGAAATGCTTGGGCCAGGTCGAGCGCTGCGCCGACATCACGCAGGAGAAGTTCTACAATGATGTGTTCCAGAAACAACCGGTGGTCATGCCGGGCAAGATCGCGCACTGGCGGGCCCTGCAGACGTGGAATCCCGACTTCTTCAGGTCCCGCTATGGTGGCGTGGCGGTGTGGTTGAGCCGCTATGATCCGGCATCGCCGCGCAGCTTTCTGCAACAGAACATCGACTATGATTTCCGCGAAGCCAGCTTCGCGGAATATGTCGACCAGCTGTCGGCTCCGAACGGATGCTATTCGATCCGCGAAAGCATCGGCCTGTTGAAGGCCAATCCGGAGCTGCTCGACGATCTCGATCACTTCCGGCCGTTCGGATATTCGAAGGAGCCGGCGGACGATCAATTCATGGCGCTTTGGTTTGCGCCCAAGGGCGGCGTGACCGGCCTGCATATCGATGTCGGCGAGAACCTTTTGTTTCACCTCCATGGTCACAAGCATGTTCTGATTTTTGCCCCTGATCAGACGCGGTTGCTGTACGAGGAGGATCTTCAACAGCTGGCCGAGCCAGGCCTCGCCGATCGAATCGATGCCGATACGCTCGAGATGTGGCGAAGCTATGTGCGCTGGAGCAAGGTCAACGCGTTCAATCCGGATTTCAAGAGATTTCCCCGGCTCGAAGGCGCCGCCTATCTCGACGCCGTCATTGCTCCCGGCGATGCCTTGTATATTCCCTGCGGCTGGTGGCACGCGGTACGCTCCCTCGACATCACCATCAGCGTCTCCAAATCCTTGTTCAGGGACGAATTCCTGCGTGCGCCGGATCCGGCTGACCCCGCCGGCCGGTCGACCACCTGGGAGCTGCGTCCATGAGATGTCTGGGAGAGATCGAGAGCCAGCCCGCGATCACGCACGAACAATTCTTCGACGGGTTTTTCCAGAAGCGACCGGTGATCATGCCGGGGAAAATTTCGCATTGGCCGGCGCTGCGGCAGTGGGGGCCGGACTTTTTCAAAGCCAATTACGGCGATCTGCCGGTGTGGCTGAGCCGCTACGATCCCGCTTCCGAACTCACCTACCTCGAACAGCACCTCGAATATGTGAGCCGGAAAACCACGATGGCAGGCTATGTCGACGCGCTCTCCGGTTCACATGGCTTCTTCTCGATCCGGGAAAGTATCGGCCTGCTGCAGAGCCACCCGGAACTGATGGAATATCTCGATCAGTTCCGGCCGTACGGGTGCAGCGGCGAGCCGCCGGCCAGCCAATACATGGCCTTATGGTTCAGCCCGGGCCAGGACACGACCGGGATGCATATCGATGTCGCCGAGGGCCTGCTGTTCCATCTCTACGGGCACAAGCGCGTGATGCTGTTTGCCCCGGACCAGACCAGGCTGGTCTATGAGGATGATATCAGGAAGCTCTACAGCGATGGGCTTGAGGATCGGATCGACCCTGAAGATCTGGACATGTGGCGCAATTTCGTGCGCTGGAGCAAGGTCAACCCGTTCGAACCCGATTTTGAACGCTTTCCGTTGTTGCGTGAGGCAAGCTATTTCGAGGCTTTCATCGCTCCCGGAGACGTGCTTTACATCCCGCTCGGCTGGTGGCACGCGGTCAGGTCTCTGGACACTACGATCAGCATTTCCAAATCCATCTTCAAGGACGAATTTCTAAGGCAATGATGCAATCGGCCGACGGTGTTTTGGACGGCTCCGGTCATCGGCCAGTGGACGGCCATCTTCTCAGCGAGGTGCTGGCGAGGTTCGGATGCCGCAAAAAGGGCGCCAAGCGGCTCGATAGCTTTGTCAGCAGCGTTTATTCATGCTGGCGCGGGCGCGAGCGGGTGGTCCTGAAGATCACGCCTGGTTCGTTCCGCACCAGGGACGCCATCGTCGCGGAACTGGATTTCGTGGCGCATCTGGATAGAAATGGCATCCCCACCTTGCGATCGATCCAATCGCTCGGGGGACAGCGGGTGGAAACCCTGTGCTTGGCTGACCAGGATTATCTGGCTTACGGATTCCAATGGATCGACGGCGAAAGCGTCGATGGCGAGGAGTGGACAGCCGATTTCTTCCGCCGCGCCGGCGAGACGATGGGCCGCATCCATGTCGCTTCGAAGCTCTATCCGGAAGCGCGAAAGCCCTGCCGCCGGCCCGCCTGGGATGAAGAAGATCATTTCGAGCAGCACATCCGCCACTTTCCGCCCGCGCTCTCGCGCCTCGGCGATGATGCGCGAGCGTTGCTGCGGCGGCTGCGGCAGCTGCCGACCGATCGCGACTGCTACGGCCTGCTCCACGGCGACATGAACACCGGAAACCTTTTGTGCGGCGACAAGATGTGGGTCATCGATTTCGAAAATTGCTACTACGGATGGTTCGTGGACGACATTGCCGCCTCCCTGTACTACACGGCCCATGACCGCTGGTACTACTTCGACGCCGAAACCTATCCACATTGGGCGGCATCGCGCGGCCTGGGCACGGACGGCGCGTCCTTTGCCGCCTACTATCTTGAACATTTTCTACAAGGTTACGTGACGATTTGCCCGCTGGCCCGGGAGTGGATCGAGCGGATACCGGACTTTCTGCATCTTCGGCACCTCGACGAATATCTCGCCAAGCTGGAGGGATGGCCACCCCAGTGCGATATCCACGGACGCCCCGCCAGCCTCGAAAGCTATGTTCGCGAATTGGAGGCCGGGACCTACATCTGAGCTTTTCCGGAAGGCCGGCTCAGCATGCCAGGTCATAACTGGCAAAGTCCGGCACCGCCTCGGCCAGCACCTTATCGGCGAACGGGGCATACTCGTCAGGAGCGAGGCGGGATATGGTTTCCGACCAGGTGGTCGCCATGTCTTCTTCGCGCGCCTGGCGTCTGACCATGTCGAGCATGATCTGTCTGCGATGATCGGGAATACCCGGATGCTCCGCGACCCACTGTCCCATCCGGGCGTTATGGCCGTCATATAGACGCTGGTTGAGAGCATCGAGCTTGTGGTAGTATTGCGCCGGCGTCATTTCGACCGGCAGTCGCATCGACAGGATTTCGTTGCCGACGCACAGATAGGATGGATCGAAAATTCGCCCGTCCTTCAGATGCTGATCGTGAAGCCTGGTTTCGGGCAACGAGAAAGGCACGAAAACCATCGGCAGGACATTGGGACACTGCTCCGTGAGTTCCGCCAGGTAGGAAGTTGTCGCTGCTTCGAAGTCCTTGGCATGAAGCCCGTAGATATAATTGACGATGATGATGAAGGGACATTGCGAGCAGATCTCGATGATGTCGGATTTTCGGTTCTTGGCATAGGGCGTATGCAGGTTCTCAAGCCCGACCTCCAGCAGCACGAAGCCTGCGCTTGCGAACAAGCTGCGCATGTCGGGCTGCCGCAGCGCGGACGAGGTGGTAAAAGCCATCGAATGACGATCGCCGAGCCGGCCAAGGCCGTGCATGACCGCCTTGCCATGCGTGCCCAATCCGAACAGCGGGTCGTTGAAGACGATGAGCTTTTCCTCGCAGGCGGCGATGTCGGCGACGACCTCCTCCGCGTCGATCGTGGCAAAGTGCGAGTCCGCATCGGTGCAGAACGAACAGGTATAGGGACAACCGGTCGATGCCAGCGCATTCCGAAAGCCCTGCTCGGGGACGAAACCGAGCTTCTGGAACTCGGCATAGCGCGGCAAGCGCACGATCGGACGCTCGGTGGCGTAACAGCGCCGCAATCTTGCGGCTCCGGCGTCGGCCAGTATTTCGAGGAACAGCGCTTCGTCGCAGCGGCCGACGACGGCATCGGCGCCGGCGCGATGACAGTGCTCCGGAAAACTGATGGCATGGGGGCCGCAGACAATGACATAGCCGTCGGCCTGGGCGCGATAGGCTTCGATGGCGTTTTTGAGGGCATAGGCGGCGACGCTGAACAGCACGATGAAGACGACATCGGCGCCCTTGCCGCGCCGGCGCGACTCCGGTTCCCAGATCACCTCGACATCGGC
>NZ_JBEKXH010000125.1:0-15321 GCF_049512235.1 Bradyrhizobium sp.
CGGGCGCCTGCGCACAAGCTGCGTTCGTCCGGCTGCGGTGAGGCACCCTCAAACCGGCGAGATGACATGGTTCAACCAGGCCCAGCACTGGCATTTGTCCTGCCTGGATGCCGAGATACGCCAGTCGTTGCTCGCGCTCTACCGGCACGAGGATCTTCCGCGGAATTGCTTTTATGGAGACGGCTCGGTGATCGAGGATAGGGTCATGGAGGAAATTCTCGATGTCTACCGGACGCTGGAGGTCACCTTTCCCTGGCAGGAAGGTGACGTTCTGATGCTCGACAATCTCCTGGTCGCGCACGCGCGCAATCCGTTCGTCGGCGAACGCAAGCTTCTTGTGGCCATGGGCGATATGGAAAGCTACGATTCGATCGGCACCAAAAGCGTTCAATCGTTGTAGGGAAGTTCCTCCTTGGGTTCCGAGCCGATACGCAGGACGTGACCGTCGGGATCTTCGACCCGCATTTCATAGGCCCACGAATAGTTGATGGGCACTTTTTGAATGTTGGCACCGCTTTCCCTGTACTCTTCGTAGATCGACTCGACGTCCTCGACGCCGATCCAGACGTAGCATTTTGAATGGATCTCGGACTCCTCTGCGAGGTAGATGCCGAAGCCGTCGCGCAAGACCAGTGCAAACGTCGCACTCTCCGTGACCCAATCCGCCGCTTCGAAGCCAAGGGCTTTCATATAGTAATTCAGGCTCGTCTTGATGTCTTTGACAAGCAGGATCGGATTGATGCACTCAATTTGGGCCGTCATTGGCTATTCCCCTTCGAATTTCATAGCTCGGCAAAAGAAGCGGCGGGCACAATATTATCATGGAAGGTGCCAAGCTGCCGCCGACAATGGTCCGGCCGGCAACCGGCGTCCTTTTCCGCTACGGCCTTCGGTTGGACCTGTTCCCGAAAAAGCCATCACGCCACCGGCGCGGTCCATGGCCTCGCCTGCCGCTCTCTGGGCCAGATTCCTGCTCGTTCTAGTTGACGCTGCCGCGTTCCGACCGCAGCATAGGATTGACCCGCCAGAAAGCTCCGGCCCGCACCGGAACCAAGGCAGGTTCAGGCGCGGGAGGCGGCTCGGAAGTCGGGCTAGGGCGTTGAGAATATGCAGAATTTGTCGCTCGAAGGGTATCGACTTTCGCCCCAGCAGGAGCGCCTATGGGAGCTGCAGCAATCCGGACCGTCCGGCGCTTATTGCACGCAGGCCGCGGTTCTTATTCGCGGAGGCGCCGACCCTGAACGCCTGAGGGCTGCGCTGCAGCGGATCGTGGAGCACTGCGAGATTCTTCGCACCACCTTCCATTGCGTGCCGGGCCTGACGTCGGCTCCGCTGCAGGTCATTTCACAGGCCGGCATCAGCTGGGGACCGGGGCACGACCTCACCGGCTGGCAGCCCGAGGCCGCAGAACTCAAGGTCGACGAACTGCTCACCCGGGCTCGCGCGGATCCGTTTGACCTCGTGCAGGGCCCGCTGGTGCGCGCGGCGCTGCTAACCCTCTCCAGGGACGAGTTGGTCCTGATCCTGACGCTGCCCGCCATCTGCGCGGATGCGCTCTCGATTGCCAATGTGGTGCGCGAACTCGGCCGCGAATATGCCCGGCAGGACGGCCAGATCCAGCCTTCTCCGCCCGCGATCCAGTACGCCGACTTTTGCGAGTGGCAGAAATCGCTGGTGGAGTCGGCGGATCAGGTTGCCGAGCGCAGACCGTGGACGCAGATTGATCTCGCCGCCGCGCCAGCGGTCGCTCCCGCTGACGAGCTTTCAGGGCAACGCTCGGGCTGCTTCAATCCACAATCCGTGGTCGGCTCCTTCGCGCCAGGCGAGGTCAGCAGAATCGAAACCGCCGCGGAAAATCTCGGTGCCGATTCCACCATCCTTCTACTGACGTGCTGGCTGGTGCTGGTCTCACGCCTGACAGGCCGACCGGATCCGGTCCTGGGCTTTTGCTGTGACGGACGAAAGTATGACGAACTGAAGTCCGCCGTCGGTTTGTATGCCAAGTACATCCCGCTTCAATTTCGATTGCGCGGCGAGGAATCGTTGCCGCGCGCGGTGCAACGGCTGAGCAAATTGATTGACGAAATCGATGCCGTCCAGGAATATTTCAGTTGGGATCAGATCGACGGCGCTACATCACTCGCTCCGCTGTGCTTCGAGTATCAGCTCGAGAGCGAGTGTTTTGTTGCGCGCGAGGTGACCTTTTCGCTATGGAAACGACGCTCCTGCACCGAGCCATTCGCACTGAAGTTGTCCTGCGGCAGGCGCGGCGACCAGATGTGGACCGAACTCCATTTCGACGCGGGCCTTTACCGGGAACAGGACGTACGGCGCTGGACGCGAAGCTTTCAGGCCCTGGTGGGGCGCGTGCTGGACGCGCCAGAGTTGACCGTCGACGAGATCGACGTCGTCGATGATATCGAGCGCGACCAACAGCTGCGCGGGTTCAACGATACCAGCACGGCATCCGCCGATCACAGGTTGATCCATCAATGGTTCGAGCGGCAGGCGGAGCGCGTTCCCGACCGGATCGCCGTCGCGCTGGGCGATGGCGCGCTGACATATCGAGAGCTGGATGTCCGGAGCAATCAGCTTGCGCGCTACCTCAGGGCCAGGGGCGCAGGCGCGGAGACCCTCGTGGCCTTGTGCGTCGACGAGTCGATCGAGGCGATCGTCGGAATTCTTGGGATACTCAAGGCGGGCGGGGCCTATGTTCCCCTCGATCCGGCTTCCCCTTCGTCCCGTTTGGCGGCCATCCTGGAGGAAGCCGGAGCGGAGATCCTGCTGACGCTCACTTATCTTGCGAAGCAATTGCCGCCTTGTTCCACAAACCTGATCTGTCTCGATCAGTGGGCTGCCATCGGTCGGGAAAGGGGCGATCCGGTAGCTGCCAGCGTTGAGCCGGACAATCTCGCCTACATCATTTTCACGTCCGGATCCTCCGGTCCGCCCAAAGGCGTGATGGTGAGCCATCGAAACCTCGTTCATTCGACGCACGCGCGGGATATCTATTACCAACGCAAGATCGTGGCGTATCTGCTCGTCTCCTCCATTGCGTTTGACAGTTCTGTCGCGGGGATCTTCGGCACCCTGTGCCAGGCGGGAACGCTCGTGCTCGGAAAATGGGCGAGTGCGCCGAACCTGCTGCAGCTCGGCAACGTCATTTGGGAGCATCAGGTTTCCCACACCCTGATGATTCCAGCGCTGCTTTCGCATCTGTTATCGGAAGCGGACGCCGGCACGCTGTCGTCCCTTGAAACGGTGATCGTGGCTGGCGAGACCTGCTCCGCCGACGTGGCATCGCTTCACCACCGCACCCTTCCGCGCGCCACGCTCATCAACGAATACGGGCCCACGGAGGGCACCGTCTGGGCAACGGCTTTCGCCTGTCCGTCCCGCGCCGACGGCTCGCAGATTCCGATCGGCAGGCCGATCGCCAATTCTCAGATCTATCTGCTCGAAAAGCGCCTCAGGCCAGTACCCATCGGCTCGGCTGGCGAGGTCCACCTTGGCGGTGATGGTGTGGCCAGGGGCTACATCAAGCGACCGGAATACAGTGCCGAGTGCTTCCTTCCGGACCCCTTTGGGGCCGTGCCGGGCGCCCGGCTGTACGCAACGGGAGACCTCGGCCGCTACGGCTCCGACGGCAACATCGTCTTTCTCGGGCGCCTCGATCATCAGGTCAAGGTGCGGGGAATCCGCGTCGAGCTTTTAGAACTTGAAGCCAGTCTTGCGATGCACCCGGCGGTTCGCGAATGCGCGGTCGTCGCCCGGCGGGACGGGTCCGGTCAAACCCGGCTGACTGCCTATTTCGTCGCGCATCGCGGGCAGCGGATCAGCGAAGCAGAGCTGCGGACGCTGTTGTCAGAAAGCGTCATGTCGTCGGTGATCCCGGACGCCTTCATCGCTGTCAATGCCTTGCCGCGAACGCTCAACGGAAAAGTTGACCGGGCTGCGCTTCCGGCGTCGAGCCGGGCCGCGCCGCAGGCGATGCCTGCCTCCACGGAGACGGAGAAGATGCTCGCCGCGATCTGGTGCGAGCTGTTGCGGATAGACAGCGTCGGGGTGAGGGTCAGCTTCTTTGATCTAGGCGGCCACTCCTTGATGGCGATCACGCTGATGGCGCGAATCGAGAAGGTCTTCCGCGTTCACCTTCCGTTGCGCAGCCTGTTCCAGACGCGCACCATCGAACAGCTGGCTCAAGCGATCGACCAGAGGGTCAGCGCAGGAAATACGGAGATCGCTTCCGAACTCCTCAACCTGAGGCCGCGACCGCGGGAGCGAAGCAAGCCATTTCCCCTTAACCCGATCCAGCAGGCGTACTGGATCGGCCGCCATCATGCCTTCGAGCTCGGTAACGTCGGAAGTACGAACTATTTCGAATGGGAGGTGGAGAGCCTCGATATCGAGAAATTCGCCGGTGCTATCCGGGCCTTGATCGCGCGCCACGACATGCTACGGGCTATCGTTTTGCCCGACGGTCACATCCAGGTTCTCGATGCGGTCGCGCCCTATGAATTGCAGGTCGTCGATGTCAGGGGCATGAGTCCGCAAGGATCGGAGCGCCACCTCCAGGCCGTGCGGCAGCGCATGAGCGGCCAGACTTTGAAGACGGACCGATGGCCGCCGTTCGAAATTCGTGCGCATCGCCTCGAAGACCGCCTCCGTCTGCACGTCTGCTTCGACCTCGTGATGTTCGATGCGGTCAGCTCCAATGTTCTCGTGCAGGAGCTGCATCGCCTCTATCACGCGCCTGACCAACCGCTTGAGGCCCTGGACATCACGTTCCGCGACTATGCCATCGCGGAACGCGGGCTGCGCGAGTCTGCGCTCTACCGTCGCGCCCAGGCCTACTGGACAGATCACATCCCCACGCTGCCGGCGCCGCCGGCGCTGCCGGTCGCGAGAAACCCCCAGGAAATTGCGCGGCCGCGGTTTGTGACATTGTTCGGAGAACTCGATCGGGAAACCTGGGAGCGGCTCAAGTCTCGCGGCGCGTCACGGGCTCTGACCTCCACCGGCCTGCTTTGCGCAGCGTACGCAGACATCCTGGCGCGCTGGAGCAAGAGCCGCCGATTCACCCTTAACCTGACGACCTATCACCGCATTCCCTTCCATCCGCAGGTCGACCGCCTGGTTGGCGACTTCACTTCGTTGACCATGCTGGATGTAGACAACAATCAGGAAACGTTCGAACTGCGGGCGCAATCCCTGCAGGCCAGGCTTTGGAGCGACCTGGATCATTTCTATTACAGCGGAGTAGAGGTGCTTCGCGCGCTGAGGCGCCAAGATCGCAACAGCGTCAGTGCGCTGATGCCGATCGTGTTTACGAGCCAGCTTGGCGTTGCGGTGCAAGACGATCCCGATGCAAGAGCCTGGATGGGCAAGTTGATCTACAGCAGCGGACAGGCTCCCCAGGTCTGGCTCGATCATCAGGTCGCCGAAAAAGCGGGCCGGCTGTCTTTCTGGTGGGACTACCTACCGGATTTGTTCCCTGACGGACTGGTTCAAGACATGTTCCAGGCCTATTGCCGGCTTCTCAAACGGCTGGCGGACGACGGCGGATATTGGCAGAAACGCACGCGAGCGCTCGTGAGTGATGGACGTTCGCAAGCCGGGTCAGTCGATCGGGAGCCTGCGGCGGCGGCGCCCGGCGAGTTACTTCATTCCGCTTTCTTGGCTCAAGTACATCGGCGCGCCGGGGCCGCAGCGATCGCGACTTCAGGCCGCACACTGAGCTACGACGAGCTTCATCGACGCTCGATCGCGGTGGCTTGCCGTCTTCGATCACTGCATGCGCCCCCCAGTTCACTGGTTGCGATCGTGATGGAGAAAGGCTGGGAACAGGTGGTCGCGGTCTTGGGCGTGCTGCAGTCGGGAGCGGCCTATTTACCCGTCGATCCCGCGCTGCCCGCCGAGCGTCAGCGGTTCATTCTGGAGAATGCGCAGGTCAAGATCGTTCTCACCCAATCCTGGCTTGAGGAAAAGCTGCAGTGGCCTGCCGCGGTGGAGCGGCTTTGGGTAGACAGGCTGGCACCGGCAGAGCGCGAGGCAGACCTCCCGGAAGTCTTGGTGAGTCCGGAACAAATAGCCTATGTGATCTATACTTCCGGTTCGACCGGTCTGCCGAAGGGCGTGATCATCTCCCATCGGGCGGCCGTCAACACCATCGGCGACGTCAATCGGCGCTTCCGCGTCGGCCGGGATGATCGTGTGCTGGCGGTCTCGTCGCTCAGCTTCGACTTGTCGGTCTACGACATCTTCGGCCCGCTTTCGGTGGGTGGCACGATCGTCATCCCCGACGCCGACAAGCCCGGCGATAGCGGGCATTGGGAAGCCCTGATCCGTGAGCAAAGCGTGACGGTGTGGAACTCGGTTCCGGCATTGCTCGAAATGCTGGTGACCCGAACCATCATCGGCGAACGAATATTGCCGCCGTCATTGCGGCTGGTGCTGCTCAGCGGCGACTGGCTTCCCGTCAGTCTGCCGGCGCGGTTGAGAAGGGTGGCGGAAGGGGTCGAGATCATCAGCCTGGGGGGCGCAACCGAGGCTTCGATCTGGTCAATTCTGTATCCCATCGGGGAGGTCCGTGCCGAATGGAAGAGCATTCCCTACGGCCGAGCGATGGAAAATCAGACCGTCGAGGTTCTGGATGAATTTCTCAAGCCCTGTCCGGCATGGGTCACGGGACGAATCTTCATCGGAGGATCGGGCCTGTCCGACGGCTACTGGCGCGACGAGACCAAGACCAGCGAGCGGTTCATCATCCATCCCGTAACCAACCGGCGTCTGTTCCATACCGGGGACCTCGGACGGTACCTGCCCGACGGCAATATCGAGTTTCTGGGAAGGGAAGACTTCCAGGTCAAGATTGGCGGTCATCGGGTCGAACTGGGGGAGATCGAAGCGGTGCTGGAGAAGCATCCAGCGGTCAGTTCCGCAGTTGTCACTGCCCACGGGCCACAAGACGGCCAGCGGTTGATTGCCTATGTGGTACCGCGTCAGGATGGCGGGCTCGCCGAGAGCCCCGCCATGATTCCCGACGCCGCGCCGGCGGACGGGACGGCGCTGATCAACGGGCCGCTTGAGCGGCTGCACTTTGCGCTGCAGCAGCCCGGGATCAGAAGGAATAACGGCACAGCCCGCGTGCAACTGCTGAAGCCAGAACGCAACGCCGAACTGATCGAGACCTATCGCGGACGGCGCACGCACCGGGTCTTCGGCCAACAGCCACTATCCTTCGAGCAGTTCAGCGCGCTACTGAACAATCTCATGCAAGTGAACGTCGAGGAATCGCCATTTCCCAAGTATCGCTATGCCTCCGCCGGTTCACTCTATTCAGTGCAGACCTATGTCTGCGTCAAACCGCTGCGGGTAGCCGGCGTTTCGGCGGGCACCTATTACTACAATCCCGGAGAGCACCGTCTGGAGCTGCTGTCGGACGCAGCGCAGATCCCGCCTGATATCTACCACCCGGTCAATCGGGCTGCCGCGAATGAGGCCGCTTTTTCGTTGTTCCTGATCGGGCAGCTGGACGCGGTCACGCCGATGTATGGAGAGGCTGCGCGGGACTTCTGCCTGCTGGAAGCCGGTTACATGAGCCAGCTTCTGATGACCGCGGCGGCTTCTTGCGGTCTCGGTCTTTGTCCCATCGGCGGAGTGGATCAAGCGCCATTGCGGGATTCGTTCGGCCTGACGAAAAGCCATACCTTCCTGCACTGCTTGCTGGGAGGTGTGGACGATCCGACCAGGAAGACGGGGGCTGCGGGCCGGACCGGCGCAGCGCCGATGCAGGAGCAGCCACGCGCAGACGAGCTACGCATCTTCCTCAAGGCGAAATTGCCCGCATACATGTTGCCGGCCGAGTTCACCTTTCTCGAAGGATTGCCGCTGACATCGAATGGCAAGGTTGACCGGTCAGCCCTTCCGGCTCCCAAACGCACAGCGATCAAGGAGGTGTTCGTGGCGCCCGTCACATCGCTGGAGCAACTTCTCGCCGACATCTGGAAAGAGTTGCTCGGACTGGAGAAAGTCGGTCTCAACGACGATTTCTTCAGGCTCGGCGGCAACTCCCTGATGGCGATCCAGTTCATCAATCGCGTCCACCAGATTCTGGATGTGGAGGTGCCCTTGAAGGTGTTCCTCGGCGCGGTCACGATCGCGGATCTGGTGCCGGTGATCGAGACGCAAGAGAGCCGGAGAGCGTCCGCTTCGCTGCTTGACCAACTGGAGCAGCTCTCGGTCGAGGAGGCAAGGTCGATGCTGGAAGCCAAGCGGGCGGAAGCGGTTCAGAGCGGCAAAGCCAGGACGCCCGACCAGGTTTGATGACGCCGGGAAGGATGCTATAACAACAACCTCTGAGGAAGAAGATGAACGACATCAACCGGCGACTCCAGGGCCTGGATGCGGACAAGCGGGAGCTGCTAAAACTGCTCCTGCGGGAAGAACGGCCTCTGGGCCGCAATCGCATCGCTGACGGCGATGGTGGTCCTCCGGCTGATGCGGCGGTTGCATCGGGCAAGCCAATCTCCGCGCACGATTTCATCCCTGTGCTGGCGCGGGAACTGGCAGGGGAGCGTGATCGCGAGCTTCTGATCTACGTGCATGTGCCGTTCTGCTCCTACAAATGCGCATTTTGCGATTGGGTGGCCGATATTCCCGGCGGCCAGCTCACGGGCGGACCCGGTCTCCGCGAGCGATATGTCGAGGCGGTCTGCAAGCAGATACGCTACCTCGGTCCGCAACTGATTGATCTCGGCTATGTACCCAAGTTCATCTATTGGGGCGGTGGAACGCCGACACGGCTGGAAGCCGACGGACATGCCCGAATTGTCGACGCACTGCGGACCTCCTTCGACCTGACGGCGGTGCAAGAGCACACCATGGAGGCGAGCCCGGAGACGCTGACGCCGGAAAAACTGCAGATGCTGAAGTCACTTGGCGTCATGCGGCTGAGCATGGGGGTGCAGTCGTTCAATCCGGATGAACTGCGTCGCGCCGGGCGTGGCCACTCGCCCGAGCAGGCGATGGCAGCAGTGGACATGATACGCCAGGCCGGGATCGAGCAGTTCAATATCGATCTCATCGCGGCGCTGCCGGAGCAGACGCTCGAGTCGCTGGAATATTCGCTGAAGACCGCGGCCGAGCTGCAGCCGACACATATCACCGTCTATATTTTTCGTCCGACGACCACGACGGCGATGGCGAAGCAGATCCATCGAGGCTTCCGTAGCGCAGCCGATGTCGACCATGTCGGCAGGTCCTACCGGCTTGTCAAGAAAACGCTCGAAGCGGCAGGATACGAAGAGTACACGATGGGATATTTTGCAAGATCCCGCGAATACCGCTGCAGGGGCGAGGAGTATTACTTCAATCTTCGGGGCGACTGGATTGGATTTGGCAGCGGCGCGGTATCCATCCTTGGCCACCACCGGTTGCGAAACTTTCACGTCAATCTGCACCGATACATGGACGATCCCCTGCTGTTCGAGTCCTGCCGCGACCTGAGAGATCACAAGCCGGAATGCGCCATGTATGCGCTTCGTCAGGCCATGCTGACCGAGGCAGGTATCCGGTACGATAATTTCCAGCGGTTTTTTGGCCATCCCTTCAGCGAGGTCCGAAAAGATCCGCCGATCCAGAGGATGATCGATTACTACGAAAGCTGCGGTGCCGAGTTCCGCGAGACGGATTGCAGTTTCTTCATTACGCCGGAGTCGCGAAGCAGGACGTATATTGCGGCCTGGCATGGCCGCCAGGCGACCGTTCTGGATCTGGACGAGGCTGATGCTGCACCTGGTCAGGCCTGGTCAGGTCGGAAATTGTCCTCGCGAGCGCCAGCCGATCGGTCAGACAGTGCGGAGCGCCCGTGATGCCTGCAAATACGGGAGTCTGCCGAAAGGTCGGGCATCGGCGTCGGGGCGTTTCGGGCGGGGAAGGTTCAGATGAGTAGCATCGAGGAAGAAGACAAGACCATCTACAAGGTGGTCGTCAACCACGAAGAGCAATACAGCATCTGGCCCGAGTACCGGGACAATCCGCCGGGATGGCGGGATGCCGGCCAGAGCGGACCGAAGTCCGATTGCCTCGCCTTCATCAAGGATGTGTGGACCGACATGCGACCCCTCAGTCTGCGGAAGAAAATGGAGGAGGCGGCGCGGCGTCCGCCCGATTCGGAAAGCGGAACCTCTGCGCGGCTTTCCGAAGCCGATCTTGGCGATGATATCATCAGCCGATTGTCGACCGGACATCACCGGATCGAGGTCAGCCTCAGACCGGAGCGTACG
Source organism: Bradyrhizobium sp. (assembly GCF_049512235.1). Taxonomy (GTDB): domain Bacteria; phylum Pseudomonadota; class Alphaproteobacteria; order Rhizobiales; family Xanthobacteraceae; genus Bradyrhizobium. Next base: position 10,287 of record NZ_JBEKXH010000125.1, read on the forward strand.
GTTGGCGCCCTGAAGGATTGCCTGGACCGCGGCTTTGTTCTGGTAAAATTCGTCGAGACCCGGGGCGGGACCGAGCTCGGCATGCGGTTGGATCGCGGCGCCTGCGAGACCGGTACGGCGGATTTCGGCGCCGGGACCGGCAGCGTTCATCTCGAGGCCGACCTGACGCTCAACTATGTGCGGGTGCGCTGCATAGCCGATATCGAGCTCGAAAGCCTGTCGGGTCAAGGTCATCTCAGGACGGTCGAAGTGAAGTCCAGCGCCTGAGTCTGGACCAACGGGTAAAGCAAGGAGACGCTGTTGCGATGTCCGGCCAAGTCGGTCTACAAGCCAGTCCTCAAGTCAGTCTTCAAGTCAGTCTTGGAGTGACGCCGTTCGATCGCTTCTACTACAAGAGCTGTCTGCACATGCCGCTGATGGCGGCCGTCCAACATTTCGGTGGAGACCTGAGCCGTTTCTGGACCAATGATGTATTCGTTTACGGGCAAGACGAAGGCGCCAGCGCGCTGGCACTCACCGCGTTTCATTTTGAAAACCGGCCGGAGGCCGAGATTCTGAAACAAATGGGCATCGATACTGATCCCATTTCGCCAGAAGATGATTTGATCGGCGCGCTCCAAGCCGCAATCGGACAAGGTGCCTTGGTTCTGGTGCCAGTTGACCGATTTTCTTATCACTCGCGTTACAACACGCTCTATCGCCGGGAGCACTATCCCCACCACGTTCTGGTCTGCGGCTTTAACGTGTTGGCAGGAACGTTCGAGGTGATCGACGCTCCGGAGACGCCGATCGAGGGGAAGAACGCGTTTTTGGCCGAGGTCGGGTTTGAATCGGTATGGCACGCGCATCGTGATTACCTGGAATTCTGCGACCGGTCCGGCCGCGCGGTCAGGCTTTCGCGCCGGACAGAGACCGCGCACGTCGATTTTGGCAGCGCGGCGGCGTCTCTGCGTGAGACCCTGCTCGCCAATCGGGAGCAAATTCTCTCCGGCCTGTCGTGCCTGAACGTCCAGGCCGCCGCACTACGATCGATGGATTTCGCATTGCTGAAGGCCGAGCCGCTGGAGATCGTGCTGCGCAGGTTATTTCCGATCGACCGGGCAAAGGAGGCGGAATACTTTAGGATCGCGGTAGCTTTTCCGGGATGCATGGATCCTCTCGGGGAGCTGATGCGGAAGATCCAGATGTCCCTGAAGGAATACAAACTGTCGCTCGGAAGCTTCCTGCTCCGCGGCAGCCTGAGCGCGTCAAATCGCGAGACACTGGCCATAGCGCTTGAGCGGATCTATGGGCTGGAGCGCGGGTTTAATCATGGTTTGTTTGAAGCCCTTGAGCAAAAAACTGGGTGATGGCCGGCCTGAGATGAGATCGGCCGGGATAGCTGAGGACGGCGATGTTCGAGGACACGATCCAGGGTTTCCGCCTGTCCACGCAGCAAAGCCGGTTGTGGATGCTGGACCAGGAGGCGGCCGTCTACCGGGCGCAGATGGCTGTCCGCATCGCCGGAAATATCGACTGTGATCGGTTGGAGCGGGTTGTCGGGGCGCTGGTCGCCAGGCACGATATCTTCAGGACCACGTTCCGCCGGCTGCCCGGAATGAGGCGCCCGCTGCAAGTGATCGCAGACCGGTTCAAACCGGCGTGGCATGTGGCTGACCTCCGAGGGATTGCGCCCGAGGTGACGGCGACGAAACTCAGGGAGTTCATGCTCAGGGATTGCCTCCGTCCGTTCGACATCGTCAACGGGCCCATGCTGCGTTTCTCTCTCCTGCTGACCGGCGAGCAAGAAGCCACGCTGCTGGCCTGTGCCCATCCGCTGTGTGCGGATGCCGAAACGCTGCGGAATATACTGCGCGAAATTGCCTGCGACTACGGCGCGCATGCCGGCGCGCCTGTGCCGGCGACGATCGTGCAATACGCGCAATTCTCGGAATGGCAAAACGATCAGGCCGCGCAGGCGCAAGATGATTTGGAAATGCCGCGTCCTGGCCCGGTGAAGTTCAACCCGGAGGTGGTGTCGCTGGTCCTGTCTCCCGAGCTGGAGCAAGGATTGGCGCATCTCGCCAGATCGCTCGGCATCTCGGAAGACGCCCTTCTCATGAGCTGCTGGGCCGCCGTGCTGCGCAACATCACCGGACAGCCTGAGATCACGGTCGGGCGGACCAGGGATGGTCGCGCGCATGAAGAGTTGCGCGCAGCGATGGGGCCATTCGCCGTCACGCTATCCGTCCGGTTCGCATTTCCGAGGCCGGCGACGCTGAGCGATCTGGCGCGTCAGTTCCCCCACTGTGAGCTGGAGTTCATCGAGTCTGTGAACAGATCAGCCGCCGTCGGCTTATCCGGGTGTGAGTTTCACTTCGCCAGCCACGACTTGCGCGACGAGTATGTCAGCGGCGGTCTGACGTTTGCCGCCGCTGCGCAGTATGTCTGCGACGACCGATACGCCCGGAAGCTCCAATGCATCCGGTGGTGCGAAAGTCTGTCCCTGGAGCTTCACTACGACGCCGCGATGCATTCCGCCGAAGACGCCCGGCAGTGTCTTGCGGCGGTCCAGGCGCTCCTGGAGAGCGTTGTCGCCAATCTGGATACAGACGCGCGGCAAAACCAGGCGGCCAGCTTGCCGTCCGCGGCATGCGTCCACCATCTGATTGAAGCCGAGGCGAAAGCCGCGCCTGACGCTGTGGCGGTCGTGTACAACGAGCAGTATCTGACCCATCGCCAGCTCGATCGCCGTGCCAATCAGCTGGCGCACCTGCTGCGACGGCGGGGCGTCGGCGAGGAAACCGTCGTGGGCGTGTATCTGCGGCGGTCGCCCGAACTCGTGGTTGCGCTATTGGGCGTGCTGAAGGCGGGGGCAGCTTTTCTCGCCCTCGATCCGGCACTGCCGCCGCAACGCTTGGCCCACATGCTGGACGAGTGCGACGTTGCCGTCGTGGTTACGCAGGACGACCTCTGCGCCGCGCTCCCGCCTCGCAGCCAGGATGAAAATTTACGGATCGACGGTGATCGGCACCTGCTCGACATCGAAAGCGCATGTCCCGTTTCAAGCAGCACTTCTGCCGAGCATCTTGCCTATGTGATCTACACCTCCGGATCGACCGGAAAACCCAAAGGGGTCATGGTTCCGCACCAGGGGCTGGCCGGTTACCTGACATGGTGCAAGCGGGCCTACGCGACCACGCGGCCGTGGATCACGCCCGTTCATACATCGATCGGCTTCGATCTCACGATCACCAGCCTCTTTCTGCCGCTGGTCACGGGCCAGGCCATGATCCTGCTTCCGCAGGCGCCGGGAGCGGAAGCATTGCGGAAGGCTCTGGAAGAGCGAGAGCTTGGCTTGATCAAGCTGACGCCGGCGCACCTGCTTGCGCTTTCCGAACTCTCCAGCGGCGACCGGCTGTTCCAGCCGGAGGTATTGGTCGTCGGCGGCGAAGCCCTGCGCGAAGCCGCGCTCAGGTCATGGCGCGCCCATTCGCCGCGGACACGCATCATCAACGAATACGGACCGACGGAAACCGTCGTCGGGTGTTCGATCTATGCGGTCGAACCTGAGGAAACGCCGCCGTCAAACGTTCCGATCGGACGTCCGGTTGCCAACACACAATTGGGCGTGCTGGATCGCGACCTGCGCGAGGTCGGCGCCGGTGAAACCGGTGAGCTTTATATTGGCGGCGCGCAAGTCGCCCGCGGCTATATCAAGCGGCCCGACTTGACGGCGGAGCGCTTTCTTCCGGCAACGCTCGGAGCTGCCGAGGGCGCGCGGATGTACCGATCGGGGGACCTGGTTCGCCGCCTTGCGGACCAGAACCTCAGCTTTCTCGGGCGTATAGATCGCCAGGTCAAGATCAATGGATTCCGCGTCGAGCTGGAAGAGATCGAAGCCGCGTTAAGCCGGCATCCCGCCGTGCGACAGGTCGCGGTCGTCGTGCGTCGCGTTGGCGCAGTCTCCGACATGATCGCGAGCGCAAGCCAGCCGGGCATGCGTAAATTTCTCAAAGGAAAAATGCCGGGCGACAGGGCGGCTTGGGATCGGCTTGTGGCCTACGTGGCATGCAACGACTGCCCTGTGCCAGCTGCCGCAGAGTGGCGCCAATTTCTCCGGACCCAACTGCCCGACAGCATGGTGCCTTCGGCTTTCGTCGCGCTGCCGGCGCTGCCCATGACGCAAAATGGAAAACTCGACATCCGCGCCTTGCAGGCTCCAGACTCAAGCCGGCCCGATATGGAGACGGCTTTTGCCGAGCCGACTTCGCCGCAAGAAAAGGCAATGGCGGAAACCTGGTCCGAGGTACTCGGTATCAGTCCGATCGGAGTGGATGACAGCTTCTTCGAGTTAGGCGGCGATTCGATGCGTGCCCTTCAGATCGTGGCCAAGCTTCGTGAGAAGGGATTCGCTTGCTCGCTGGAGGAGCTGTTTCGCCACCAGACCATCCGGGGTCTGGCGCCCTGCATCCAGGCAGCCGCTTCGGAACTGCCGTCGCAGCGTGCCGCAGAGCGCGTCGCCGGCGCGCTGTTGTCTCCACGCGACCGACAAAACTTGCCGGACGATGTTGAAGACGCTTATCCCTTGGCCCGCATCCAGGCCGGCGTGATTTTTCACAATCAGCAGCACCCGGAATCGTCACTCTATCATGATATCTTCGTCTATCGGCTGTCGGTCCGCTTCGACGCCCGGCTCTTTCGCATCGCGCTCGACGAGGTCGTAGCCCGGCATGATATCCTTCGCACCTCCTTTGATCTGACGGAATATTCCGAGCCCATGCAATTGGTGCACGGCAGTGTGCCTGTTTCGCTCGCGATCAGGGATCTCAGCGCGGAGCCAGCCGAACAGCAGGAAGCAAGCCTGACCGCCTGGATCGCCGCGGAAAAGCAAGCGCCGTTCGAATGGAGCCGGGCGCCGCTGATCCGCTTTTCGATCGACATCTTGGGCATCGACTCGATCCGATTGATGCTGAGCTTCAGCGACTCGGTGATCGACGGCTGGAGCACCGCATCGCTGGTGACCGAATTGCTGCAGCGCTACAGTTTTTGGCTC
>NZ_JBEKXH010000126.1:0-15302 GCF_049512235.1 Bradyrhizobium sp.
AGCGCGAGCGCGAGCAGGGCGGCGGCGAGCAGGCGGAACGAAGGCATTGGCAAATCCTCTCTGGTGAAAGCCGGTTTCTCGAAATTCCTCTGCGCCGGCTCGATTTATTTCTATTTGCTGTTTTGGCCGGGCATCGGCTTTGCAGCGACGATATCGTCGGCCTTGACCCAACCGGGTGTGCCGACGGCGAAACGAGTTTTGGCGCGCGTGGCTAATTCGCGCGCGGTCTTGTTGTCGCCGCGAAGAAACGCGGCCTGCGCCGACGCCAGATCGGCCTCCGCGAAATCTCCCTTTCGGCCATAAGCCATCGCGAGCTGGCTGTAACCTAGCGGCGCCTCGCTCTCGCGAGCCACAGCCGCTCGTAGAATCCCAATTGCTTCCTCGGTATAGGCCTTATTTTCGGTCGCCACGAGCGCCTGCCCAAGTAACATGTCGATGAGGGGGGCGTTATTGGAGAGCTGCACCGCCCGGCGCAGGGGAGCGATCGCCTCCACGGGCTTGCCACCCTCTAGCAGCGCCTGACCGCGCAGCTCATAAAAGTATGGATTACTGGGCTGCAACTGGATCAGACCATCGATCTGGGCGAGCGCGGAGCGCAGGTCCCCATGCAGGTAGGTCGTGATGGCGTGGGCGTAGCGCGACGGCAGGCTTTCATTCGACATCGGATAGCGCCGATAGACCGTGTCCTGCCGCTCCATGAAGGCCGAAATCTTGGCGCGCACCATGTCGTGGCGCATCTGAAGCGCCGGATCGTCCTTTTTGTCCCAATACGGACTGGAACGCGCGATTTCCTCGAGTGCCGCGACGCGGTCGGCAGGCATCGGATGCGACTGCAGATAGGGATCCGCACCATGCGCAGCGAACAGGCTTTCATCGGCAAACCGCTTGAAGGTGTCGTACATGCCCTTGGCGGATTGGCCGGTCGCGGTCAGAAACTTGACCCCGGCGCGGTCGGCGTTTTCCTCCTGCTGGCGCACATACGATATCAGGCTGCGGCGGATCATTTCCTGCGGCCCGGCGACCGCGGCAGCCCCGGCATTGGCCAGACCGCCGTTGCTGTTGCCGCCTCTTGAACCCGCCACCATCGCGCCAGCGCCGAGCAGCATGGCGATGATCATCTGGGTCTGCGCCCGCGACATCTCCTCACGCATCTTGGCGAGATGGCCGCCGGCCAGATGGCCGGTTTCATGGGCCAGCACTCCGATGAGCTGGTTCGGGGTCTCCGACTGCATCACCGCGCCGTAGTTGACGAAAATGCGGCGGCCGTCCGCGACAAAAGCGTTGAACGCGCCGTCGTTGATGATCACGACCTGGATGTTCTGCTTTTCCAGGCCGGCCGCGCGCAGGATCGGCCGTGTATAGTCGCGCAATAGTTGTTCGGCCTCGGTGTCGCGGATCACCGGCGGGCCTTTTTCCTGCGCAAGCCCGGCAGACATCGGCGCCATGGCGAGCGCAACCGCGGTCGTGACGGCGGTCAGCTTCGAGGCTTTGGTACGGAGCGTTATGTCAGGCAACATGGCGGTCTTTGCATCACTTGCAGCGGGGGGCTGGATCTGGCCCGGCCGGGATTTGGCCTAACAATGCGTGGAATGCGGCTAGTCTGGGGCATTGGTGCCATATTTGCGAAGTTCGCGTTACATTAGGGCAGCCCTCTGATAAAGACGTTGGGAAACAAATGGGGCTCAAATAGAACCATGTTCCCGGAGCGCTCGCTGATCTCAAGTTCCCGATCCGAGCTTGCGGCGATCCCAGCAGGAACTTCAGATCGGCGGCGCCACATTCAAATAGCAGAAATAGATGCTCCAAGCGACACCAAGTAGCCGTGTCCGGCACCTGCTGACGGCGTCAGGGCGCAGCCAAGTTCCGCCGTTCATGGTCATGGACGTGATGGCAGCGGCGGCGCGCATTGAAGCGGCCGGCGGTCACGTCATTCACATGGAAGTAGGACAGCCGGCGGCTTCGGCGCCGAAGGCGGCGATATCGGCCGCTCGCGCCGCACTCGATGGCGCGCGGCTCGACTACACCTCCGCGCTGGGCATGCCCTCGCTGCGCGCTCGCATCGCCAGGCACTATCGCGAGACCTACGGCTGTGCCGTGGACGCCGAACGGATCGTGGTCACCACCGGCTCGTCAGGCGCCTTCATCCTCGGCTTTCTGGCGATGTTCGAGCCGGGCGATCGGGTTGCGGTCACGGTGCCCGGTTATCCGCCCTACCGCCATATTCTCGCGGCGCTCGGCTGCGAGCCAGTGCTGATCGAAACATCCAGCGAAACCCGTCATGCGCTGACCGGCGAAGCCCTGCTCGCCGCCCATCACCGGACTCCCCTGAAAGGTGTGCTGGTCGGAAGTCCTGCCAATCCAACGGGCACGATGATGTCCCGCGAAGCGCTCACCAGCCTGATATCGGCGGCCGAAGGCGCAGGCATCCGGTTCATTTCCGACGAGATTTATCATGGCCTCGACTATGCCTTCCCGGCGGTGACGGCGGCGGAGCTTTCTCCCCACGCGCTGGTCATCAACTCGTTCTCGAAATATTTCTGCATGACCGGCTGGCGGGTTGGCTGGATGGTGGTTCCCGAACCGCTGGTGCGGCCGATCGAGCGGCTGCAACAGAATCTTGCCATTTCGGTTCCGACCCTGTCGCAGATCGCCGCCGAGGCTGCGTTCGAAGGCCGCGAGGAGATGGAAGAAGTCAAGCGCGGCTACCAGGAGAACCGCCGCATTCTGATCGACGGTTTGCCGCAAGCCGGCCTGGATCGGTTGCTGCCCGCCGACGGCGCATTTTATCTTTATGCCGACGTCTCAGCGTTCACGTCGGACAGTTTGGAGTTTGCCAGGCAGATGCTGGAGCAGGCGCTCGTCGCGGCAACGCCCGGCATCGATTTCGATCCGGTCCATGGCCGCGCCTTTATTCGCTTTTCCTACGCGCGCTCGGGTGATGAGATGCGGGAGGCCGTTGCGCGGATCGTGCGCTGGCTCCGATAGAGCGGGCCATTACGGCCCGCCCGCCGATACTGGATCGGCCGCCGGGAAATGGCCCCGGCGCCATTGACTCCACCGGGCTAATTGATTTTGGCTGTTTTCGACAGGATCGCCGCCCGCGCGACAGCCTAGGGACGGATCGGCGAGTGCTGAGGGGAGTAAACGTCATGGCGGCAACGATCGCAACCGAGGGGCGGGTTCGCACGGCGAAACCGGCAAAACCCTGGTACAAAATCCTTTATCTTCAGGTGCTGATCGCCATCCTGATCGGCGTTGTGATCGGCTGGTTGTGGCCCGATCTCGCCACCAACGACTGGATCAAGGCGCTCGGCGACGGCTTCATCAAGCTGATCAAGATGGTTATCGCGCCGATCATCTTCTGCACGGTGGTGTCCGGTATTGCGCATATCCAGGACGCCAGGAAGGTCGGCCGCATCGGCGTAAAGGCGCTGGTTTACTTCGAAGTCGTTTCATCGTTCGCGCTGATGCTTGGCCTTTTGATCGGCAATCTGATCCCGGTCGGCCACGGGCTGGCCGCGAAGCCGGACGCAGCGGCGGTCGCAACCTTCGTCAAGCAGGCGGAAGCGCAAAAATCGGTCGATTTCGTTCTCAACATCATCCCGGACAGCGTGGTCGGCGCGCTGGCGCGCGGCGATATCCTGCAGGTGCTGCTGTTCGCCATCCTGTTCGGCTTTGCGCTGATGGCGCTCGGCGAACGCGGCCAGCGGCTGCGCGACATCATCGACGACACCGCGCACGCGGTTTTCGGCGTTATCGCCATCGTCATGAAGGCGGCACCGCTCGGCGCCTTTGGTGCCATGGCGTACACCATCGGCAAATACGGACCCGCGGCGCTTGGCAATCTGGTTGGGCTGATCGCCGTGTTTTATCTGACTGCGGCGCTGTTCGTGTTCGTCGTGCTCGGCGTGATCGCGCGGCTGATCGGCTTCAATATTTTCAAGTTCATCGCCTATATCAAGGACGAACTGCTGATCGTGCTCGGCACCAGTTCATCCGAAAGCGCGCTGCCGCAATTGATGGAGAAACTCGAGCGGCTCGGGTGTTCCAAGCCGGTGGTCGGACTGGTGGTACCCACCGGCTACTCGTTCAATCTGGACGGCACCAACATCTACATGACGCTTGCCACGCTGTTCATTGCCCAGGCGCTCGGTGTCGACCTGACGTTCAGCCAGCAATTGACCATCCTGGTCGTCGCCATGCTGACCTCCAAGGGCGCCAGCGGGGTCACCGGCGCGGGCTTCATCACGCTGGCGGCAACGCTGAGTGTGGTCAATCCGGCACTGGTGCCGGGCATGGCGATCGTGTTTTCGGTGGACAAGTTCATGAGCGAGGTGCGCGCGCTCACCAACATCACCGGCAATGGCGTCGCGACGGTGGTGGTGTCGTGGTGGGAGGGCGAACTCGATCATGAACGGCTGCATGCCCGGCTCAACCAGCAGATCGACCCGTCGGACGTTGAATTGGCGGTTACCACGGGTTAGCCAATTCGGCCGCGCGTTGGGCCGACAACGCGGCGCGGTCGATATGGAGCCGAAGCCAACGGCGCCGCCTTTCGCCCGATCACATTGGAACGGTAACGGTGGGCGCCCTGGGAGCGTCGGACGAGGCATTCGGCGCATCAGAACGCAATGGACGGGCTGAATTCGCGCAGGATCGGTCAGGTCCGACCGCGGGATAAAAGCCGCTACGGCTTTCGCCGACCGGAATCCGCCGCCAAGCCGACGGTGCTGGGTCGATACGCGCAAAAAAGCCCCGGCCTTGGATCAGCCGCGGCTGCGAGACCGCGGGAGCCGAAGCTGGCCCGCGGACCGCAAAAGTTGTGGCTGAAGCCGGACGCTGCCGACTATTCGCCTTCCGCACCGATCGCGTAGGCGGTCTCGCCGTGAGCCGCGTCGTCACCCACCTTCAGGGTGGCATCGTCCATCCGCAGCGGCACGATGAACGAGATGACCTTGAGGATGATGAAGGTCGCGATCACATTGTACACGATGATGAACGCCGCTCCCTCCAGCTGCAGCAAGAGCTGCGGGGCGTTACCGTAGAGCAAGCCGGTCACGTTGACGCCGGGCGCCTCCTTGTCGGTGCCGATGTACAGCAGCATGGCGGGATTGGCGAAGATCCCGGTCAGCAGGCCGCCGGTGAGCCCGGCCACGCCGTGGGTCGAAAACACGCTCAGCGTATCGTCCACCTTCATCATGAAGCGGGTCTTTTGCAGCTTGTTCATGGCGAGCCACGGAACGATGCCGGCGACGATGCCGATGATGATCGCGCCGATGCCGTCGACATAACCCGCGCCGGGCGTGATGGCGACCAGGCCCGCGATCATGCCATTGACCGCGCCGAGCACCGACGGCTTGCCGTAGGCCATCTTGTCCATCAGCGTCCAGACCAGAAGCGCCACCGCGGTGCAGGTGTTGGTGTTGAGCACGGCCGCGCCGGCATTGGCGTTGGCAAAATAGGGGTCGCCGCCATTAAAACCGTTCCAGCCCAGCCACAGGATTCCTGCGCCGACCAGCGTCATCAACAGGCTGTTGGGCGGGAAATGGTCGCGGTCGGCCTGCAGCCGCGGACCGATCACCCATGCGGCGACGAAGCCGGAGGTGCCGGCGGCAAGATGGATGACGTAGCCGCCCGAGAAGTCCGCCACGCCCATGGCTGCGAGCCAGCCGCCGCCCCATATGCTGAATGCCCCCACCGTATAGACCAAGGTCATCCACACCGGACAGAAGATCATCCACGCCGTGAAGTTCATGCGGCCAAGCACTGAACCGGCGAGAATGATGACGGTGATGGCGGCGAATACGAACTGGAAGAAAACCAGTGTCGCCATCGGGAAGGTAAGCCCCGGCATGCCCGATGCCGCAGCTGGAATGATGGCCTGACCGGTTGTAAAGGCCGCCGATGTCGCCAAGCCCGGCGTACCGAGGAATGGAAACAATTGCGGTCCGAACGCCATGTTGTAGTCAAACAGGACCCAGACGACCAAGACTGAGGCGAACGCGTACATGGCCATGAACGCGGAGTTGATCGCCCATTTCTTTTTGACGATGCCGCCATAGAGAACAGTCAGTCCAGGAATGCTTTGCAGGCCGACGAAAGTTGCGGCGGCGAGTTGCCACGCATTATTTCCTGTATCCAGCCATTGTGGTGACGGTACGAGTGCCATTCGAAATACCCCCCAAGCTTTACATGAACAAAATCCAGCCCCGCCGGCGGCGGGGCCAGCATTCACCAAAACGCAAGGAGTATACCACTTGCCGGGGGATCAACTGGACATTGAATGCTTTTGGATTTTCAGTGAAAATCAGGTCTGGGCAAACGGCTCTGTGATTAAAATATATGCAGATGATTACATAACAAGCAGTAGGGGGTGCGTTGATGCGATCAATGGTTCTGCTCCGACTCGGAGCTGAAATTGCTGCGCTGGCAGTCGGTATGACGATTCCTGCCACCGTCAGTGCTGAAACTCAACACGGCGAGAGCGCGGTCACCTGTACCAATCTGGCAAGCGGCACCAATTGGCAGATCAGGATCGACTATGACAAAGGTACCGTAGATTCCAATCCAGCTCGCATCAGCGACGGGCAGATTTCGTGGCACGACGCATCGGACGGCGGCAACTACACGCTCGACCGCAAATCCGCGAAACTTACCGTGGTCGTCGCCTCGAGCACCGGGGGCTATTTTCTCTATCATCATTGCCAGCTGCAGAATTGAGGGCGCCGTCGCGGAATCAGGCGCGCCACCCCGCGTGACGATCCGGCGGCCGGCCGTCTGTTGGTAATTGGAGCGGCGGGATGGCCCAGCGGGTGTCCAGCATCAAGGTAAGTGTCGGGTTCGCCTCGGAGAAGGGACCGCGCCAGCGCAACGAGGATTTCGCCGGCGCGGTTTTCGGCCCGGAACTGCCCGTGCCGCGTCGCGATGTGATAGCCGCGATATCGGATGGTATCGGCAGCACCGGGGGCGGCCGCGAGGCTGCGGAGATCGCGGTGCGCGGTTTCCTGGATGGGTTTTGCGATCTGCCCGAGACGATCGAGGTGCGGCGGGCCGCCGCCACGGTCCTTAATGCGCTCAATGGCTGGATCCATTCCCAAGGTCAGCGCAATCCCGAGTTGAAGGGTATGGGATGCACATTCACGGCGCTGGTACTGCGCGGTCGCGTGGCGCATGTCCTGCACGTCGGCGACACCCGCGCCTATCGGCTAAGCCGCGACCGCCTGACCTGCCTTACCATCGACCATGTCCGGCAGGGAGGCACCGGCCGGTCGAACATTCTTAACCGCGCGCTGGGTGTCGAGACGGAGGTGCGGCTGGACTATGCCAGTCAGCCGGTCGCGCAGCACGACCGCTTCCTGCTCTGCAGCGATGGCGTGCACGGATACGTCACGGATGAGACCATCGCTGAGATTCTGCGCGAGCGCGTCTCTTCCGACGATACCGCACGTGCGCTGGTCGGCGCCGCGCTGCAATCGGGCAGCAGCGACAATTGCACCGCCATGGTGCTCGATGTGGTTGGCTTGCCGACCGCGGATTCGGCCGAGATCGGTGCCGGCATCGCCGAACTGCCGCTGATCCCGGTGCCGTCAGGCGGCGAGACGATCGACGGTTTTGTGCTCCAGGTTTTGCTGTCCGACGGGCGCTATACCCGCTTGTTCGGTGCCGAGGATGAGGTCGAGGGTGGCCAGGTGGCGTTGAAGTTTCCCAAGCCCCGGATGGCCGATGTAGCGACTTATCGCGCGGCGATCGCCCGCGAGGCATGGGCGGGGACGCGGGTGACCAGCCCCTGGCTCGGTCGCATCATCGAGCAGCCGCCGGGGCGGCAGACCTGCCTTTACACGGTGATGCCGCTCTATCAGGGCGAACTTCTGGAAACGCGGCTCACGCGCCGCCCCGCTTTGGGACTGGAGGAAGGCCGTCATATCGCGATCGCGCTGGCGCGCGCGGCGGCGGCGCTGCACCGCGCCGGCATCGTGCATCGCGACATCAAGCCGGACAACGTAATTCTCGAGGGCGGTGGGTCGCTGAAACTGATCGATTTCGGGGTGGTGCGCATATCCGGATGGGAAGATTCCCCGCCCGAGGACATTCCGGGGACCCTCGCCTACATGGCGCCGGAGATGTTGGACGGCGAAGCCGGGAACGAGGCGACCGACATTTACGCCCTCGGCGTCACCGTGTTCCGCGCCTACACGGGCGAGTTTCCTTATGGCAATTCCGACGCCACCAGCCCGCCGCGCCGGGACCGGCCGGCAGCGCTGTCGGCCTTGCGTCCGGACCTGCCGGCCTGGCTCCAGGCCGCGCTCGGCCGGGCGATCGCAACCGATCCCCGTGAACGGCTTCGCGACATGGCCGAATTTGCCGTGGAGATGGAGGCGGGACCGGCCGGCGCGCCGCCAGCGGTGCGCCGGCCGCGGACGCTCTATGAACGCGCCCCGCTGCGGTTCTGGCAGGGCGTGGCGGCGCTGCTCGCGCTGGCGCTGCTGCTGTCGCTGTTACGGCATTGAGATCAAGTTGCGGTCCGGCTTCACATGGCGAAGAGGCGACGCCGACGGCGGTTGCCTCGATCAGTCATTCAGATGGAAATGCCGTCGTTTTTCACGCTGGACGCAATTGATCGCCCGGTTGGCGATTTTCGTGTCGGCCTTGCCGTACAAAGTCACCCGCACTGAAAAACTGCCCGGTTTACCGTCTCGAACTATTTGAATGCCGCCAATGGTCTCGCAGCCGGGCCATTGCCTGACCGCGTCCAAGCACTCCTTGCGGAGAGCGCCATAGCTTAGTCCGATCGTCGCTGGCTTCGCCATGCTGGTAACATTCAGGCGCGTCCACGGCTCCGCATCGCGCTATTCCCCCCGAACAGGCGCGGTGGGGCAGGGTATTGCTGCTTCTATACATCGGCTGCTTGATCCAGCGCAAAGACATCCCGGCGCGATGATGTTCGGTTATCCAAGGCAAACGCTGTCTCGCCGACATCCTTGCCAACGTCGTTGTCCAAAGTTCAGTGCAGTTTTGCTTTCACGATAGTTGCACGCCGCAAGACAAAGCTGCGCCGCGATCGGGAGCGGGAAGCCGGCCCCGTTCTCGGCGTATTCGCTCGTACCCGCGTCAGTGTTTGCTTTTCGCGGCTGGCTACGCTTATGGGTCCGCGCTCCGGATCTGAGCGCGCATTGCAGCCGCGATGATCTGGATCAATCCGCATTTCCATCGCGACGCGCTCGCATCACGACAGCGGAGGGCGAGTTCGTCAGCCAAGCGGGTCCCGCATCTGGGCGGGACGGATGGCTCTCGCGCGGCGTCAGAAAAAATCCGCCCGGACAAAGCCGGGCGGATTCAGATATCGCAAACCAGTTTCGCTATTCGCCGCTGCCGAAGCGCCGCGACCACCATCCGGCGCGCCGGGGCTGGCCTTCGCTGGGGGCCTCGGAAGCTGGCGCTGCCGGTACGGGGGTGGGGGCCGCCGGCGGCTCAGGCGCGTGTTGGACGGGCGCCGCTACATCGGTCGGCGCCGCGGCGAGGAAACTGACCTTCTCGCGCACGGTCGAGCGCCGTCGCGCAGCTCGTTCAGCTTCCTGGGTGTTGTCCTCGGAAGCAGGCGCATACGCCGCCTCCGGCTCAACTAAAACCGTAGGTTGCTGTTCGGGCGGCGGCGCAGTGGGTTCGGGCTGAACCTCCGGCAGCGGTGGCACGGACGAATATCCGTCGAAATCGGCAACCGCGCCGCTGGCCTCTGGAGCGGTTGCCGGACCCAGTTCGTCCACGATCGACCCGGCCAGACCGTCTTCCAGTCCGCCGCGCCGGCGGCGTCCGCCACGACGTCCGCGACGGCGCGGCCGCCGCTCGCCGCCTGCCGCCGGATCGGTGCGAACCGTGCCGGGCAGATCGTCGGTCTCCTCCTCGTCGGAGTAGCTGTCGTCGCCAGCGGCTCCGGCAACCTCGGCCGGGATCGAAGCCACCCGAGCAACGACGCTCTCGTCGCGCGCGGGACCGCCTTCGCGCGCCTCGCCGGTTCGGCCGCGTCGTCGCCGCCGCCGCTTGCGCTTGTAGCCATCCGCCTCGGTACCCGCCTCGGTACCACTGTCTTCGCCGGCCGGGGTGTCGTCGGCCAAGCCTTCGGTCTCTTCAGTTTCCACTTCCGATTCAACTTCGATGTCGAATGGCTCGTCCTCGTCGAGGGCTTCATCTGATTGCGGCGGGAACGCCGCTACCTGCGCTGCCAGCAGCGCCTTGGCGGCTTCCAGCGTATGCACCTGTTCGCCGCGATCGATGATGAACGACTGCTGGCCGCTCACGGTCGGGTCGGCGATCACGGCAAGCGAAACCTTGAAGCTGTTCTCGAGGTCGCGCAGATGACCACGCTTGTGATTGAGGACGTACAGCGCAACATCGGTCCGGGTGCGCACCACGAGATTGTGGGTCGCGCCCTTCATCAGGATTTCCTCCAGGCCGCGCAACAGCTGCAGCGCGACCGAAGACACCGAACGCACATGGCCACTGCCGCCGCATTGCGGGCAGGGCTCCGTCGAACTCTCCAGCACGCTGGCGCGAATGCGCTGGCGCGACATTTCGAGCAGGCCGAAATGCGAGATACGCCCGACCTGGATGCGGGCGCGGTCCTGCCGCAGGCAATCGCTGAGCTTGCGCTCGACCGAGCGGTTGTTGCGCTTCTCGTCCATGTCGATGAAGTCGATGACGATCAGGCCCGCGAGATCCCGCAACCGCAGCTGCCGGGCGACCTCCTCTGATGCCTCCAGGTTGGTCTTGAGCGCGGTATCCTCGATGTGATGCTCACGGGTCGAACGGCCGGAATTGACGTCAATGGAAACCAGCGCCTCGGTCTGGTTGATCACGATATAGCCGCCGGATCGCAATTGCACGATCGGCGAGAACATCGCATCAAGCTGGCTCTCGACGCCCATCCGCGAGAACAGCGGCTGGCCATCGCGATACTGCCTGACCGCCCGCACATTCGTCGGCATCAGCATCTTCATGAAATCGCGGGCTTCCTGAAAGCCGGCCTCGCCAGCGACCAGGATTTCGTCGATTTCCTTGTTGTAGAGATCGCGCAGCGACCGCTTGATCAAGGATCCTTCCTCGTAGACGAGGGTCGGGGCCTGCGACTTCAGGGTCATGTCGCGCACAGTTTCCCACATCCGGATCAGGTACTCGAAGTCACGCTTGATTTCGGGTTTGGTGCGCGATGCGCCTGCGGTGCGCAGAATGATGCCCATGCCCTCGGGCACATCGAGATCCTGCACCACTTCCTTCAGCCGCGAGCGGTCCTGCGCCGAGGTGATCTTGCGGCTGATGCCGCCGCCGCGCGCGGTGTTGGGCATCAACACCGCGTACCGGCCGGCCAGCGAAAGATACGTCGTAAGCGCGGCACCCTTGTTGCCGCGTTCTTCCTTGACGACCTGCACCAGCATCACCTGCCGGCGCTTGATGACTTCCTGGATCTTGTACTGACGGCGCGGACGGAAGGTACGCTCCGGCACCTCTTCCAGGACGTCGTCGCCGCCGACCGATTCGACAACCTCTTCGTCGGCATCTTCACCGTCGTCATCGTCGTCCTGGTCATCGTCGCCATGAAGTTCGGAAGCAGGTTCCGCGTGATGCGGCGCCGTGGTGGGCTCATCACCTTCCAGTTCGACCGGCGCCGCACCGCCGTCCTCGGCGTGCGGCGCATCGTCGGCATGGGCCGCGTTCTCGCGCGCGTGGTCTTCGTCAGAGCGCTCATCATGCGCGTGTTGCCTGGGCAACTCGGCGCTGGCTGACGCAACGACGCCCGGTGCGGCCGTCACATCACCGGAGGCGGTAACCGCTGCGGTCATCTCGATGGCGTGATCGTGGTCATCGTCGTCATGCGCGTGATCATGATCATGCTCGTCGTCATGCTCGCCAGGCTCATGGTCACGCGATGACCCGAGATCGTCATGCTCGTGATGATTATCGGTATCATCATGATGCTCCGCATCGGTGTGGTGCTCCGCATCGGCATGATGTTCAGCGTCGTGCGGGTGGTCGTAGACGCCGTCGGCGGGCCCATGACCCCGATCGGACTCCACGGCCTGCGACGGATCACTGCCGGCGCTCTCTACAATCTCGCTCTGGACGCGATCGGCATTGCTGCGGCGCCGCGAGCTGCGGTGGCGCGGGCGGCGGCGGTTGGAGCGGCTTTCGGTCTCCTCTTCGGCCTCGCGGTGGGCGCGCTCGTCCGCTTCGATCAGCGCCTGGCGGTCGGCGACCGGAATTTGATAATAATCCGGATGGATTTCGCTGAAGGCCAGGAAACCGTGTCGGTTGCCGCCATACTCGATAAAGGCCGCCTGCAGCGACGGCTCTACGCGCGTGACCTTGGCGAGGTAGATGTTGCCGCGCAGCTGCTTGCGCTGGGCGGTTTCGAAATCAAATTCTTCGACGCGGTTGCCGCGGACCACAACGACCCGGGTTTCTTCCGGGTGGGTGGCATCGATCAACATTTTGTTCGGCATTTTGGAACTCTTGACGGCGGCGGGCGCGTATCACGGTAAGCGCGTGTCGCGCCGCCGGGTGACGCGACGGTCCACCTGATTCGGGGGTGAGGGGAAGGCCAAAACGCAACCCGGGGCGCCGGTCCGAACGGGATCCCGGTGAAGCAAGACGACGCGCGGAGCTTTCGCCCCGCATCGGCGCGGTCCTTACCCGGATCTTGGTCGGCAACACTGTCTGGCGCATCAAGCGTCGGCCCGTCTGAACACGTTGGCGGCAAAGGGCGCCGCCTTGTCTATCGCTGAAGGCCCGGCGCGGCGCCAAAGCGCCGCCGTCCATCGCATATTGGGCCCCTTAGGGCCCGGATATCCAGCTATGCCGTTTCTGAAGCGGTCCCGGGAACAAGATGGTAACCTGGGACCGGACGCCGCTCGGGCTCGAAACCGCCGCTCCTTGTTCAGCCGCGCGCTGCGCTGGCTGCGGAGGGATCGGAAAGACGCTGGAATCTCCAAAATGCGAAGGTTCCGGCGCTGCACCGGGAGGCTGAACGCGACACAACCGGGAATTTTAGCCGTCAGCCTCCCTTACATACGTGGATTGGTCGGCGCGTGCAAGGGAAGCGTCGCAACGCGGCAACAGTGCGCCTTTATTCGCTGAAAGGACATTTGAGGATCGCCGAAAGGACATTAAGGTTCCGTTAACCTTGGGGTTCTATTGCGGTAAGAGGGCCGCTCGGAGGCAGGAATTCGTTGGCGAGCCGCGCAAATGATGGTGTTTTGCTGGGATGCGCTCTGTTCTGCGCTGCCGCATTGCTATGTTCCGACGTGTCAGTCGGCGCGGCACCGGGCCAATCGTCGAATTCGGTCAGGGCGTCGGATCATGCAATCGCCTCGGATGCTCGCCTGGCCGGCGACGCCAGACAAACCCGCTTCGTGCTGGATCTCGACAAAGCCATCCAGTTTCGCGCCTTTGCCCTGGCTGATCCCTACCGGGTGGTGGTGGATATCCCCGAGGTCAGGTTTCAGCTCGCTGCCGGGACCGGCACTGTGGGGCGTGGGCTGATCAAGGCATTCCGTTATGGCTTGGTCATGCCGGGCGGTTCGCGGATTGTGTTCGATCTGGCCGGCCCGGCCAAGATCGCGCAATCCTACGTGCTCGAAGCGGCCAACGGCCAGCCGCCGCGTCTGGTGATCGAACTCGAAGAAGTCGATCGCTCAGCCTTTATACAAACGCTCGCGGCCGAGGCTCGGCCGGAATTGATGGCCGCCGTCGCAGACGCCGGCGGTGCCGTCGCCACGCCCGGAATGGCCACGCCCAAGTTGGTCGCGGCCGCCGATTCGCGTCCCGTGGTGGTGATCGATCCGGGGCATGGCGGCGCCGACAATGGCACCCAATCGAGCGGTGAAAGCGAAAAGAACCTGGTGCTGGGATTTGCTTTGGCGTTGCGCGATCGCCTTGAAAAGAAAGGCAAATATCGTGTCGTCATGACCCGAAGCGACGATACCTTCATTCCGCTGGCCGAGCGGGTTCGGATCGCTCGCAATCAGTCGGCGTCGCTGTTTGTGTCGATCCACGCCGACGCGTTGCCGCGCGAGGAAGGCGACGCCCAGGGCGCGACGATTTACACGCTGTCCGACCATGCCTCCGACAACGAGGCGGAAAGACTGGCGGAGGCAGAAAATAAGGCCGATGCCATTGGCGGGGTTAATCTGACCGAAGAGCCCTCCGATGTCGCCGACATTCTGATTGACCTGGCCCAGCGCGAAACCCGCACATTCTCTAACCGGTTCGCCCGCATGCTGATGGCCGAAATGAAAACCAGCGTGCGGATGCACAAGCACCCCCTGAAATCTGCCGGCTTCAAGGTATTGAAGGCTCCAGATGTGCCCTCGGTCCTGATCGAACTCGGTTATGTGTCGAACAAGGGCGATCTCGAACACCTCGTATCCGAGGACTGGCGTTCCCGAACCGTTGGATCGATCGCGCAGGCGATCGACGCCTTTTTCGCCAAGCGTCTCGCGACGGCAGGGGCGGCGAATTGAAAAGGGGCTACTCGATACTGGAAGCCCTAGTTTGGCCACAGCGGCGGCCCTATAAAAAACTACCTTGACGGCCTCAGATTCGATAAAAATACCCCCTCGGCCAACTTGCTTTACGCCGGCGTGGAATGGCACATCTTCCAGCAGCGGTGGTCTAATCAAGGGAAAACGCCGGTTGTTAAGGCGCATGGGCTGAAACGGATATTTGATGATGCGCTTGCTGGTGCGGTTCTTGGGTTTTCTGTTCGCCGCTGGAACCGTGGTGTTTCTGGTGGGCGTGGCCGGCGTGGCCGGGCTGATCTGGCATTTTTCCAAGGACTTGCCGGACTATTCTCAGCTTCAGGATTATGAACCCCCCGTCATGACGCGCGTCCACGCGGCCGATGGCGCGCTGCTTGGCGAATACTCCAAGGAACGTCGGCTGTATCTGCCGATCCAGGCGGTTCCAAAACTGGTTATCAACGCGTTCCTGGCGGCCGAGGACAAGAACTTCTACGAGCACGGCGGTATCGACTTTTCAGGCATGGCGCGCGCGGCGGTGCTGTACGCGCAAAACTACGGATCCAACCGGCGCCCGCAGGGCGCCTCCACGATCACCCAGCAGGTTGCGAAGAACTTTCTTCTGACCAACGAAGTCTCGTTCACCCGCAAGATCAAGGAAGCCTTGCTGGCGATGCGGATCGAGCGCGCCTACTCCAAGGACAAGATCCTCGAACTCTATCTCAATGAAATCTATCTCGGTCTTGGCGCTTACGGCATCGCCGCGGCCTCGCTGGTCTATTTCGACAAATCGGT